>NZ_JAGGMS010000001.1:7329166-7629833 GCF_017875555.1 Amycolatopsis magusensis | reverse complement strand
CGCGCTCCAGGTCGGCGGCCAGGTCGTGGTGCCCGGCCCGGCGCAGGGCGTCGATGCCCTCTTCCAGTGCGAAGTCGGCGGTGCCGGTGAGCTGGTGGAAGGTGTAGAGGGCGCCCCGGGCGCGCTCGATCGTCTCGAAGGCGGCGCTGATCTTGCCGACGGCTTCTGCGGTGGCCGGTGACTGGTCGGTCATGATCACCGGGTACCCCGGCGGCCGCCGGTTCAACGCACCGGCCGGGCCAGGCCGACACCACGCCCGTGTTACACCGCGTGAGAACCGGGACTACCATCCGGGTGACCACCGACACATCCGGGGGAGACACCTTGAACCATTCCGCCTTGCACATGCACCAGAAGGTCACCTTCGCGGTGAACCGCTACGAGATCTTCGCCGACAACAATGGCGAACCGGGCCCGCTGATCGCCTTCGTCGAGCAGAAGCGGCTCAAGTTCAAGGAGGAGGTGACGATCTACACCGACTCCACCAAGCGCACCGTGCTGGCCGCGTTCAAGGCCCGCAAGGTGATCGACCTGGGCAGCGGCTACGACGTCACCGACGCCGACGGCCGGTCGATCGGCCTGTTCCGCAAGGACTTCGGCAAGTCGCTGCTCAACTCCACCTGGCACCTCGACCAGGCGGGCGCCGGCACGGCCACCGGCAGCGAGCGCAGCCAGGGCATCGCCGTGCTGCGGCGGGTGTGGAACTTCCTGCCGATCATCGAGAACATCCCGTTCCCGTTCCGCTACCACTTCGACTTCGTGCGCGACGGCAAGCCGGTGTTCAGCGTCGACAAGAAGACCTGGCTGCGCGACCACTACCGGATCGAGATCGCGGACGCCGAGGTGGACCGCCGCCTGGTCATCGCGCAGGCCGTGGCCGTGGACGCGCTGCAGTCACGCTGACCGGCGCGGGGGTGCCTGCTGATCACGGCCGGTCGAGCACGACGAGGCGCGTGGCCGGGGTCAGCAGGCGGGTGGCGCTGAGGCCGAACATGGTGCGGAAGCTGTCGCTGAAGTGACCGGGTGAGGCGAAACCGGCGTCGACGGCGGCGGTGGTCAGGGTGTGGCCCGCGCTGACCGCCGCGCCGACGTGCTGCATCCGCGCCCACAGGCGGTAGCGGCGGAAGCTCGTGCCCGTGTGCGCGGAGAACAGGTGCTGGAGTCGCGAGGCCGACAGGTTCACCGCCTTCGCCACCTCCGCCACGCTCAAGCGGCCTTCGCGGTCGGCACGCAGGAGCCGGAGCGCGGCACTGATCCGCGCGTCGGCGAGCTCGGTCAACGGTGAGAGCAGGGGCAAGCGGCCGCCGCGGGCTTCCTCCGCGAGGACGAGTTCGTCCCGGTGTCCGATGTGGACGGAGTCGAGCGCGGTCATCCGAGCCCGCAAGCCGTCCAGCCACGCCGTGCTCGGATCGCGGTAGAGGAACAACATCCGCCCGCCCGCGGACTCGAGGTGGTTCGGCGTGCGCGCGGGGATCAGGGCGCTGCGCACGCCCGGTTCGCCGTTGATGGTGAACGGCGCGTCGAGGCCCAGCGCGAAGCAGTGCACCGAGCCCGAGTGCTCCCGCAGCCGGAGCGACGGCCCGAGGTAGGCCGCCCGCCCGAGACCGACCCACACCGTCGCCTCGGCGCAGCACGTTTCCGGAAGCGCCACGTCGTTCACCGCCCGCATGGTGGCACACGACGAACAGGAGCGTGCATGACGACGATCGTGCCCATCGGGGTGGCCGCCTTCTTTCTAGCGATGGGCGCCTACGCCCTCGCCGCGCCGGCGGCGCTGGTGCGCCCCTTCCGCATCACCGCCGACACGCCGGAAAGCCGGTCCGAGGTCCGGGCGGTCTACGGCGGGTTCGGCCTCGCCGTCGCCGCCGTGCTCGTGCTCGCCGTGGTCGACGGCGGGGAGTTCCGCCGCGGGGTGGTGGTCACCGTCGCGCTGGCGCTGGCCGGGATGGCCGCCGGACGGGTCGTTTCCCGGCTCGTCGACAAAGCCACTCGCTTCTACCCGATCTGGTTCTACTTCGGCGTCGAGGCGGTGGCCGCCGGGCTGTTGCTTTGGACGGCTTGAGGGCGCACCCGCGCTAGGGTCGACGGGGTGCTGACTGGAGAGCTGGTGCGCCTGCGGGCGCTGGAGCCGTCCGACGCCGAAGCGCTGTACCGCTGGAACGAGGACCCGGAGGTCGGCCGCTGGATGATCAACGAGTACCCGCTGTCGCTCGCGCAGGTGACCGAACACTGCGCACAACGGCGGCACAACACCTACGGCGACCTCAGCCTGTGCGTCGAGACGCTGGCGGAGCGGCGCGCGATCGGGCTGGTGTCACTGACCGGCGCCGAACCCGAGTCCGGGCGGGCCGACCTGGACGTCTACCTGGGCGAAGCGGAGTTCCGCGGTGGCGGGTACGGCACGGACGCCGTCCGGGTGCTCTGCCGGTACGGCTTCGACGCCATGCGCCTGCACGGCATCAGCCTGTGGGTGGTCGCGGAGAACACCGCCGCCTACCACGTCTACCGCAAACTCGGCTTCGTCGAGGAGGGGCGGAAGCGGGAGAGCTTCCGCCGCGACGGCCGGTGGCACGACGAGATCCTGATGAGCGTCCTCGAAGGCGAACTGGTCGAACCCAGCTAGCGCTCCGAAATCGCTTCGTCGACCGCTTCACGGGCCCCGGCGTCGCCGACCGACTTGAGGTACTCGGCGAAGGTCGCGCTGACCTGCGTCTTGCCCCGAGCCACGACCGCCGCCAAGTGGGTGGTGGTGCGCACCGAAGCGTCCACCCGCGCCAGCTCCATGCCGAGTTCGACCGCGAGCGACTCGTCCACCACGGTCGCCGCCGCGATCAGGTCGGCGAGCTGGGTGCCGAGGTCGAAGGACGGCCGCGGGCCGTCGGTGAGCCGCCGGATCCCGCGGCGGACCACCTCGGGCAGCAGGTCGAGCACCGGGGGCAGGCTCTTCGCGTTCAGCGCGAAGGCCAGCCGCCAGTCGAAGTACTGCTCGTCGGCGATGGCGAGCAGCGCGCGCAGCGCGGCCAGCCGGTCCGCTTCCGTGCCCTTCGCCTCGGTGAGGTCCTCGCTGAGGTACATGGTGCCGGCGAGGTGGGCGAAGGTCTCGTCGACCGAGTAGCGGTGGTCGGTCAGCGCGCCGTGCCACACCACCTGGTCCGACTGGGCGGCCGCGGCCGCCACGGCCGCGTACCCCTCGCGCTCGGCCCAGGAAGCCAGGGCGCAGCAAGCCAGGAACCGGTCGTACGGATCGGCGGACTCGTCGCCGAGCACCGCGCGCAGCGGCTCGATCCGCGCGGTGTAGCGGGGATCGTCGAACGCTTCGGTGATGACGTCGTCCGGGTCCTCGACCGGCTTCCCGTCGAAGTCGGTGAAGAGCAGCTCACGGATCGGGGAACCCACTGGCATCGTCCCATCGTACTCAGGCATTGGCCGGCCCATCGATGTACTGCTTGGGCACCACGCCCTTGATCAGCCATTCTTCGTCGCGCCGGGTGTTCAGCATGGCCTGCACGTCTTCGAGCAGCTTCTTCGACTTGCCCTTGCTCAGGCCCTGGTCGTCGACGAACTTCTGGACCTCCTGCGGGGTGGCGTTCGGCTTGAGGTCCACGTCGACCTTGCGGCCCGCGGTCTTGTCCAGATTCTCCTGGATGCTGTCCTGCACCTTCTGCGGGGACAGGACTTCGACGTCCTTCACCTTGCCCGAGGCGATGTCGGCCTGGAGCTTGTCGTGGTCGATCTTGATCTCCTGGCCGCCGTAGACCTTGCCGTCACCGCCCTCCACGCTGAACGAGGTGTACGGGCTGTTCGCCTTGGCTTCCTTGCGCTTGCCGCCGAGCACGTGCTCGCGGGGCGTGGTGGCGCCGTTGGGGTTGGCGGGCACCAGGTTGCCGTCGGCGTCCAAATGCGACTTGCGGATGCCGCTGGGGTTGGTCTCGGACGGGAAGTTGTCGTCGCGGCGGACCAGCTTGGGGTTGCTCGACGACGGGTTGGTCGAGCCCGGGCTGTTGTTCCCGACGTTGGCCGGGTCGTTGCCCGCGCCACCGCGCGGCGGCACGTTGTTCGTGTTCGTGTCCGGCCCGCAGGTGGGCGAGGTCAGCCCCAGCGGGTCGGCGGCGCTGAGCGGGTTGCCGACGTAGGCCACCGGGTTCGGCGCCGGCCGCAGGCCGAGCGGGTCCTGGCTGGCGTACCGGCCGGTGGCCGGGTCGTAGTAGCGGTAGACGTTGTAGTGCAGCCCGGTTTCGGCGTCCTCGTACTGACCGGGGAAACGCAGCGGCGTACCGGCGCCGGGGGCCGGGAGCACCTTGCCCCACAGGGTGGACCGGCGGCGCCAGGCCACCGAGCCGTCGCCGCCGACGAGTTCGGTCGGGGTGCCGATCAGGTCGGTGACGATCGCGTGGAAGCGCTGGTCCACCTGCTCGCCGGTGGGCCGCACCTGCCGTTCGGACTGCGTGAGCGGCCGGTCCTCGTGCGGGTGGTGGTCCCAGGTCAGCACCTGGTGCCTGCCGTCGCCGGTGCGGTGGACCTGCTCGACCACGGCCGCGCCGTCCCAGCTGAACAGCACCTCCTCGGCCACCACGGGCCTGCCGTCCGGCCCGGGGGCCAGCCGCTGCTTGGCGATCCTGCGGCCGAGCGGGTCGTAGCGGTAGCACCACCGGGTGCCGTCGGGCGTGCGCACGGCGGTCATCCGGTCCAGCGAGTCCCAGGTGTACTGCCAGACGTCCTCGCCACCGGCGCGGTTCGGGCACCGGCGTGCGACCAGGCGTCCCTGCGCGTCGTACTGGTAGCTGACCGCACCGGCCCGGGTCAGGACGTTGCCGGTGTACTGGCGGGGGCCGCCTTCGGCACCGCCGGTCGATCCGGCGATGTTCCCGGCGGGGTCGTAGCGGTAGCTCTCGCGGCGGTCCGGGGCGGTGACCTCGGTGACCCGGCCCGCGGCGTCCAGCTGGAACCGGACCTCGCCGGTCGCCGAGTCCTGGACACCGGTGAGCTTGCCGTCCGGCCGGTAGCCGTAGCGGCGCTGCTGCACCACCCCGCCCGCCTGGGTGGTGATGGCCTGGGAAGCCAGGCGGTGCGCGGCGTCGAAGCTCTGGCCGAACACGACCGTGTTGTCGAGCCTGCGCTCGGTCTCCCGGCCCGCCGCGTCGTGCCCGAAGCGCAGCAGGTGCCCCGAAGTGGCCAGGGAAACCGGGTTCCCGGCCTCGTCGTAGGACCAGGTGCTGTCCACTCCGGACGGTGTGCGCCGGCGCATGCCGCGGCCGTCTTCGGTGTAGCTGAAGGAAACCGTGCGGCCGTTGACGGTCTCGGCGAGCACCCGGCCGTCCTCGTCGCGTTCGATGGTGAGGACCGAATCCGGGTTCGCGGCCGCGGCCAGTAGTCCGACGGGGTCGTAGGTGTAGCTGGTGTTCCCGGTCGGCGTCCGCCGCTCGATCGCGTTGCCGAGCAGGTCGTAGGCGTACTCGGTGACCTCGCCCAGCGCGTTGACCGAGCGCACGAGCTGCCCGGCGGCGTCGTAGGCGAAGCGCAGCACGCGGCCGTCGAAGTCGACCTCCTGGACCACCCGCCCGGCCGCGTCGTAGGTGTAGTGCCACACCAGACCGCGCGGATCGGTGACCGAGGTCAGCCGGAACTCGCGGTCGTAGCCGTAGGTCGTGCGCGCGCCGGTCTGGTCCACGCTCGCCGCGAGCAGGCCGAAGGCGCCGTACTCGCGCCGGGTGACCTGGCCGAGCGCGTCGAGGTGCTCGACCTCGTTGCCCTCGCTGTCGTAGCGCCACTGCTCACGGGCACCGGCCGCGTCCAGCCGCCACGAGCGCTTGCCCTCGACCGTCCAGCCCAGCTGGGACCGGCCGCCGGCCGCGTCGGTGACCAGGGTCGTCCGGCCGAACAGGTCCCGGTCGTGCCGCACCCCGCCCGCCGCTCCCGGCTCCGCCTGCTCGGGGTCGAAGGTGCCGGCCACGCCGACGCCCGGGCTCAGCGGGTCCGTGTCACCGGGGTAGGCGCGGCGCCAGATCCGGCCGTCCTGCTCCACGGTGATGGTGAGCACGTCGTCGTCCTGCGACACCCCGACCAGGGTGCCGTCGGGCCGGATGATCGCCAGCAGCGTGCCGTCGTCGTCGTATTCGTAGCGCGTGGTGCGGTTGAGCGGATCCGTGCGCGCCAGCAGCCGGTCGTACCGGTCCCACTCGAACCTCGTGGCGTTGCCGAGCGGATCGATCTCGCGCAGCGTCTGGTTGGCCTCATTCAGTTCGAAGACCGAGGTGTTGCCGACGGCGTCGGTGTAGGTGGTGACCAGGCGCTCGCGGTCGTAGGCGAAGGCGCCGTCGAGGAAGCCGTCCGCCCCGACGGTCCGCACGCAGCGGCCGTCGGCGTCGTAGACGTAGCGGTACCAGGTGCCGTTGCGGTCCTGCCAGCCGGTGACCCGGCCGTCGGTGTCGTAGTCGAAGCGCAGCGGGCGGCCCGAGGAGTTGACCACCTCGGTGAGCCGCCGGTCGCCGTCGTAGCCGTAGCCCGCGACCAGCACCCCGCCGTCGCGCTCGGGGTCGAGCATCCGGATCGCGGTGACGCGGCCGTCTTCGGCGTCCACGGCCACCTGCCGCCCGTCCGAGTGGACCAGGCGCGCGGGCACCCCGCCGCGGTATTCGAGGTCGACGCGGTTGCCCGCCCGGTCGGTGATCGCGTGCAGCGGCAGGCGGTTCCGGCCGCTCGCGGGGTGCGCGCGGAAGTGCAGGGTGTGCCCGGTGCGCGGATCGGTGAGCTGGTAGCCGCCGTCCGCGGTGGCGGTCAGCGGCCGTCGCGGCCCTTCGACCGGCAGGACCGGGCCCGCCGCCGAGGGCAGCGGGTACACCAGGATCATGCCGTCCGGCGAGAAGTAGCAGGCGCTGTCCGCGTCCAGCTCCAGCCGCTGGTCCACAGTGGACGCCCACGAGGGGCCGAAGAACTGCCCGGCGCGGTAGGACGACACGTGCGTGCGCTCGAGGCGCAGCAGGTCCGGCAGGTCCAGGTCGACCTGCTCGAGGATCATCTCGCCGGTGGCGATGTCGATCGGGTCCGACTTGCAGTTGCGGTCGGGACCCGGCACCGCGGTGTCCCGCGGCGGATCCGGCTTGGCCGCGGTCGGGGTGGTCGAATCCGGCTTGGGAGTCGGCTTGGGCGGCGGGGGTGTGGGGGTCGGTCCCGCGCCGCTCGGCGTGGTGTCCGGGGTGGTGTCCGGGCCCTTGGGTGCCGGGGGCGGCGGAGTGGGCGTCGGCGTCGGCGTCGGGGAGGCCGAGCCGGGCGTGGTGCTCTGGTCGGGTCCCTTGGGGCCCGGCGGCGGCGGGCCCGGCGTGCCGCTCGGCGAGGTGTCGCCGCCGCCCCTCGGAGTGCCTCCGCCATCCTTGACCGGCGGCGGAGCGTCCACCTTCGACGACTTGATGTTCTTCAGCGCCTTGGCGGCCTCGTCGAAGGAGTCGCCGAGCTTCTTCAGCAGCGGCGAGAGCTTGCTCATCGCCTGCACCAGCTTCTTCGTGATACTGGCGATCTTCGTGGCCGTCTTCGCGACGGCGGCCACCACCTGCGGCACCACCCAGGCCAGGCCGATGCCCAGGGTGAACAGCACCTGCAGGGCCCAGCTGATCATGTGCCCGACGAGCTCGGCGATGATGTCGCGGACCAGCGTGCGCACGGCGTCGACCACGGTGCCCGCGGTGCCGATCCCGTCCGAGGCGCCGGTGGCCGCGCTCTGCGCCGCCGTCAGCAGCGTGGCGGTGTCGGTGCCGCGGGAGCGGTAGGCGTCGCCACCGGGACCGGTCCAGCTCGCGGTGTCCTCGGCGACCATCTTGGCCAGGTCGGCGCTGATCGCGGTGAGCTCACCGGCGACGTTCTTCCAGGTCTCGGAGTGCGCCTTGATCTCGTCGGGATTGCCCGCCAGCGCGTCGAGCGCGTCGCTGAGCGGGCCGACGTGCTCCATCAGCCAGCCGACCCCGGCCGCGAGGATCGCGCCGAAGGGGTCCATCGCGGCCGCGGCGGCGTCCATCGCGGTGCCCACCGCGCCCAGGACCCCACCGGCCCAGTCCCCGCTGGAGATCGCCTTACTGGTCTCGTTCACCGATTCCAGCAGGGGGATCCCGGTGTAGGCCTTGGTGTCGTCCTTGGCCTCGGCCACCAACGGATTGCTCAAGACTGCCCAACTCCCGCGTGCTCGCCTGCTGTGATCGCCGGACGGGCCGGCGGCCACGGCAGTCAACACAGCGGCGGCGGGGCTGGTCACCCGTTCGGCCGATTATTGCGCGATCCCCCACCGAACGTTGCCCGTTCGGTCGCCGGGTGCGCGCCCGCTCACCCGGCGACGGCGTCCACTTCGAACAGCATGCCCGGCAGCGCCAGTTTCGCCACGCCCAGCAGGGTCTGCGTGGGTGGGCGGTCGCCCCAGATCCCGGCGATCTGCGCGCCGAGCACGCCGAGCTTCTCCTCGTCGTGGTCGACGATGTAGGTGCCGATGCGGAAGACCGCGCCGAAGTCGAGCCCGGCGGCTTCGAGGGCGATCCGCAGGTTGGCGAAGGACTGGCGCACCTGGGCGGCGAAGTCGCCCTCGATGAGGTGGCCCTCGGCGTCGGCGGCCCATTGTCCGGCGACGAAGACGAGGCCGCCGGAGGTGCGGGCGAGGTGGCTGTAGCCGTAGGGAACGGGGTCGGCGAGGCCGTCGGGGTTGACGATCGTGTGAGACATGACCGCGATCCTGATAGCTCGACCGCGGTGGAGGTCAAGGCCGGACTTCCGCGCGGATGGCCGGTTTACAAGGCTGAATCGAACAGTTATAAACAAAAACACACAACATACCGCAGGGTCGCGGTGCGGTTCTGGCGTGGATGGGAGCCCTCATGTCGCTCGGCCGCCCGTTGGTCCTGCTCGCCGTGGTGTCCCTGCTGACGGCGACGGCCACGCCGGTGACCGCGCGAGCCGTGCCGGCCGTGCCGGTGTATCCCGAGGTCGGGGCCGGTACGCACCTGCTGGACCAGCGCGCGGAACTGGCCGGGTTCGTCGAGCCGGAGTGGTACGAGGCGAACATCCCGTTCGTCGACCTGCCGGACGAGACGATCGAGGACACCTACTACTACCGCTGGCGCACCTACAAGGAAGCGCTCAAGTACACCGGCGCCGGCGACGGCTGGATCGTGTCGGAGTTCCTCGGGCCGGTCGGCTACTCCGCGCCGCACGGCGGGATCGTCGCCGCGGCCGGGCACCACGTGTACGAGGGCCGCTGGCTGCGCGATAACCGCTACCTCGACGACTACCTGGACTACTGGCTGCGGGGCAGCGGCGCCGGGCCCAAGCCCGCCACCGACCACCTCAACGAGAACACCACCGACTGGGCGCACCAGTACTCGTTCTGGGCGGCCGACGCGATGCTGGCGCGGGCCTCGGTGGACGGCCGGTTCGGCTTCGCCGTGGACCGGCTGCCGGAGCTGGAGAAGCAGTGGCGGACGTGGTCACCGCAGTTCGACCGGGAACTCGGCCTCTACTGGCAGGTCCCGGTGTGGGACGCGATGGAGTACACCGCCAGTTCGTACCAGAGCGACGATCCCTACCACGGTGGTGAAGGCTTCCGGCCGACGCTGAACGCCTACCAGTACGGCGACGCCAAGGCCATCGCGAGCCTGCTCGAACTGCGGGGCGACCCGCAGCGGGCACAGCAGTACGAAAGCGACGCCGAAGCACTGCGGGCGGCGATGGAACAGCGGCTCTGGGATCCGGACGCGCAGTTCTACAAGCACGTGATGCGGGACGGCAACCCCGGTCGCGAGCGGCTCGACGACCGCGAGCAGATCGGCTACCTCCCTTGGTACTTCCACATGGCGCCGGAGACGAATTCGGCGGCGTGGGCGCAGTTGCGGGATCCGGCGGGCTTCGCCGCGCCGTTCGGGCCGACCACGGTGGAACGCCGCAGCCCGTGGTTCATGCACGAGGCCGAGGCGGGCTGCTGCCGCTGGTCCGGGCCGAGCTGGCCGTTCGCCACCAGCCAGACCCTCACCGCGCTGGCCAACCTGCTCGCCGACTACCCATCGCAGTCCTATGTGGACAACAATGACTACGCCGCGCTGCTCAAGGGGTACGCGGCCACCCAGCGCAAGAACGGCGTGCCGTACGTGGCCGAGGCGCACCACCCGGACCAGGACCGCTGGCTCTACGACAGCGCCGGGCACAGCGAGGACTACAACCACTCGACGTTCAACGACCTGGTGCTGTCCGGGCTGCTGGGCATCCGGCCGCAGCAGGGCGAGCGGGTCCGGCTGGCGCCGCTGGTGCCGGACGACTGGGACCACTTCGCCGTGGAGAACGTGCCGTACCACGGGCGGAACCTCTCGGTGGCCTGGGACCGGGACGGCAGCCGCTACGGGCAGGGCGCTGGCTTGACCGTGTGGGTCGACGGCCAGCCGGTGCACCGGCAGGCGGACCTGCGCCCGGTCGAGGTCGGCGTCGGGACCGGGACGCCCCGGCCGCTGGCCACGGGGGTCGACGACCTGGTGAACGTGGCGGGCACCGGGTTCCCGGCGGCCACGGCGTCGCACACCTGGCCCGCGGACACGCCCGCCGACGCCATCGACGGCCAGGACTTCCACCTCGACGTGCCGACCACGCGCTGGACCTCCTACGGCAGCCCGAACCGGGAGGACTGGCTGGCGGTCGACCTCGGCACCGCGAAGCCGGTTTCGGACCTGCGCCTGTCCTTCTACGACGACGGCGGTGGCGTGCGCACCCCGGAGGAGTTCGCCGTGGAGTACCGGACGGCGGCGGGGGAGTGGGCGGCGCTGCCGGGCCAGACGCGGGTGCCGCCGGCGCCGGAACGCGGTCGCCTGAACCGGATCCTGGTCGAGCCGCCGGTGATCACGAGCGCGCTGCGCGTGCGCCCGGTCCGCGCGGACGGCGGAGCGGTCGGCATCACCGCGTTCCAATCGTGGCGCTGACCCGCGGTCGTTGTTGACACTCTCCTCGGACGGGCTCTACCGTGAAGTTTCGGATTCATGTCCGAAACTTTCGAACTGCCACCACCCGATCCGAAAGGAGGGCCCGGTGAAGCACGGTTCGGGCCGTTTCCAGATCCGTTCGATGGTTGTCCTGCTCGCGGTGGCGGCACTGCTGGTTCCCGGCACGGCGAGCGCCGCGCCACCCGTGGAGGACGAGGGCGCCGACTGCGCGGTGACCCTGCCCGGCTCCATCCCCGCCAACGCCAAACTCCCCGATCCCTTCAAGCGCCTCAACGGTTCCCGCATCACCACCAAGGCCGACTGGCGGTGCCACCGCGCGGAAACCAAGAAACTGGCCGAAAAGTACGTCTACGGCGAGAAACCCAAGAAGCCCGCGAGCGTCACCGGCAGCGTCACGAACACCGGCATCACGGTGAACGTCACCGACAACGGCAAGAGCGCGAGCTTCTCGGCGAAGGTCGAACTGCCGAGCGGCACCGGCCCCTTCCCGGCCGTGGTGGTGCTGGGCGGGTTCGGCGCGGACACGGCCGCCATCAAGGCCGCCGGCGCCGCGGTGATCAGCTACGACCCGCTGGCGGTCGGCAAGGAAGGCACGCCGCGGAACAACAAGCAGGGCGCGTTCTACAGCGTCTACGGCTCGTCCAGCAGCACCGGCCTGCTGCTGGCCTGGGCGTGGGGCGTCAGCCGGATCATCGACGTGCTCGAGCAGGCCGGTGGCGGCGTGCTCAAGGCCGACGCGACCGGGGTGACCGGGTGCTCGCGGTACGGCAAGGGCGCGTTCGTCACCGGTGCCTTCGACCAGCGGATCGCGCTGACCATGCCGGTCGAGTCCGGGAGCGCCGGTGGGCCGATCTTCCGCGGCCTCCCCGGCGAAAGCGGTGCTCAGCCGTTGAGCAGCGCGTACGGGGAACAGCCGTGGCTGGGTGACGCCTTCGGTTCCTACACCGGCAATCCCGCCGGGCTGCCGGTGGACACGCACCAGCTGGCCGGGCTGGTCGCCCCGCGCGGGCTGCTGGTCATGGAGAACCCGCACATCGACTGGCTCGCCGCGAAATCCGGCAGCGTCGGCGCGCTGGGTGGCGCCGAGGTCTACCAGGCACTCGGGGCCGGGGCGAACATCACCTACTGGTCCGACGTCCAGGACGGGAACCACTGCGCGGCCAGGACCGAGTGGAAAACCCCGATCCAGCAGCACATCCAGGCGTTCCTGCACAAGAGCGGGAGCGTGAGCGGGACGATGCGGATCTCCGGGAAGAAGGCCGGGAACCTCGGCGAGTGGCGGGACTGGCAGACGCCTGCCCTGTCGTGAACCACGGGATCGGCCGCTCCCGCCGGGGCGGCCGATCCTCCACAGAGGACAGCTACTGTGCTGGAGCACACTGGCTCTTGCTTCTTAGGTAAGGCTGTCTTTAGTGTGTGCTCGTGTCCCCGACCCCGCCCGCCGTATCCGGCGTGTCCGCCCGTGAGATCGACGTCGCCTACGGGCGTGACGTCGTGGTGCACGCCGCTTCCGTCACCGTCGGCGCCGGGGCGGTCACGGTCCTGATCGGCCCCAACGGCAGCGGGAAGTCCACCCTGCTGCGCGCGCTGGCCCGGCTGCACGACCCGGCGGGCGGCGGGATCACCTTCGACGACGGCGCCGACCTGCGTGCCCTGTCCAGCCGCGACCTCGCGCGGCGGATCACCCTGCTTTCCCAGCACCGGAACACGCCCGGCGGGCTGTCGGTGCGCGAGCTGGTCGAATTCGGCCGCCACCCGCACCGCAGCCGCTGGGGCGGCCGCGACCCCGAGGGGCCGGAGGCGGTGGCGCGCGCGATGCGCCTGACCGGGCTCACCGCGATCGCCGACCGGCCGGTGCAGGCGCTTTCCGGCGGGCAGGGGCAGCGCGTCTGGCTGGCCAGCTGCCTCGCCCAGGACACCGGGTTGCTGCTCCTCGACGAGCCGACCACCTTCCTCGATCTGCGTTACCAGGTGGAAATCCTGGACATGATCCGCGAACTCGCCGACGAGCACGGCGTCGGTGTCGGGGTGGTGCTGCACGACCTCGACCAGGCCGCCGCCATCGCCGACCGGCTGCTGCTCATCGAAGCCGGCCGGATCACCGCCGAGGGCAGCCCCGGCGAAGTGCTCACCGAAGCCAACCTCACCCGGGCCTACGGCATCCGGGTGGACGTGGAAACCGGCCCGGACGGGCGGATCCGCACCCGGGCCGTCGGCCGGTTCAACGGCGTGCCCGCCGTCCGGGCCTGACCGGTACCCCTCGGACCGGTAGATCGAGTAGGAGACACATGCGCAAGTTGATCGGGCTGGCCGCGGCCGCCGTGTTCCTGGCCGCCGGGTGCGGCACCACCGAGGATCCGCAGGCCCAGCCGGGAACCACGGCGGCGGGCGCGCCGGTCACCGTGGTCGATTCCCGCGGCAAGGAGATCAAGCTCGACGGACCGGCCAAGCGGGTCGCGGCCACCGAGTGGAACGGGGTGGAGCACCTGGTCTCCCTCGGGGTCATGCCGGTCGCGGTGTCCGACATCCAGGGCTACGGCCAGTGGGTGAGCGCGGCCCCGCTCGACGGCACCCCGAAGGACATCGGCACGCGGGGTGAGCCCAGCATCGACACGCTCAACTCGCTGGACCTCGACCTCGTCGTGGTGACCGACAGCCTGGCCGAAGGCGCGCTGGAGCAGATCGAGGCCAAGGTGCCGGTCATGGTGCTCACCGGCGGGGACGCCAAGGACCCGATCGGCTCGATGTTCGCCGCGGTGGACCTGATCGCCAAGGCGACCGGGACCGAGGCCAAGGCCGCGCAGCTGCGGACCGAGTTCGACGCCAAGCTCGACGAGGGCAGGAAGGCCGTCGAGCAGGCCGGTGCGGCCGGGCAGCCGGTCGCCTTCTCCGACGCCTACGTCAGCTCCGGCACGGTCGGCATCCGGCCCTTCGCCAAGGGCGCGCTGGTGCCCGCGGTGTTCGAGCGCATCGGCCTGACCAACCCGTGGCCGGTGGAGGGCGACCCGGTCTACGGGCTCGCGCAGGCCGACGTCGAGGGCCTGACCCAGTTGCCGGACGTGCGGTTCTGGTACATGGCGAACGACGCCTTCGGCGACCCGTACACGAAGGAACTGGCGGACAACTCGATCTGGAAGAACCTGCCGTTCGTGGCCGGTGGCAAGGTGAAGCGGCTGCCGGACTCGCTGTGGATGTTCGGCGGGCCGAAGTCCATGGGGCAGTACGTCGACGCCGCGGTCGCCGCGCTGAAGTCGTAGTACCCGAGCCCAGTGGACAGAGCGGACACAGTGGACACACTCGAGCGGCCGGTGGTGGTGCCGGTGCGGCGGCGGGGCGGGCGGCTCACCCTGCTGGCCGGTTCCCTCGCCGCGCTCATCGTGCTCGGCGCCGCGGTGCACCTGACCCAGGGCACCGCGAGCCTGGGCCCGTGGGACGTGCTGCGGATCCTCTTCGGCGCCGAAACCGGGGACGCCACCGCGGTGCTGCTCGAATCGCGGCTGCCCCGCCTGGCCGCGGCGCTGGTCGTCGGCGTCGCGCTCGGCGTGGCCGGTGCGACGCTGCAGTCGGTGGCGCGCAACGTGATGGCGTCACCGGACACGCTCGCCGTGGATTCCGGTGCCCACCTGGCCATCGTCGCGGTCGCCGCGCTGGGTTTCTCGCTGCCGCTGCTCGGCGCGGCGGGGATCGCCTTCGCGGGCGGCCTCGCCGCGGCGATGCTCGTGCTCGGCCTGGCCGGGACCGGCGGGCAGGGGATCGTGCGGCTGGTGCTGGCCGGGACGGCCATCGCGCTCGCGATGATCGCGGCGACCCGGGTGCTCCTGCTGTTGTTCTCGCACGAGACCCGCGGCCTGTTCGCCTGGGGCGCGGGATCGCTGGGGCAGAACGGGCTCGACGGTGTCCGGACGCTCGGGCCGGTGGTCGGCGCCGCGCTGCTCCTGCTGCTCTTCCTGTCGCGCCGGCTGGACCTGCTGTACCTGGGCGACGACCACGCACGCACCCTGGGTGTCCACGTAGGACGGATCCGCTTCTCCGCGATCGCGCTGGCCGTGTTGCTGGCGGCGGCCGCGGTGACCCTCGCAGGCCCGATCGGTTTCGTCGGCCTCGCCGCACCCGCGCTGGTGCGCCTGCTGGCCAACGTGGTGCCCGGGCTGCACCGGCACGCGGCACTGCTGCCGGTGTCCGCGGCCATGGGCGTGGCCCTGCTGCTCGGCGCGGATGTGCTGCTGCGGGCGGTGATCGGCTCGCAGGGCGCGCTCGAAGTGCCGACGGGCGTGGTGACCACGGTGCTCGGCGCGCTCGTCCTGATGGTGCTGGCCCGCAACATCCGGGTCGCCCCGACGGCGGCCGAACCACCGTCCGCCCACGCCAGGGCCGGGGTGAGCGGCCCGCGCTACCGCGTGATCGCCGGGGTGCTGGTCGTGGTGGCGATCGGCGCGCTGGCCGGCGCGGTCCTGCTGGGCGACACCAAACTGCTGCTCGGTGACCTGGTCAACTGGCTGGGCGGCCAGGCGGGTCCCCTGGTCAGCGGGGTGATGGAGAACCGCGCGCCCCGGGTGGCCGCGGCGTTCCTCGCGGGCGCCGCGCTGGCGCTGGCGGGTTCGGTGATCCAGGCGGTGGCCAGGAACCCGCTGGCGGAACCGGGGATCATCGGGGTCTCCGGTGGCGCCGGGCTCGGCGCGGTCGCGGTGATCACGCTGGTGCCCGGGGTCGGGTTCTGGACCCAGGCCGGGTTCGCGGGCCTCGGCGCCGCGCTGGCCACGGTCGTGGTGTTCGCGATGGCCGCCAAGGGCGGGCTGGCCAGCGAACGGCTGGTGCTGATCGGCTACGGGATGCAGGTGGCCACGCAGGCGCTGGTCACCCTGCTGATCACCATCTCCGACCCGTGGAACGAGGCGAAGGCGCTGACCTGGCTCGGCGGGTCGACCTACGGCCGGTCGTTCGCGCACCTGGTGCCGATGGCGCTGGCGATCCTGCTGGTGGTGCCACTGCTCGTCCGCGCACGCGGGGAACTGGACCTGCTGTCGCTGGACGACGAAACCCCGCGCGTGCTGGGCGTTCCGGTGCCGCGAGCCCGGCTGGTCCTGCTCGTCGGCGCGGTCCTGCTGACCGGCAGCGCGGTGGCGGGCATCGGAGTAGTCGCGTTCGTGGGGTTGGTGGCGCCGCACGCCGCCCGCGCCATCGTGGGACGTCGTCACGCGCGGGTGATGCCGGTCGCCGCGCTGCTCGGCGCGATCCTCGTGTGCGCGGCCGACACGATCGGCCGCACGATGATCGCGCCTTCGCAACTCCCGGCCGGGCTGATGACCGCGCTCATCGGGGTGCCGTACTTCGTCTGGCTGCTCCACCGCTCCCGCGCCGGCGCTACCCTGCGCCCATGACAGCGACCCGGATGGCCAAGGCCGACCGGCGGCGGTTCCTGCTCCAGCGCGCCTTCGAACTCAGCCGGGAGCAGGGCACCGCCGCGCTGACGCTGGTCAGCCTCGCCGAGCGGGCCGGGGTGTCCCGGCCGGTGGTCTACGAGCACTTCGGCACCCGCGAAGGCCTGCTGATGGCGATGTACGCGGACTTCGACCAGCGGCTCGCCGAGCGGATGCGCACCGCGCTGGCCGCGGCGGGCGGCTCGCTGGCCGAGGTCGCGCGCGTGCTGAGCACCACCTACATCGAGACCGTGGTCGCGGACGGTGCCGGCTGTGCCGAAGTGAGCGCGGCACTGGCCGCCACCGAGGAGACGAGGACCTTCCGCGACGACTCGCAGGCGGTGTACCTCAAGGAGTTCGAGGCGGCGTTCCGGCCGTACGCGAAGCCGGGCCGCGCCACGCTCATCGCCGTCCACAGCGCCGTCGACGGACTCGCCACGGCGGCGCTGGCCGGACGGATTTCCCGGGCGCAGGCCGTTTCCGCCGCGATCGCGGTGATCGTGGGCGTGCTCGGAAGCTGAACCTACACTTTGTAACTTACATCGTGTAGGTTCCCGGCATGGACTTCGTGATCGGGACCAACAGCCGCGCGGACGCACTGCGGGCGGCACTGGCGACCACCCAGGGCGAGCACGACCTCGTACTGGTGTGCGCCGACGACTACGCCGCCGCGGAGGCGGCGCTCGCCGGGCAGCCCGCCGGGCGGGACGTGGTCAACCTGACTTCGGGCACCCGCGAGCAGGCGGCCCGCCTCGCCACGCGGGGCCGCTACCTCGACGGCGCGCTGATGGCACACCCGGAGCACGTGGGCGATCCGGCCACCGTGACCGTCTACAGTGGATCCGCCGAGGTCTTCGACCGGCACCGCGAGCGGCTCGCCGCCTTCGGTCAGGCCGTCTACCTCGGGCCGGACCCCGGGACCGCCGCGCTCTACGACCTCGCGCTGCTCAACCTCGCGTGGGCCACGCTCACCGGCTACCTCCAGACCGCGGCACTGCTCGGCAGCGCGGGTGTCCGGGCGGCCGAGGTCTCGCCGTTGATCACCGGCTGGCTGACCGGGACGGTGAACCAGGTGATCACCGAGTACGCCGGGCAGATCGACGAAGGCCGCTACCCCGGCGACGGCGAATGGCTGGAACTCGACGCCCCGCTGATGGACCACCTCCGTGACGCCACCCGCGAACTGGGCCTCGACGACACCCTCGCCACCACCGTGCGCTCCCTGACCCACCGGGCGATCGACGCGGGTCACGGGCAGCACAGCTTCGCCAGCCTGGTCGAGGTCATCCGTTCGGGCGCCCCGGAAACGGTGTAGCCGGAACGAACCGGGCAAGCTGACGTAGCCTCGGGGTGATGAGCTGGGAATGGGATCCGACGCTGTACGCCGGGAGCGCCGAGTACTACGCGCGTGGTCGCATCGACTACCCGGCGGCGCTGGCCGCCGAGTTCGAGCTGAACGGATCCGGGCGGCTGCTGGACGTCGGCTGCGGGCCGGGTTCGCTGACCCTGTTGCTGGCGGGCGAGGTCGAGGAAGCGGTCGGGATCGACGCCGACCCGGACATGATCGCGGAAGCCGAGCGCCGCGCGGCCGGGCTGTCCAACACGCGCTGGGTGTGCCTGCGCGCCGAGGAACTGCCCGCGGGACTGGGAAAGTTCCGGCTGGTGACCTTCGCGCAGTCGTTCCACTGGACCGACCGGCCGCGGGTGGCCGCGATCGTGCGCGGGATGCTCGCCGCCGACGGCGCCTGCGCCCATCTGCACGCCATCACGCACAAGGGCGTGGCGACCGCCGTCCCGCTGGAGCACCCAAGTCCGCCCCACGCGGAAATCACCGAGCTGGTGCGGGAGTACCTCGGGCCGGTCCGGCGGGCCGGGCGGAGCCGGCTCCCGCACGGCACACCGGGAGGGGAGTCGGAGATCTACCGGGCCGCCGGGTTCACGATGGTCCGGCGCATCGAAATGGCGGGGAGGGTGGTCACCCGGGACATCGACGACCTCGTCGCCTCGGTGTACTCGCTGTCGAGCTCGACTCCGCACCTGTTCGGCGAGCTGCAGCCGGAGTTCGAAGTGGACCTTCGGGAATTGTTGTGGCGCAGCAGTTCCAGCGGACTGTTCAGCGAACGGGCGGCGGACCTCGCGGTCGACGTCTGGTGTCCCTGAGCGGTCACGAACCCGGCACCGAGCCGATTTCGGGCGGGGTGGGCGGCGGACCGGTGACCACTGTGCCGAGCGTCGTCTGCCAGACCTCCGCCCACAGGCCCGAGCGCACGATCTTCCCCAACCAGTCGTTGACGAACTGCTTGAACCCGGCGTCCCGGAGCGGCAGGCCGATGCCGTACGGCTCACTGGTGAACGGTTCCCCGATGATCCGGATCCGGTCGTTGAGCCGCGCCGCCCCGGCCAGCGCGGTCAGATCGTGCACGTAGGCCACCGCCCGCCCGGATTCCAGGGCCTGCACGCATTCGTTCGTCGTCCCGAGGGTCTCCACCCTGGCGCGCGGTGCCTCCCGCAACAGGGCGTCGATGCTGGTGGTCCCGGCGACGGCGACCACCGGTTTCCCGTTGAGGTCGGCGGGCCTGGTGACCGAGCGCTCCTGCACCAGCGCGGCGATCGCCTGCCCCGACCGCAGGTACGGCCCGGCGAACGCGATCTTCTCCGCCCGTTCCGGGGTGATCGTGTAGATCCGGATCACCGCGTCCACGGTACCGACCTGCAGCAGCGTCTCCTTCGTTTCCGGGGTCGCGTTCACGATCTTCACCGCGGGTTCTCCGAGGAGGTATTTCGCCAGCAACTTGCCCAGTGTCGCGTCGAATCCCTCCGTTTCCCCGGTAATCGAATTCCGCTCGGAAAGCAGCGGCAGATCCCATTGCCCGCCGACGATCAATTGTCCCCGGCGTCGAATGGCAGCAGCGGTCGGACTGGCGGCCACTTCGGCCGCTCCGGCCACCGGCGCACGGTCCAGCAGGGTCGGCGCCGGTGGTGGAGCCGCTGGTCGGTGCGTATCCGAGTCGTCGCAGGCGGTCACCGCGGCCAGCCCGGCGAGCACCGTGGCCAGCCGCCGCCGGCGCACTTCGAACGTGCCCGCCATCTCCCACGCTCCGTTTTCCCGACCCGGAACACCGGGTGCCGGATCGACGTGGCCCAGTATTGTTCCGGCCCGATTCCCCACAAGGGCCGATAGGCGCGGGAGCGGCGAAGACTAGCCAATTCGCTAGGTGAGCGCAGGCCGCCGATCCGCCCACGGCCGGGCCTGTTCGAGTTGCGCGGCCAGGCGCAGCAGCGCGCCATCGGCCCCGAGCCGCCCGACGAACTGGGCGCCGATCGGCAGGCCGCCCGCGGTCCAGTGCAGCGGCACGCTCATCGCCGGGCGGCCGGTCAGGTTCGCCAGTTGCGTGTACGGCACCCAGCTCAGGTTCTCGTGGATCAACTGGTCGACCAGCGGGGTGTGCCGCAGCAAGCCGGCGGCCTTCACGGTGAGCAGCGCGCGCTGCGCCACGCGCACCGGCGCCGGGGTGTCGAAGGCACCGATCTTCGGCGGCGGGGTGGCCGTGGCCGGGGTCAGCAGGAAGTCGTACGACTCGTGGAACTCCGCGAGCCGCCGGGTGTGCTCGTGGCGCCGCTCGATGGCGCGCAGCAGGTCGACCGGGTCGGTGGCCCGGCCCAGCGCGGCCATCGTGCGGGTGTCCAGCTCGAACGCCGAGTCGCTCGCCCCGCTCACGGCCTTGCAGTCGGCCATCGAATGCGCGCAGCTGACGAACCAGCTGGTCAGGAAATCCTTGGCGAGGGTGGCGTCGTCGAAGGGCTGCGACGGCAGTTCGACCACCTCGTGCCCGAGTTCGTCGAGCAGGTCACCGGCCGCGCGGGCGGCGGCGACGGCCTCCGGGTGCGGGTTGGGGTTGATGGCGCTCGCGGTGCACAACCCGATGCGCAACCGGCCCGGTTCGAGCCCGGCCTCGTCCGCGAACGGCGTCGCCGGACCGGCGGCGAGGTAGGGCGACATCGTGGTGGGCCCGGCCAGCACGTCGAGCATGGCCGCGGTGTCCCGGACCGATCGCGAGATCACCCCGTCCGTGGCCGTGCCGCCGAGCCCTTCGGCGCGGGCCGGACCGGCGGGGATGAGTCCCCGCGACGGCTTCAGCCCGAACAGTCCGCAGGCCGACGCCGGGATCCGGATCGAGCCACCCCCGTCGCTGGCGCCCGCGCACGGCACCACCCCCGCCGCGACGGCCGCGGCCGCGCCACCGGAGGAGCCACCCGGCGTGTGCTCGGTGTTCCACGGGTTGCGCGCCGGGCCGAACAGCTCCGGTTCGGTGATGCCCTTGGCGCCGAACTCCGGGGTGTTGGTCTTGCCGAAGACGACCAGCCCGGCGTCGAGCCAGCGCTGGACCACGGTGGCGGTCTGCTCGGCGGGCACCGACACCATCGACCGCGACCCGCTGCTCGTCGGCAGCCCGGCCAGGTCCTGGTGCAGGTCCTTGAGCAGGAACGGCACCCCGGCGAAGGGCCCGTCCGAGGCGGCGGCGGGCGGGTCGACCGCGCGCACGACGGCGTTGAGCCGGGGGTTCACCCGCTCGAGGCGGGCGCGGGCCGCTTCGAGCAGGTCCGCCGGGGTGGCCTGGCCGTCGCGGACCAGGGCGGCCAAGCCGACCGCGTCGTAGCTCGGGTAGTCGTCCATGAGGTGATCTTGCCGGACGAACCCCGGTTCGACCGCGCCTACGCGCCGGGGTCCATGCCGCCCGCGCCACCGCGGCCGGTGGGCTGGTTCTCCTCGGGCCCGGTCTCGGGCCGGTTGTGCTGCTCGTCGGCCACGGTCGGCCGGGTGTGCTCGTCGCCGAAGTCCTGGTCTTCTTCCATGCTCTCGGCGGTGACGGGGTCGATCTCCGGTGTGCTCATGCGCCGGGGTTCCCGGGAAACCGGGCCGTCACACGTTCGAGCACTCGGTGAGCCTCAGTAGGCCTCGGCCGTCACGGCGAACCGCTCCGCCGGGTACCCCGTGCCGTCCGGGTAGGAGATCTTGGCCGGGTCGCCGTCCGAGGTGAAGCGGGTGTCCGGGTCGGCGGCCAGTTCGTCGAGCCACTTCGCCGAGCCGTAGTCGACTTCCTCGCCGTCCGCGCCCTGCGACCGGATCCGGGGGATGGCGCTCGCGTCGAACTCGGTGGCGAACGGGGAGGGCGCCGGATGCGCGCCGACGAGCAGCACGCCGGTGTACTCGTAACCTTCACCCGATCGTGCGATCTCGGCCGCGCGGGGGCGGGCGCCGAACGGCAGGGCCAGCGTCGCCGGGCGATAGCCGGGCACGGCCGTGCGGATCGCTTCGTCGCCCGCGGCGACGTCCTCGCGGGCGGTGCTTTCCGACGCGGTGCGCAGGTTGGTGTGGCCCAGGGTGTGGTTGCCGATCTCGAAGCCGTTTTCGTGCAGCCAGCGCAGTGCGCGGGTGCCCGCTTCACCGCCGCCGAACGGTTCCGCGTTGACGTACATGCTCCCCGTCGGCGTGAATCCGGGGTGGGCGGCCGCGACGTCCTGAAGGATGCGCACGGCGGTGTCCGGCGCCGGTTTGCCGTCCTGGCCCAGCGTCAGCACGGTGGGATCACCGTCGTCGAAGGTGAGCACGACGGGGTGCTTGCCCGCCGGGAGGTCGATCCGCCCTTCGGCGAAGGCCGCGGTGGTGACCGGGACGTAGTCCTCCTTCGCCAGCCGTTCGAGCTCGGCACGGAAGTCCTGCGGGGTGCGGTCGAAGACGGACGACGGGGACGCCACGATCCGGTGATACATCAGCACCGGCACGCGGCCGAGTTCGTTGGCTCGCACGTCCGCCGGGCTCGGCGCCTGCGCCGCGAGCGCCTGGGCCGGCGGCGGTGCCGGGGTGCCGGGCGCCGCCGGTTCCGGCTGGTGCGCCGCGCAACCCGCCAGCAGCACCGAACCGGCGGCCAGGGTGAGGATTCGCTGGAAGGTCATACCGGTCAACGTAAGCCGGGCCGCGCGTCCCCGGCAGCGCGGACGGCGTGCTTGTCATCCCTCCGGATGAAAGGTGGTTGACCGTCCACAGGGGCGGGAAGGCTTCCGAGGAATACATGAAATCGTTGGGGCAGGCCGGAGTGCGCCGGACTGTGGCAATTGGAGGCAGGGATGTTCGCTCGCTCGTCGGTCCGGAAGCGACTACCCGTGCTCGGTGCGGCGGTGCTCGCGCCGATCGGCATCCTCATCCCGCTCGCGGTCGTGCTGCGGCCGGAGGTCACCGTGCCCGCGCTGTCCGAAGGGGCCACGGTCTCGCCGGAAGCGGTGTCCCGCATGGAGATCGCCACGAACGGCAATACCGCCGAGGCCCAGGTCCGGCTCGACGGCGCGCCGGTGCCGTTCGAGCACGGCGACGGCTGGATCCGGCTCGCCGGCCCCGCACCGGCGGCCGGGCCGCACAAGGTCGAGATCGAGGTGCCCGGCTCACCGGCGGTGCTGCCCTCGGGCACGGTGACCCGTTCCTTCACCGTGGACGTCACCCCGCCGGGACTGGTGGTCGAACCGGTGGCGGCCGTCCACGCCCAGGTGCCCGCCGCGGTGCGCGGTCAGGTCACCGACGCGCACTCGGTGCTGGTGCACGGTAAACCGGCGCAGGTGGGCCCGGACGGGCGCTTCGCCGCGATGGTGCCGGGGCAGGTCTCCGAGGTCGTGGTGGAGGCGCGCGACGGCGCCGGGAACGTCGCGGCGCACAAGGTACCGGTCGCGATCCGGCACCCGGGGATGCGCGCGGTGCACATGTCCGCGCTGGCGTGGAGTTCGCCCGCGCTGCGCGAACCGGTGATGCGCATGGCCGCGGAAAAGCTCATCGACACCGTCCAGCTGGATGTCAAGGACGAGAGCGGCGAGATCGGTTACCTCTCGGAAGTGCCGCTGGCCAAGGAGATCCAGGCCACCCGCGACCACTACGACGCGCGGGCGACGGTCGACGAACTGCACAAGGCCGGGGTCCGCGTGGTGGCCAGGGTGGTGGCCTTCCGCGACCCGATCCTGGCCGAAGCCTCGTGGGGCAACGGCAATCGTGACCGCGTGGTGCAGAAGGCCGACGGGCAGCCGTGGACCGGCGGGTACGGCAAGTACGCGTTCACGAACTTCGCCGACCCGTCGGTGCGTCAGTACAATGTGGACATCGCGGAAGAGGCCGCCGCGCTCGGCTTCGACGACATCCTCTACGACTACGTGCGCCGTCCCGACGGCAAGCTCGGCGAAATGCGCTTCCCCGGGCTGAAGGTGAGTCCCGAGCAGTCGATCGCGGACTTCGTCGGGGAGACCCAGCCCAAGGTGCGGGCCCACGGCGCGGTGCTGGGGGCGTCGGTGTTCGGCATCGCCGCGACCCGGCCGGAGCAGATCGCCCAGGACATCCGGTTGCTGGCCAAGCACTCCGACTACGTGGCGCCGATGGTCTACCCGTCGCACTGGGGTCCGGGGGAGTACCAGGTGGCCGATCCGGAGTCGCAGCCCTTCGACATCACCCAGCGCTCGCTGGCCGACTTCGAGCGGCTCACGGCGGAGGGTGACGGGCAGACGGTGGTCATCCCGTGGCTGCAGGCGTTCAGCCTGAAGCGCACCTACGGCGCCGAGGAGGTCCGGGCCCAGATCAAGGCGGCGGAGGCCGTCGGGATCAAGTCGTTCCTGCTGTGGAACGCGGCCTGCAAGTACGACGCGGCCGGCCTCAAGCCCGGCTGACGATGACCACCTTGCCGCGGATCTCGCCGTTCTCCCCGCGCCGGTGGAGGCCGGGGAGTTCGGCGAGGGCGTGGTGCTCGGTGACGGCGAGCTCGATCGCGCCGTCGTCCACCAGGGCCACGAGCGATTCCAGGTCACGAGGATCGTTGCGCACCAGCACATGCGCCGCTGCCACCCGGGACTCGTGCGGCACCTCGACGTGGTTGGTCACCGACACGATGCGCCCGCCCGGCCTGACCAGGCGCACCAGCGCGGCGTCGAGTGACGTGGTGGTGTAGTCGGGCTGGCACACTAAACCCGCCCTGGGCACCGGCGGGGTGGCTCCCGCCCGGCTGCGTCGCCCCGGCCGGTACCGCCGGTTGCCGTCGCGGGGGGTGTGTGAGATCTTGGCGAGGAGCCCGGAAATGGGGCTTCCGGACGAGGGGTGCCGTACCCGGTGTGCGACAAGACGGCCCGCTGGAGGCCGTGGTGTTGCCGATTTCGTGGATCGTGCTGGTGCTCTCGGGCGTGCTGGAGGCCGTGTGGGCCACCGCGCTCGGCAAATCCGAAGGACTGACCCGGTTCTGGCCCGCGGTGGTGTTCTTCGCCGTGCTGGCCGCGAGCATGGTGGGCTTGGCCTACGCGATGCGCGAGCTGCCCGTGGGCACCTCGTACGCGGTGTGGGTGGGCATCGGCGCGGTGCTCACCGTGGTCTACGCCATGCTCACCGGGCAGGAACCGGTGTCCGCGTTGAAGGTGCTGTTCCTGGCGATGATCGTCGGCGGGGTGGTCGGGCTCAAGCTCGTCCACTGAGGCCGGTCACGCCGGGTGGATCTTGTCCGGGTGGTGGACCGCCGTCTTGCCGGACTTCTCGCTGCGCACCAGGTACTGCGGGCTTTCCTTGGACGCCTTGACCTCGCGGCCGCCCGCGTGGGTGTCGCTGGTGATGACGTCCTCGATGGTGCCGACCGAACTCTGGTTGCCGGCGTCCCACTTCACGCGGTCGCCCTTGCTGAACTTCTTCGTCATACCCGCCGGTTACCCGGTCGTACCCCGGTGAACCGTCCGAACCGGAGGTCCAGCCGGTGGGGACTGTTGAGCGAAAGCCCACCTGGCGGGGAATCTCCGCGCCGGACGCGAGGTGGAAGCCGGTCGCGCGGGCCAGTAGCGCCTCGAAGGCGATCGCCAGCTGGAGGCGGGCGAAGTGCAGCCCGAGGCAGTGGTGGATGCCGAAGCCGAACGACAGGTGCGGGATGGCGCGGCGGTCGAAGACCAGCTCGTCGGGCCGGTCGAAGCGGTCCGGATCGCGGTTGGCCGCGGCGAAGAACACCGCGATCCGGTCGCCTGCCGGGATCGGCACCCCGCCGATCTCGGTGTCCCGCGTGGCGGTGCGCGCCATGAACGCGACGGTGGTCTCCAGGCGCAGGAACTCCTCGAGTTCACGCTGCCACCCGCCGGGCTGCCGCAGGATCGGCTCGATGTCGTCACGGGTGGCCAGGTGGTAGGCGATGTTCGCGATGACGCCGCGGGTGGTGTCCAGCCCGCCGAGGAAGAGCGTGGTCACCACGCCGAGCCGTTCCTCGAGGGTGAGCGGGCGGCCGTCGATGGTCGCGGTGGCCAGCGCGCGCAGCACGGAGTCCTCGCCACCCTTTCCCGCTTGGGCGAGCGCTTCGACCGCCAGGCCCGCCAGCGACTGGAACGCTTCGGGGCTGCTGGTGACCGCCGCGTCCTTCGCCGCCGCGACACCGCGGGCGACCAGTTCCTCGTTGTCCGTGGCGAACACGACCCTGGCGAGTGAGCCCGCGCTGAACGGGATGGCGAAGTCGCCCACCGCGTCGAAGGCACCGCGCTCGGCGAAGGCGTCGACCGTGGCGTCGGCGAGCTCACGCAGCTGCCCGGTGTAGCGCTGGAGGAAGGCGTGGGAGAAGTAGGGATCGAGGAGCTGGCGGTACTTCCGGTGGTCCGGCGGATCGGTGTCGACCGGGATCACCCGCACCGGCACCCCGCGGAGGCTCGGCGTCCGGGAACTGAACGCCCCGGGATCGGCGCACACGGCTCGCACGTCTTCGTAGCGGGTGAGCACGTGGTAGCCGCCGTCGGCCACGGAATGCAGGACCGGGCAGCGGGTCCGGGCCAGCGCCGCGGCGGCCAGCAACTGCTCCCGCTGGTCTTCGGCGTAGAGATCGAGTTCCGCCAGTACCTCTTCGGCCGACTTCGCCACGATTCCTCCCAGCGCCGGGAAACCCCTCAGCGTAGAGGATCGGCGGCCGGGAATCACGCGATCGGCTGGGCCGCCCGGCGGGGTGGCCGGATGGGGGTGACGATGTCCGGGATCGATGTCGGTGACCGCTCACCCGGGGAGAGTCGATGAAGTTCACGCGAGGTGCCGTTCCGCTGGCGACAACGGTGGCGGCGGTGCTGGTGCTGCTGGGCGGTCACGTCCCCGCGACCGCCGCCGAGGCCACCCCGGCGAAGCTGATCGACGCCGATTTCGCGGACCCGGACGTGCTGCGCACCGACGCGGGCTACTTCGCCTATTCGACGAGCAATGCCACCGGCAAGGTGCCCTACGCGAGCGCGGCGAACGCGGACGGGCCCTGGACACTGCGCGGGGACGCGCTCGCCCGCGTCCCGGCCTGGGCCGCGGAGGACGGCGGCTTCTGGGCACCGGACGTGGTGCGCCGAGACGACGGGCGGTTCCTGCTGTACTACACCGGGGCGTCGAAGAACGGTGGTCCGATGTGCATCGGGACGGCGTTGGGGGACGCGCCGGGCGGGCCGTTCGAACCGGTGGCGGAGCAGCCGCTGATCTGCGTGCCCGAGGATTCCGGGGACATCGACCCCCAGACCTTCGTCGACGACGGCCGCCGGTACCTGCTGTACAAGAGCAACGGTGGCGCCGCGGGCCCGCCGTCGGCGATCTGGTTGCAGGAACTGACCGCCGACGGCCTCACCACGAACGGCTCCCGGCGAGAACTGCTGCGGGCGGACCTGCAGGAGGAGAAAGGCGTGGTCGAGGCCCCGGTGGTGGTGCGGCGGCCGTCGAAGTACCTGCTGTTCTACGCCGCGGACACCTACGAGAGTTCGACCTACCACACCTCGTACGCGACGGCGCCGACGTTGACCGGGCCCTTCGTGAAGGCACCCGCCCCGCTGCTGTCCACCGCGAGCCTCGGCGGGCAGGTGGACGGTCCCGGCGGCGCGGATGTGCTGGAGGACCGCATCTTCTTCCACAGCTGGCTCACCGCCGAGCACAAGGCACGCGGTCTGTTCTCCCTGCCGCTGACCTACCGGGACGACCTGCCCGGGGTCGGCTGAGCGGTTACGCGGCGAAGAGCCCGGTGCGGCGGACCGCACCGGGCTCTTCGGCATTTCGCGGGAGGTTCAGCTGGCGGCCGCCGGCAGCGGCGGCAGCCCGCCGAGCAGGTCGTCCACCAGCTCGGACAGGCTCAGCAGGACGCGCTGCAGCAGGGCGTTCAGCAACGCCGACGCCGGCGGCAGCTGCCGCGCCTGGGTGGTCTGCTCGGCGATCTCGTCGAGCCCGGCCGCGGCCTCCGCCGACTCGTACTTCGCGGTGGCGGCGGATTCCTGCGCGGCCTCGGCCACCGCGTACCGCTCGCCCGCGATGATCTCGTCGAGCAGCGGGTCCAGTTCGGTCAGCGCGACCTCGGTGCCTTCGACGTCCCCGGCGTCGGCCAGCTGCTGGAGCAGGTCCCGCAGATTCTGCACCTTCGCCGCCGCGCTGGTGGTGCTGGTGGCGCCCGTGCCACCACCGGGCGGTCCGGCGACCGCGGCCGCGCTGCCGGTGCCCACCAGCACGAGCGCGATCACCGAAGCCACCGCCGCGATGGCGCGAGAGAGAGGTTGTTCTTCATGCCCGGCTCCTGTCGAGAAGTACGTGGTCTTGACCGCCACATCGTCGCCAGGTCCACAGAGGACTGTCACCTCGAAAGTCCACCGTGGACCTCCACGTGACCGGGCACCCGTTCGCTCCGTCAACGGGCCCGCGGCGGCCCCAGGCCAAACCAGCTATTTCGCGTGAGCGCGCGAAGGCGCCTATGTGACAATTTTTCACTTTGAGTATTCGTTACCACCCGCCCGGGATGATCACGGTATCGGGTGGGTGGTGTCCCCCAATGATCTTCATTTCTTCAGCCTTTGGCGTGACGGGCGGATACGCCTATCCCGGGCTCCGGTACAAGCCCGCGAAAAAGCCCCCGGCGAACCGATCCGGTGATCGGCGCCGAGGGCTTTTGTCGTCCCGATTCGCTCAGCGAACCCCGCCCGGCGGGGCTTTCCGAGGTGCCGCCGGGGGATAGGTGTTCGCCGGCGGCGCGTCCGCGTTCGCCGCCGGGTACCCGGCCATCGCCCCCGGCTTCGGGCCCCGGCGGAACAACCCCGCCAGGCCCAGCAGGCCGACCAGGCCGAGCAGGCCCCACCTGCCGTTGCCGTCGTCGGTGCCGTCGCCGTCCCGGTCGTCGATGTCCGGGTCGGGTGCCTGCTGGACCGCCGCCGGCGCGGGCTCCGCCGCCGCGGCCACCGGGCCGGTGCCCAGTGCCACGGCCAGCCCGGCCAGCACCCCGCAGATCGTCCTGCGCATCCCGTTCCTCCTTCGTCGCTGGTGGTCTACCGGCCCCAGCGGTACCCGGACGGCGGCGGGTCAAGCCCGGGTCAGCGGATCGGGGGAGCGGATCTGCCCGTCCGGCGTCATTCGATGGAACGACGCCGGACGCCGCCGTCGGCACAGCCTGCGACCCGCGGCCAGCCTTCCGGGTGAGCGAAACGAAACGAGTGGGTGCTTTCCCGGCCGGGTGGGTAAGGAACCTTGTCGGTCTCCGTGCCCCGTCCGTATGATTCCCCGCTGGTTCAGCCGAGAGCCACCGGAAGAGTGTGCCGCGCGCGGTAGCCGGCGCCTGCTCGGCCGGCTTCGAAACCCCGAAGGAATACGAAAAATGTTCGACCACCTTTCGGTTTCGGCGCCCGGCGCGGTGTTCACCGCGCGGTTGCTGCCGATTACCGGTGACCGGCTCATCCACCCGGCCGACCGGCAGAACGAACTGGGCCGGATCGTGCTCCGGTGGGGCAGGCAGTGGATCGCCCAGACCTGGGCCGCCGGGGAGCACTTCCGCATCCTCGGCGCCGGCTCCGGGGAGCCGCCGAGGTACGAGGACAAACACGTTCGGGGGTGGCTGTTCCTCCGGCCGGAAATCGGTTCGCTGGCGGAAAAGGTGCGCACCGGCGAGATAGATGTGGCCACCGCGCTGTGTGTGGAGGCCGAAGCGTGGCCCGAATTCGCCGGACCCGGCGCGCGGCGCTGAAACGCACTTTCGGGTGGCGCGGGATTTCGACGGGAATGGACGGGTATTCACCGGTCGGCGGCAATCGCCGCCGCATCGTCCATCGAAAGGATCGAACACCCGATGTCTGTCATCCGACGCGCCCTGGGCGCGGGGGCACTTGTGGTGCCCATGATCCTGCTGTCGGCGGGTCCGTCGACCGCTGATGTCATCCCGCACAACACCGGTGGCGCTTTCTTCGCCGAATCCGGCTCGTACGCCGGGCTCGGCGGTGCCGGCACCTTCGAACTGGCCTCGGCCGTCGACGAAGACGGTGACGCGTGGTACGTCGAGTCCGGCTCGTTCGCCGGCATCGGCGGCGCGTGGGTGCAGGAAACCGCGTCGTCGGCGGAGGGTTCCGACAACGACCACGGCTCCTGGAACCACGATGACTGGGACGAAGAGGACTGGGACGAGGAGGACTGGTACCACGACGACTGGGACCACGACGAGGACTGGTATCACTACGAGACCGAGGACGGCGACGAGTACGACATCGAGTCGTCGATCGTCCACATCCAGGACTCGGGCGACGAGGCCGGCAAGGCCATCGTCGAGGTGCCGTCCGGCGCCAAGGAGTCCGATGAGGAGGAGGCTGAAGAGTCGGAGGAGTCTTCAGTGTCCGAAGAGGAGTCCGAAGAGGTGACTTCGGAGTCCGACGAGATGGACGGACCGGAAGCCAGCTCCTACGAGGAGGGCACCTCGGCCGGCCCGGACGGTGCGGCGACCGGTGGCGCGTACAGCGCCGCCAACGACTACGGCACTCTGCACCACGAGTGGAGCTCGGCGGCCGGCCCGGACGGTGCCGCCAGCAGTGGCGTGTTCAGCGCCGGCGGCCGCTACGGTTCGGTCTACAGTGAGTGGTCCTCGGCGGCCGGTCCCGGTGGGGCTGCCGTGTACGAGGTGAGCAGCGCGGCCGGTCACTCGGTCGACGACTGACGAACCGCGCACCAAGGCTCCGCGTCGGCTCGCGCCGACGCGGAGCCTTTTGCTGCGCGGAGAAACTTTTCGCTTGCGCGTCAAGGATTTTCGCGTTGTCGATCATGGTCGGCCACCCGAACGGGGGACGGCTGCGGTGGTCAGGGGATCGCGACCCCACACGATGGTTGTAAGCGAGTGGAACCGGATGGACCCGATCAGTAGGTTCTCCCTTGCACGGCGCGGAGATCGAATTCTCCCTGCGCCGGACGAATCCCCCCTCTCTTACCTCGAGGAGTTCCCTGTGCTGAAGAAAATCGGCGTCGCCACCGTCCTGACCGCGGCCGGTCTGCTCGCGATGGGCGGCGCCGCGTCGGCCGACGACCACGACGACCAGGTCGGCCTGCTCAACCTGAACAACCTCGACGCGCTGCACAACGTGAACGCCGCCGTGGGCGTGTGCGACAACAACATCAACGTGCTGGGCGTGCAGGTCCCGGTGCACGACGTGCTCAACGGCGTCGGCGTGCCGATCCTGTCCCCGGGTGCCAACGAGGCCTCCGGCGAGGACCCCTACAACTGCGCCTCGGGCGGCATCCTCAGCGGCGGGTCCGTCCAGGACGACTGAAACTTCGCGGTGCGGCGCTCCGGCGCGGGCACCGTGATGACGGTGGTGCCGTGCCCTCCGGCGGGTGCGGCGCCACCGGCCCATGTGAAATCCCCTGAAGTAGATCGAGGAGTTTTTTCGTGTTGAAGAGGATCGGTGTCATCGCGGGTACCGCCGCGGCCGGGCTGGTCATGCTGGGCGGTGTGGCTTCCGCTGACGGCGGTCACACGCTGCGCGTGGAGGACGACGACCAGGTCGGCCTGGCCAACCTGAACAACATCGACGCGCTGCACAACGTCAGCGCCACGCTGGGCGTGTGCGACAACAACGTCAACGTGCTGGGCGTGCAGGTCCCGGTGCACGACGTGCTCAACGGCGTCGGCGTGCCGATCCTGTCCCCGGGTGCCAACGAGGCCTCCGGCGAGGACCCGTACAACTGCGCCTCGGGCGGCATCGAGGACGGCGGGAACGTTCAGGACAACTGACGCCGGTGACGCGAAGGCCCGGGACCTGCCCCGTCCCGGGCCTTCGCCCACGGGTTCGCCCCATCATGGGGACCGGCGATGGACACGGTGGCAGCTGGCCTTCGCCACGCTCAAGCCGTCTCCCAGGCCACCGATGTGAAAATGCACGACGTCGTCTCGATCGTCGTGGCCACCGGCGCCTCCGGCACGCGCGAGCCGCTGCCCGAGTGCGCGGAACCGGTGCTCGCGAGGTTGCGGGAGCTGTTCGCCCAATGCGGCTGAACCCCCGCCGATCTCGAGTTACCGCGTGGTCCTTCTGACCCGCGCCGCCTGCCGCAGCCGCTTCGGCCTCGGTTTCGGTTTCGGTTTCGGACAAACAATTCCCCGTTGTCCGGCCACCTCGTCGAAAATCGCCCGGACCGCCACGTGCCCATCACCGTGGACCTGTTCGGCCGATACCACGGGGCCCCATCCGGCTGGTCCACAGTGGAGCGTGTCCACGGGCGGCCCAACGGCACCGGCCGCCCGGGTGAGCACAGGATTTTCCGACTACTTTGCGTAGGGGTTTCCCGAAGACCAATGATCACCCTTCGTCACCAGTTCGTTATTTTCGGGATGATCTGTCATTCGTCTCGGTGAGTCGAATGCCGGTCTGTGACCGTGTAACGCTGAATTCAACCCTGCCGATACCACCGCGTGTATCGCTCGTGTTCCTACTGAGCGTATACCGCCTGTAGTAACTCTCAGTCATAATTCTGAGGGGCACCTGCTGAGCGTGGGAGGTCCGATGGAAGAGTCGGTGCGGCGGTCATTGCCGGTCAATGATGCGCGGCCCCACATCGGCCTTCCGGCGATCCACCGGCAACCACCGCCGCCGCGCCCGGCGAACACGGCGGACCCGCGGCTTTCCGTCGCGTCCCCGCGCCCGCCGCGCTCATCCGACTGGGAATCGGGCTACCGCGGCCTGGTCGTGCTCGGTGACCTGCTCGCCACCGCCGCCGTGGTCACCGCCGGAGCCTTTGTGCTGCACGGTTTCGGGGCCGCCTGGCCGATGACGCAGTGGCTCGCGCTGGGCACCGTGATCGCGGTCGTGTGCGCGCTGCCCGCCAGCCGCGCGTGGAACCCCAGAGTGCTCGGAGAGGGCGCCGAGGAGTTCCGAAGACTCGGGCGGGGCCTGTTCGCCGCGGCGGTGATGGTCGCACTCGGCGGGCTGCTCTTCGGCGCGCTCGCCGTGCAGCCCTGGGTGTTCGCCGTCCTCCCCGCCGTCGCGCTGGTCTCGTTCCCGCAACGTTATGTGCTCCGCCGCTGGCTGCACCGCACCCGCCGCCGCGGCGGCTGCCTGCTGCCGGTGCTCGCGGCGGGCAGCCCGGAAACCGTGCGCGACCTGATCGCGCGCACCCGCGCCGAATCCCACGTGGGCTGGCGCGTCGAAGCGGTGTGCACCTTCACCGGCGAAGGCGATCCCGGCAGCGGTGAGCTGGACGGGGTGCCGGTGGTCGGCAGGCTCGACGAACTCGCCGACCACGTCCGCCGCGGCGGGTACCGCGTGGTCGCGGTCACCGCCGACCAGTACTGGAGCCCGCGCAAACTGCAGCAGGTCGCCTGGGATCTCGAAGGCACCGCGGCCGAAATGGTGGTCGCGCCGGTGCTGATGGAGGTCGCCGGACCGCGGCTGAACGTCTCCGGGGTGCTCGGCATGCCCCTGCTGCGCGTGACCGCGCCGACCTTCACCGGCGGCCGCCGCCTGGTCAAGGAAGTCGTCGACCGGGTCGGTTCGGGCCTGCTGCTGGCACTGTTCTCCCCGCTGCTGCTGGCCATCGCGGTGGCGATCAAGGCGGGCGACCGCGGCCCGGTGATCTACCGCCAGCGCCGCGTCGGCCGCAACGGCCAGCCCTTCACCATGCTCAAGTTCCGCACCATGGTGGTCGACGCGGACGCCGTGCGCCGCCAGCTGCTCGACGCCAACGAAGGCGCCGGCCCGCTGTTCAAGATGCGCCGCGACCCGCGGGTCACCCGGGTGGGCGGGCTGCTGCGCCGCTACTCCCTCGACGAGCTGCCCCAGTTGTTCAACGTGCTGACCGGCCGGATGTCGCTGGTCGGCCCGCGCCCGCCGCTGCCGGAGGAGACCAAGGCCTACGCCGCCGACGCCCGCCGCCGCCTGCTGGTCAAGCCGGGATTGACCGGGCTGTGGCAGGTCAGCGGCCGCAGCGACCTGACGTGGGCGGAGAGCATCCGCCTCGACCTGCGGTACGTGGAGGACTGGTCGCTGGCGCTGGACCTGGTGATCCTGTGGAAGACCGTGCGGGCGGTGCTGGGTGGTGACGGGGCTTACTGAGGCCGCCCCTGTGACCTGTATCTAGTTGAATTCGAAATAGTCAAGCGCTCAACTACGTTGGCGGAGGTAGTCAGGAATTCACCAGGAAGGACCTCCGCCATGACCTCCACCGACACCCGGACCGGCGCACTGGCGCTCGACGGCGACGGGCAGGACCTGCTGTTCCGCGAGGCTCGCACGGCCAACACCTTCAGCGCCGAGCCGGTCGGCGACGAGCAGCTCAAGGCCGTCTACGACCTGGTCAAGTGGGCGCCGACCTCGATGAACACCCAGCCGCTGCGGGCGATGGTGCTGCGCAGCGACGAGGCCCGCGAGCGCCTGGTGCCGCTGCTGGCCGAGGGCAACCGAGCCAAGACCGCCGGTGCGCCGCTGACGGTGATCCTGGCCGCCGACACCGAGTTCCACGAGAACCTGCCGCGGTTGTTCCCGCACCACCCCACCGCCAAGGACTACTTCGCCGACGAGGACGTCCGCGTCGAGACGGCCAAGGCCAACGCGCTGCTGCAGGTGGGGTACTTCATCATCGGCGTGCGTGCCGCCGGGCTGGCCGCCGGCCCGCTCACCGGCTTCGACGCGCACGGGGTGGACAAGGAGTTCTTCCACGACCGCCCGTGGCGCTCGCTGGTCGTGGTGAACATCGGCAAGCCCGGCGACAACGCCTGGTACGACCGGCTGCCGCGGCTCGACTACGACCAGGCGGTCGACACGCTCTGACCCCGCCGAACGCGGCAACGGCACCGTTGTCGCGTTCGTGAACCACGCCCACGGCCCGTTTGCGCGCTTCTTCCCGCGGAACAGCGCCGTGGGCGTTCGACTCGGGATGAACTGCCCGGGTCACGGCGGCTAGCATCACTGGGGTCATCGGAACACCCCAGTTGAGGAGCACACCGTGTCAGAGTTCTCGCCACCCGCGGCCCCACCGTCCCAGCGCGTGGTGGTCACCGCGGGCACCACGGCGAGCGCCGCGGTCCGGGAAGCCGGGCTGCCTGGCAAGGGCCCCGACGCGATCGTGGTGGTCCGGGACACCGAGGGCAAGCTCCGGGATCTGGCCTGGGTGCCCGAATCCGACACCGAGGTCGAGCCGGTGGCGGCGAACACCGAGGACGGCCGCGCGGTCATCCGCCACTCCTGCGCCCACGTGCTCGCCCAGGCGGTGCAGCAGCAGTTCCCCGAGGCCAAGCTGGGCATCGGCCCGCCGGTCAAGGACGGCTTCTACTACGACTTCGCCGTGGACACCCCGTTCACCCCGGAAGACCTGCAGGCGCTGGAAAAGCGCATGAAGCAGATCATCAAGGGCTCGCAGCAGTTCTCGCGCCGGGTGCTGGAATCGGTCGAGGCGGCCAAGGCCGAGCTGGCGGACGAGCCGTTCAAGCTCGAGCTGGTGGACATCAAGTCCGATGTGGACACTTCAGAGGTGATGGAGGTCGGCGGCGGCGAGCTGACCGTGTACGACAACCTCGACCCGCGCACCAAGGAGCGGGTGTGGGGGGACCTGTGCCGCGGTCCGCACTTGCCGACCACCAAGCACATCCCGGCCTTCAAGCTGACCCGCGTCGCGGCGGCCTACTGGCGCGGCAACGAGAAGAACCCGCAGCTGCAGCGGATCTACGGCACCGCGTGGGAGTCGGCGGAGGCCCAGGAGCACCACCTGGAGATGCTGGCCGAGGCCGAGCGGCGCGACCACCGCAAGCTCGGCGCCGAGCTGGACCTGTTCTCCTTCCCCGACGAGATCGGCTCGGGGCTGGCGGTGTTCCACCCCAAGGGCGGGATCATCCGGCAGGAGCTGGAGAACTACTCGCGGCAGCGCCACGTCGAAGCGGGCTACGACTTCGTCAACTCGCCGCACATCACCAAGGCCGCGCTGTTCGAGATCTCCGGGCACCTCGGCTGGTACAAGGACGGCATGTACCCGCCGATGCACCTGGACGCGGAGTACAACGAGGACGGCACGGTCCGCCGTCCCGGCCAGGACTACTACCTCAAGCCGATGAACTGCCCGTTCCACGACCTGATCTTCCGCTCGCGCGGGCGGTCCTACCGCGAACTGCCGCTGCGGATGTTCGAGTTCGGCTCGGTGTACCGGTACGAGAAGTCGGGCGTGGTGCACGGCCTCACCCGCGTGCGCGGCATGACGCAGGACGACGCGCACATCTTCTGCACCCCGGAGCAGGTGCCCGGTGAGCTGCGCTCGCTGCTCGGCTTCGTGCTCGGCCTGCTGCGCGACTACGGGCTCGACGACTTCTACCTCGAGCTGTCCACGCGGAACGACGAGAAGTACGTCGGCACCGACGAGATGTGGGCCGAGGCCACCGAAACGCTGCGCGCGGCGGCCGCCGACTCCGGCCTGGACCTGGTGCCGGACCCGGGTGGCGCGGCCTTCTACGGGCCCAAGATCTCGGTGCAGGCGAAGGACGCGCTCGGCCGCACCTGGCAGATGTCGACCATCCAGCTGGACTTCAACCTGCCCGAGCTGTTCGAGCTGGAGTACACCGCGGCGGGTGGCGAGCGGAAGCGGCCGGTGATGATCCACCGGGCGTTGTTCGGCTCCATCGAGCGGTTCTTCGGCGTGCTCACCGAGCACTACGCCGGGGCGTTCCCGGCGTGGCTGTCGCCGGTGCAGGTGGTCGGCATCCCGATCGCCGACGAGCACACCGAGCACCTGCGCGGGGTGGAGAAGGCGTTGCGCACCAAGGGCGTCCGGGTCGAACTGGACCTCGGTGACGACCGGATGCAGAAGAAGATCCGCACGCACACCATGCAGAAGGTGCCGTTCATGCTGCTCGCGGGCGGCAAGGACGTGGAGTCGGGCGCGGTGTCGTTCCGGTTCCGCGACGGCGGCCAGCTGAACGGGGTGCCGGTGGACGCCGCGGTCGAGGCGATCAGCGCGTGGATCGGCCGGCGCGAGAACACCTCGCCGTCGGCGGAGAGCTTCGGAGCGGTCCTCGCGTGAGCGACCCGGAATTCGAGGCGCAGGACGGCGTCGGCGTCCCCGACGCGCTGCAGCGGCTGTGGACCCCGCACCGGCTGGCCTACATCCAGGGGGAGAACAAGCCGGAGGGCGATCAGCCGACCGGCTGCCCGTTCTGCCGCCTGGTCGACCTGGACGACGCCGACGCGCTGATCCTGGCGCGCGGCGAGTCGGTGTACGCGGTGCTGAACCTGTACCCGTACAACCCGGGGCACCTGATGGTGGTGCCCTACCGGCACGTGGCCGACTACACCGACCTCACCGCCGAAGAGACGGTCGAGCTGGCGAAGTTCACCCAGCACGCCATGGGCGTGGTTCGGAAGGTCTCGGACGCGCACGGGTTCAACATCGGCATGAACCAGGGCGTCATCGCCGGCGCGGGGATCGCTGCCCACCTGCACCAGCACCTGGTGCCGCGCTGGGGCGGCGACGCCAACTTCATGCCGGTGGTGGGCCACACGAAGGTGCTGCCGCAGTTGCTCAACCAGACGCGCGAACTGCTCGCCCAGGCCTGGGAAAGCGCGTGACCCGCAGCGCGTGAGGGCGGCCGTCCCCCTGGGCGGCCGCCCTCACGACGCGGTGACGGGCACCGCTCAGTCCTGCAGCGCGGCCTCGATCTCGAGGGTGATCTTCACCTTCTCGCCGAGGAAGGCGTTGCCCTCCGGGCCGATGCCGAAGTCGCGGCGGGCCAGGGTGGCCTCGGCGGACACGCCGATGGTGGTGGCGTTGTTGTTCGCCGGGTTCGGGCCGATGCCGTTGAACTCCGCCTCCAGCGTCACCGGCACGGTGACGCCACGCCAGGTCAGCTCACCGTCGATGAGGAACTCGTCGTCGTCGGCGCGGATGCCGGTGGAGCGGAAGACGATCTTCGGGTGGTTCGCCGCGTCGAAGTACTCCTCGGTCTTGAGGTGCTCGTCGCGCGCGCCGACGCCGGTGCTGACGGAGGCGACCTCGATCTCGGCGGTCACCGAGGAGTCGAGAATGCTCTCCCCGGTCACGATCTGGCCACCGAACTGCTGGAAGCTGCCACGCGACTTCGCCAGCCCGAGGTGCTTGACGCTGTAGGTGACCTCGGAGTGGGCGGGGTCGATGTTCCAGGTCCCGGTCACGTAACCAGGGATCTCGGTGGTGGGTGCGCTCATGGAAACGTCCTCCTAGGTTCTGCGAGGGAGCTGTAGTTGAACCCTCAACCACACCGTAGCGAATTATGGTTGAGCGTTCAACCAGGTATCATGGGCGGTATGACCGAACCGAGGTGGCTCACCGATGAGGAGCAGCGGGTCTGGCGCTCGTTCTCGGCCGCCGTCTCGATGCTGCGCGCGCACGTCGAAGGGCAGCTCCAGCAGCAGAGCGGCATGCCGCACACCTACTACGAAGTGCTCGTCGCGCTGTCCGAGGCGCCCGAGCGCACACTGCGGATGAGTGATCTTGCCGACGTTTCCCGATCCTCGCGCAGCCGGCTCTCCCACGCGGTCTCCCGCCTGGAGGCCAACGGCTGGGTCCGGCGCTACTCGTGCGCCACGGACAAGCGCGGGGCGTGGGCGTCGCTGACGCCCGAAGGGTTCGCGGCGCTGGAAGCGGCCGCGCCCGGGCACGTGGAAACGGTGCGGGAGAGCCTGTTCGACCCGCTCACCGGCGATCAGGTGCGGGCGCTGGGTGAGATCAGCGACGCGATCGTCGCCGGGCTCGCGGGCACCTGCGCGGAGGCCAAAGCCAGGGAACTGGTGGAGGAACCCTGCGCCGGCGAACCGTGCGCCGAGGAGCCTCCGGTGCTTTCCGGCGAGCCGAAGGCCGGGACCCGGGGAGTCTCTGGATAGGCTGCGGGGGACCCCACCCTCCTCCAGCTAGGTCCGGCCACCACACTCATGCTCAACATCTTCGCGCGTGCCTCGGTCTCCCGCGTCACCGATCCCATCGGCGCGGTGCTGGTCCGTGCCGGGCTGACCCCGAACGTGATGACCGTGGCGGGCACCCTCGGCGCGATGATCAGCGCGCTGGTCTTCTTCCCGAACGGCTGGCTGCTCACCGGCACGTTCACCGTGTGGGGCTTCGCCATGCTGGACCTGCTCGACGGCGCGATGGCCAGGGCCCGCGGCCACGGCACCCCGTTCGGCGCGGTGCTGGACGCCACCTGCGACCGGCTGGTCGACGGCGCGCTGTTCGCCGCGATCGCCTGGTGGTGCTTCACCATCGGGGACAACCACCGCGCCGCCGCGGCCGCGTTGATCTGCCTGGTGCTGGCCCAGGTCATCTCGTATGTGAAGGCGCGGGCCGACGCCTCCGGGCTGGCCGCGGACGGCGGGCTGGTCGAGCGCGCCGAACGGCTGATCATCTCGTTGGTCGGCACCGGGCTGATGGGGCTGGGCGTGCCGCACGCGGTCGAGGTGTCGCTGTGGCTGCTCGCCGTGCTTTCGGTGATCACCCTGTTGCAGCGGCTGGCCGCGGTGGCCAAATCGGCGCGGGAGGCCGGATGAGCCTCGCCGGCCGGATGACGGACCTCGCCTACGCGGCGGGCTGGCGCGTCTCGCGCATGTTGTCCGAACCGGCCGCCGACGCGGTCTTCTCCCTCGGCGCCGACCTGGCCACCTGGCGCGGCGGGCCGAGCGTGCAGCAGCTGCGCCGGAACCTGGCCAGGGTGGTGCCCCGGGCCGACCAGGCCGAGCTGGACGAACTGACCAAGCGCGCGATGCGGTCCTACGCGCGGTACTGGCGCGAGAGCTTCCGGCTGCCGTCGATGGACCCCGAGGAGGTCCGCGAAAAGGTCGCCTCGGCCATCACCGGCGTGGAGAACCTGGACGCCGCGCTCGCCGAGGGCAACGGCGTGGTGTTCGCCCTGCCGCACACCGGCAACTGGGACGCCGCCGGGGTCTGGCTCACCGGCTACCTCGGCGGGTTCACCACGGTGGTCGAGCGGCTCCGGCCGGAGTCGCTGTTCCGCCGGTTCGTCGCCTTCCGGGAGTCGCTCGGCTTCGAGGTGGTCCCGCTGACCGGCGACAGCGCCGCGTTCCGCGTGCTGCTGAAGCGGTTGCGCGAGAACAAGGCCATCTGCCTGATCGGCGACCGCGACCTGACCCGGTCCGGGATCGACGTGACCTTCTTCGGCGAGCACACCCGGATGCCGCCCGGCCCCGCGCGGCTCGCCGCGACCACCGGCGCCGCGCTGATCCCGGTCGGCTGCTGGTTCACCGAGGGCGGCTGGCAGATCCGGATGCACCCGCGGATCCGGGTGAACGCGCGGGCCGAGGTGCCCGCCGCCACCCAGGCGCTGGCCGACATCTTCGCCGGGGACATCGCCGCGCACCCGACCGACTGGCACATGCTGCAGCCCTTCTGGACCGCCGACTACCCCGGCGGCCGGCCGGAAGAAGCCGAGGCGGGCCAGGCATGAGGGTCGGCGTCGTCTGCCCGTACTCGTTCGACGTGCCAGGCGGGGTCCAGGGGCACGTGGTCGACCTCGCCGAGGCGCTGCTCGAACGCGGCCACGAGGTGTCCGTGCTCGCGCCCGCCGACGAGGACGCCGACCTGCCAGCCTTCGTGCACCCGGCGGGCCGCGCGCTCGGCATCCCGTACAACGGCTCGGTGGCGCGCCTGCAGTTCGGCCCGGTGTCCTACGCACGCGTCCGGCGGTGGTTGCGGGACAACGACTTCGACGTGCTGCACCTGCACGAGCCCGCGGTGCCGAGCCTGTCGCTGCTGGCGCTGAAGATCGCCGACGGCCCGATCGTGGCCACCTTCCACACGGCCACGCCGCGCTCGCGCACGCTTTCGGCGTTCCAGCCGGTGTTGCGACCGTTGCTGGAGAAGATCACCGCGCGCATCGCCGTCTCGGCGCTGGCGCGGCGGGTGCAGGTCGAGCATTCCGGCGGTGACGCGGTGGAGATCCCGAACGGGGTGGACGCCGCGTTCTTCGCCGGCGCGAGCCCGCTCGACGGTTATCCGCGCAGCGGCGGCACGGTCGGCTTCGTCGGGCGGTTCAGCGAGCCGCGCAAGGGCATGGGCGTGTTGCTCGAAGCGTTGCGTCCGCTGCTGCCGGAGTTCCCCGAACTGCGCGTGCTGGTGATCGGCCGCGGTGACGAGAAGGCCCTGGTGCGCGAAGCCGGTCCGGACCTGGCGCCGCACCTGGAACTGCTCGGCCAGGTCGACGACCGGACCAAGGCGCGGGCCCTGCGCAGCGTGGACGTCTACTGCGCGCCCAACACCGGCGGTGAAAGCTTCGGCATGATCCTCACCGAGGCGATGGCGGCGGGCACCTGCGTGCTCGCCAGCGATCTCGACTCGTTCCGCCGCGTGCTCGACGACGGCCGCGCGGGCCTGCTCGCCACCACCGGTGATCCGGCGGCGTGGACGGTCGCGCTGCGTGAACTGCTCGGTGACCCGGCCCGGCGGGCCTCGCTGGCCGCGGCGGCGGGGGAGCGGGTGACCATCTACGACTGGTCCGTGGTCACCACCCAGGTGCTGCGGGTCTACGAAGCGGCGATCGCGGCCGACCCGCGGCGCGTCCGGCCGGACGTGGAGCCGGTCTCGTGACCACCCTGATCGTGCTGCTCGCCGCAGCGGCGGTGGCCATCGTGCTGTTCGGGTTGTTCCTGGTCGCCACGGCCAACCGGCTCGACCGGCTGCACGTGCGCACCGACGCCTGCTGGGCCGCCCTCGACGCGGCACTGGCACGACGGGCGGTGGTGGCGCGCGCGGTCGCCGCGGCCGGGGACCAGTCGGACACGCGAGCCGCGCGCCTGCGCGAGGCCGCCGCGCGCGCCGAAGGAGCCTCGCGCGCCGAGCGCGAGGCCGAGGAGAACGAACTCACCCGCCTCCTGTCCGAAGTGGACCGTTCGGTCCTGCCGACCGGCCTGGCCGACGAACTCGACGACGCCGGTCACCGCGTGGTCATCGCCCGCCGGGTCCACAACGACGCCGTCCGCGACACCCTCGCCCTCCGGCGACGACGCAAGGTCCGCTACTTCAAGCTCGCCGGAACCGCGCCGCAACCGGAGTACTTCGAAATCGCCGAACCCGACCTCCCCGTCTGAATGCTATGAGTGGGGCATTACTTGCATTGAACGCAAGTAATGCCCCACTCATAGCATTCGGACGGGGGCGGCGCGGGCGGGTCAGCCGGACTTCATCGCGCCTTCCGGCATGGGGTCGAAGCGGGAGTGCCGCCGGGTGAAGGTGGCGGTGCCCGAGGTCAGTGCCCGCAGGTCGATGGCGTAGCGCAGCAGTTCGGTGGCGGGGACCTCGGCGCGGATGATCGTGCGCCCGCCTTCGGCCGTCTCGGTGCCCAGCACCCGGCCGCGCCGGGAGGACAGGTCGCCGAGCACGGTGCCCAGGTGGTCGTCCGGCAGGTGCACCGCGACCTCGTCGACCGGTTCGAGCAGTGCGACACGGGCCTTCGAGGCGGCGTCCTTGAGCGCCAGCGCCCCGGCGGTCTGGAAGGCGGCGTCGGAGGAGTCCACGCTGTGCGCCTTGCCGTCGACCAGGGTGACCTTGATGTCCACCACCGGGTGCCCCTCGGCGAGTCCGCGCGTCAGTTGCGCGCGCACGCCCTTCTCCACGCTCGGGATGAACTGGTGCGGCACCGCGCCGCCGACCACCCGGTCGACGAACTGGAACCCGCCGCCCCGCGGCAGCGGTTCGACCTCGAGGTCGCACACGGCGTACTGCCCGTGCCCGCCGGACTGCTTGACGTGCCTGCCGTGCCCGGTCGCCTTACCGGCGAACGTCTCGCGCAGGCTGACCCGCACCGGCTCGGTCTCGATCTCGGCGCCACCGGATCGCAGGCGCGAGAGCACCACGTCGGCGTGCGCCTCGCCCATGCACCACAGGACCAGTTGCGCGGTCTCGGCGTTGCGGTCCAGCCGGAGCGTCGGATCACCGGCGACCAGGCGGGACAGGTTGCGCGCCAAGGTGTCCTCGTCGCTGCGTTTCTTCGCCACCACGGCGACCGGGAGCAGTGGTTCGGGCATCGGCCATGGTTTCATCAGCAGCGGCTGGTCCGGTGAGGACACCGTGTCGCCGGTTTCCGCCGAGCCCACCTTGGTCAGCGCGCACAGGTCGCCCGCCACGCAGTACGGCACCTCGCGCAGGTTCGCGCCCAGCGGCGAGTACAGGTGCGCGACCCGCTCGTCGGCGTCGTGGTCCTCGTGCCCGCGTTCGGCGAGCCCGTGGCCGGAAACGTGCACCGGCCGTTCGGGGCGCAGCGTGCCGGAGAAGACTCGGACCAGCGACACCCGGCCGACGTAGGAGTCCACCGCGGTGCGCACGACCTCGGCGGCGAGGGGACCCGCCGGGTCGGCGCTGAGCCGGGGGTGCGGGATGCCGTCGGGGGAGGTGACCTCGGGCAGCGGGTGCTCCAGCGGCGACGGGAACGCCCGCGCCATGCCGTCGAGCAGTTCGCCGAGGCCCAGCCCGCTCTGCGCGCACACCGGGACGACGGGGTGGAAGGTGCCCTTGGCGACCGCGGCCTCGAGGTCGGCGATCAGCGTGGCCTCGGGGATCTCCTCGCCGCCGAGGTACCGGTCCATCAGGCCCTCGTCCTCGCTCTCGGCGATGATGCCCTCGATCAGCTCGTTGCGGGCGTCGGTGAGGCGGTCGAGGTCGGCCGGGCCCGGTTCGCCGATCTTGGCCGGGAACCCGCCGGAGTAGTCGAAGTACCGCTGGGTGATCAGGCCGATCAGGCCCTCGCCTGCGGGCAGGTAGAGCGGCAGCACCCCGCTGCCGAAGGCGGCCTGGCAGGCGGCGATCTCGGCGTCGGCGTCGGCGCGCTGGTGGTCGAGCCGGGCGATCACCACCGCGCGCGGCATGCCGACCGCGGCGCACTCCTCCCACACCGCGGTGGTCGCGGCGTCCACGCCCTCGGCCGCGCAGACCACGAAGAGCGCGGCGTCCGCGGCACGGAGCCCGGCGCGCAGTTCACCGACGAAATCCGCGTATCCCGGGGTGTCGATCAGGTTGATCTTGATGCCGTCGTGCAGCAGCGGCGCCACCGAGAGCCCGACCGAGCGCTGCTGCCGCACGGCGGCGGGGTCGTGGTCGCACACCGTGGTCCCGTCCACCACCGAACCGGCCCGCGAGACCGTGCCCGAGGCGGCCAGCAGCGCCTCGGTCAAAGTGGTCTTACCCGAACCGGAAGGCCCGACGAGCACCACGTTGCGCACGTTGGCCGGATCGTCCACAGCGACCGCGGCCCCGGTTTCCCCGTTCTTCGAGTGCTTTTCGGCCATGACGGCCTCCCTGCGTCGACGTCGGCTCGGGTGTGTGGCCTCGATCACACACCCGGACGGACAGTGACCACAAGGCACCGGCGCAACAAGCACCCGGGTGGCGCGGCCCCGGCCGAGTGGCCTGCGCGACCACCAGGCCATTCGCCCGAAGTGGCCTGCCGAGATAGCCGCGCACTGGCCTGTGAGAAGGGGCCACGTCAGTCGTATCTTCGACTTCGGATACCCGGAAAGTTCTCGTGAAAGGCCCTGCCGTGTCTGACGTCCAGCCCACCAGTTCCCCCTCGCCCGAGACCGGCACCGCGCGTGTCAAGCGCGGCATGGCCGAGATGCTCAAGGGCGGCGTGATCATGGATGTGGTCACCGCCGAGCAGGCCAAGATCGCCGAGGACGCCGGCGCGGTCGCGGTGATGGCGCTCGAGCGCGTCCCGGCCGACATCCGCGCGCAGGGCGGGGTGGCCAGGATGAGCGACCCCGACCTGATCGACGGCATCATCGAGGCGGTCTCCATCCCGGTGATGGCCAAGGCCCGCATCGGCCACTTCGTCGAGGCGCGGGTGCTGCAGGCGCTCGGGGTGGACTACGTCGACGAGTCCGAGGTGCTCACCCCGGCCGACTACGCCAACCACATCGACAAGTGGGCGTTCACCGTGCCGTTCGTCTGCGGGGCGACGAACCTGGGCGAGGCGCTGCGCCGGATCAACGAGGGCGCGGCGATGATCCGCTCCAAGGGCGAGGCGGGCACCGGTGACGTGTCCAACGCGACCACGCACATGCGCAAGATCCGCGCGGAACTGCGGCGGCTGTCGTCGCTGCCCGAGGACGAGCTCTTCGTGGCCGCCAAGGAACTGCAGGCGCCCTACGAGCTGGTCAAGGAGGTCGCCCAGAAGGGCAAGCTGCCGGTGGTGCTGTTCACCGCGGGCGGCATCGCCACCCCGGCCGACGCCGCGATGATGATGCAGCTGGGCGCCGAGGGCGTGTTCGTCGGCTCGGGCATCTTCAAGTCGGGCAACCCGGCCCGCCGGGCCGAGGCGATCGTCAAGGCGACCACCTTCCACGACGACCCCGACATGCTGGCGAAGGTCTCGCGCGGGCTCGGCGAAGCGATGGTCGGCATCAACGTCGACGACGTGCCGGAGCCCCACCGGCTCGCTGAGCGTGGCTGGTAAGCGCTAGGCGTGCTCCGAGAGCATGACGACGGTGGTGCCCGGGGCCAGTGCCTCGAACACGTGCGGCTCGTCGCCGGGGTAGGCGACGTAGTCACCCGGGCCCACCTCGATCGGCTCGTCCGCCAGGCCGACCAGTGCGCGGCCGTGGCAGACGACCACGTGCTCGATGATCCCGGGCCGGTGCGGGTCCGAGCGGCGCACGCTGCCCGGCTCCGCCCGGATCAGGTAGATGTCACGACGGGCGTGCGGCGGGCAGGACGCCAGCAGCGTGGCCAGGTAGTCGGCTTCCTCGGACGCCACGGTGATGCCCTCGCCGGAGCGGATCACATGCACGCGCGGCACCGGCGGCTCGACCAGCCGGGAGAACGGCACGTCGAGCGCCTTGCCCAGCGCCCACAGCGTCTCGACGCTCGGGTTGCCGGTGCCCGACTCCAGCTGGGACAGCGTCGACTTGGCGATGCCCGCCAGCCGGGCCAGTTCGGTCAGCGTCATCCCGGCGCGTTCGCGTTCACGCCGGAGCGACGCCGCGATCACGTCGAGCGGGGCGCCTTCGGTAGCCATGTGTGTTCGCTCCGTCAGTCGTTTCGTTCGGCTTGACGAACAGCCGGTCCATCTGTTCATCTTAGGCGGTGATACGTTCGATACAGCGAACCCTGGGCCGGGACCTGATGCGGGACATCGGGCTGGTCTGCCTCGCCGACGGCATCGTCGGCCTCTCCTACGGCGCCATCGCGGTCAGTTCCGGCTTCGAGGTCTGGGTGCCGATGCTCCTTTCGGTGGTCGTGTTCGCGGGGGCGTCGCAGTTCCTGTTCATCGGCCTGGTGGCCTCCGGCGGCAACCCGATCGCGGCGGTGGTGGCCGGCCTGCTCGTGAACGCGCGGCACATCCCGTTCGGGTTCGCCGTGGGCGACGTCTTCGGCAAGGGCTGGGGGCGGCGCCTGCTCGGCAGCCACCTGATGATCGACGAGACGGTCGCGTTCGCGCTGGCGCAGGAGGACCGGCGCCGCCGCCGCGCGGCGTACTGGGCCTGCGGGATCAGCCTGTTCGTGGTGTGGAACGCCAGCGTGGTGGCCGGGGCGTTCGCCGGGACCGCGGTCAGCGACACCGGCGCCTTCGGCCTCGACGCGGCGTTCCCGGCGGTGCTGCTCGCGCTGGTGCTGCCCTCGCTCAAGGACCGCGGCGTGCGCGCCGCGGCGCTGGCCGGCGCGGTGCTGGCGGTGGCCGCCACGCCGTTCCTGCCCGCGGGGCTGCCGGTGCTGCTGGCCCTGCTCGCCGTCCCGCTCGTGCTCGTCGGGCGCAACGAGCCGGACAAGACCGAAGCCGGGGTGAACGCGTGATCATCTCGCCGATGCTGCTGATCGTCTGCGCCGTCGTGCTCGGCGCGGGCACCTTCGCCTTCCGGTTCGCCGGGCCGGCCCTGCGCGCGAAGGTGGAACTGAACGCACGCGCCGAGAAGCTGATGGCCGCCGCCGCGGTGGTCCTGCTCGCCGCACTCGTGGCGACCTCGGCGCTGATCGAGGGCACCGAGTTCGCCGGGATCGCCCGGCCCGCCGGGGTGCTGGCGGGCGGCGTGCTGGCGTGGCGGAAGGCGCCGTTCGTGGTCGTGGTGCTCGCCGCGGCCGCCACGGCGGCGGGCCTGCGCCTGCTCGGCGTGCCCTGAGCTCGACCCCCGGCTGCCGCCGCCGGGCCGAGGCCCTAGGCTTGACCAGCGGAATTCCAGTCGGGAGGGACTACACGTGTCGAAGGCGCGGCCGGTCCTCGGCGTGCTCGCCCTGCAGGGCGACGTGGCCGAGCACCTGGCGATGACCGAGCGGGCCGGTGCTGTCGCGGTACCGGTGCGCCGCGCCGCCGAGCTGTCCGAAGTGGACGGTCTGGTGCTGCCCGGTGGCGAATCCACCACGATGTCCCGGCTGCTGGAGACCTTCGAGCTGCTCGAGCCGCTGCGCGAGCGGCTGCGCGCGGGCCTGCCCGCGTTCGGCTCCTGCGCCGGGATGATCCTGCTGGCCCGCCAGGCCCTCGACGGCCGCCCGGACCAGCACCAGCTCGACGCGCTGGACATCGTGGTGCGCCGGAACGCCTTCGGCAGGCAGGTCGATTCCTTCGAGGAGGACCTCGAGTTCACCGGGGTCGACGGGCCGCCGCTGCACGCGGTGTTCATCCGCGCCCCCTGGGTGGAGAAGGCGGGCCAGGAGGTCGAAGTGCTGGCGCGGGTGCCGGAAGCTCCCGGGCACCAGGACGCGGCCGCTAGGATCGTCGCGGTCAGGCAGGGGATGGTGCTCGCCACGGCCTTCCACCCGGAACTCACGGGTGACGAGCGCGTGCACCGGCTGTTCGTGCGAATCGTGCGTGGGCAGGCATAAGAACGGCGGCACGCCGCCGGATCGGATGGAGGAAAGATGAGCGGCCACTCCAAGTGGGCCACCACCAAGCACAAGAAGGCCGCCCTCGACGCGAAGCGTGGCAAGCTGTTCGCGAGGCTGATCAAGAACATCGAGGTGGCCGCGCGGACCGGCGGGGGCGACCCGGACGGCAACCCGACGCTGTTCGACGCGATCCAGAAGGCGAAGAAGAACTCCGTCCCGCAGGACAACATCGAGCGCGCGCGCAAGCGCGGTGCCGGTGAAGAAGCGGGCGGCGCCGACTGGCAGACGATCATGTACGAGGGTTACGGCCCGAACGGCGTGGCCGTGCTCATCGAGTGCCTCACCGACAACAAGAACCGCGCCGCCAGCGAGGTGCGCACGGCGCTGACCCGGAACAACGGCTCGCTGGCCGACCCGGGTTCGGTGGCGTACCTGTTCAACCGCAAGGGCGTGGTGCTGCTGCCGAAGGCCGACGCGGGCGAGGACGACGTGCTGATGGCCGTGCTCGACGCGGGCGCCGAAGAGGTCAACGACCTCGGGGACAGCTTCGAGATCGTCTCCGAGGCCACCGACCTGGTCTCGGTGCGGAAAGCCTTGCAGGAAGCCGGGTTCGACTACGAGTCGGCGGAGGCGAGCTTCGTGCCTTCGGTCAACGTGCCGCTCGAAGCCGACGGCGCGCGCAAGGTCTTCCGGTTGATCGACGCCCTCGAGGACTGCGACGACGTGCAGAACGTGTGGGCGAACTTCGACGTTTCCGACGAGGTACTCGCCGAAGTCGGCTAGTTTCTCGCCGGTGCTTCTTGGGCGGGGCCTCGGTCATGCGGCAGAATGTGAGCCGTGAAGACCGAGGCCCTCGCTCCAGAAGAACAGGCTCTGCAGGACTGGATCGTCGCCGAGGGCGAACGCCGCGGCAACGCGGTGATCCAGGTGCCCGCCGACGACGAGGGCGCCGGTTACTGCTTCACCGCCTGCGCCTGGGCGATGCACGAGGTGCCCGAGGCGGTGGTGATCGGCCTGCCCGACCACGTCGGCCCGGTGCTGCTCGACGCCTACGTCGACCGCGCGGCTGCGGGGGAGCGGTTCGAGTTCGGCAAGCTGTACCAGGATTTCTTCGAGGGGCTCCCGGTCACCTTCGAAAAGGTGGCGCTCGGGCACTACGCCGAATACTTCGGCAGCGCCTTCCTGATCTACCCCGAGGGCGATTTCCCGGCCGTGCAGATCATCGTGCCCACCCCGGACGGGAAGTGGCCGTGGGACCCCGACGCGCCGGAGGGGTTCATGACCTGGCAGCACGTGCTGACCGAAAGCGGCGACCCGGAGAGCTGGACTCCCGGGGTCACCGGACCCTGACCGGCGCGTCCCCGGCGGTCCGGCGGCCCGTCGCCGGTAGCCTGCTCCTCGAACTGTTGTTCGGCGAGGAGTGGAACCTGTGCGTGTGCTCGGTGTGGACCCCGGCCTGACCCGCTGCGGTCTCGGCGTGGTGGACGGGGGTGCCGGGCGCACGGTCAGCTGCGTCGCGGTCGACGTGGTGCGCACACCCCCGGAGGCGGATCTGGCCAGCAGGCTGCTCGCGGTGGCCGACGCGGTGGAGACCTGGTTCGACACCTATCAGCCCGAAGCGGTCGCCATCGAGCGCGTGTTCAGCCAGCACAACGTGCGCACCGCGATGGGCACCGCGCAGGCCGGGGGAGTGGTGGCGCTCGGCGCCGCGCGCCGCGGGCTGCCGGTCCACTTCCACACGCCGAGCGAGGTCAAGGCCGCGGTCACCGGCTCGGGCCGGGCGGACAAGGCACAGGTCACCGGCATGGTCACCAAGCTGCTGGGGCTGGCGCAGGCGCCGAAACCGGCGGACGCCGCCGACGCGCTCGCGCTGGCGATCTGCCACCTGTGGCGGGAACCGATGCGGGCCAGGCTCGCCGCCGCCGAGGCGCGCGCGGCCGAAGTGGCGAAGATCCACCGCGCCCGGCTGGCCGAGGCGGCGAAGAAGAATGCGAGGGCGGGACGATGATCTCTTCGGTGCACGGGGAAGTGCTCTCCGTCGGACTCGACCACGCGGTGGTCGAGGTCGGCGGGGTCGGGTTCGCGGTGCAGGCCACGCCGAGCACGCTCGCCACGCTGCGCCGGGGCGAGAAGATCCGGCTGCACACCTCGCTGGTGGTCCGCGAGGACTCCCTGACGCTGTTCGGGTTCGCCGACGCCGACGCGCGTGAGCTGTTCGTGCTGCTGCAGACGGTGTCCGGCATCGGGCCGCGCCTGGCGCTGGCCGCGCTGGCCGTGCTCGACCCGGACAAGCTGCGGTCCGCGCTCGCCGACGGCGACATCAACGTGCTCACCCAGGTGCCCGGCATCGGCAAGAAGGGCGCCGAACGGCTCAGCCTCGAACTGCGCGACAAGGTCGTCGCGGTGCCCGGCGCGAGCCCGGCCGACGCGATGCCCGCCGCCGGTGGCGTGGTGCGCGCCGAGGTGGTCGAAGCACTGGTGGGCCTCGGTTTCGCGGCGAAGCAGGCCGAGCAGGCGGTCGACCGGGTGCTCGGCGAAGCCGGTGAAGGCGCCGCGGCCGACACCTCGCAGGTGCTGCGCTCGGCGCTGACCACCCTGGGTCGCAAGCGCTAGGCGGGCACCGTGCACGATGACCCGGTGACCGAGCCCGAACCGGATCTCGCCGAATCCGAGACGCTGTCCGCGTTCGCGCAGACCGGCGACCGGGACGTGGAGACCACGCTCCGGCCCCGCAAACTCGACGACTTTGTCGGCCAGCCGCGGGTCCGCGAGCAACTGCAACTGGTGCTGGAGAGCGCGCGCCGCCGCGGGGTGCCGCCGGACCACGTGCTGCTGTCCGGCCCGCCGGGGCTGGGCAAGACGAGCATGTCGATGATCATCGCGGCCGAGCTGGACGCCGCCATCCGGATCACCTCCGGGCCCGCGCTGGAACGGGCGGGCGACCTCGCCGCGATGCTGTCCAACCTCGCCGAGGGCGACGTGCTGTTCATCGACGAGATCCACCGCATCGCCCGCCCCGCCGAGGAGATGCTCTACCTGGCGATGGAGGACTTCCGGGTGGACGTGGTGGTCGGCAAGGGGCCGGGCGCCACCAGCATCCCGCTGGAGATCGCGCCGTTCACCCTGGTCGGGGCCACCACCCGGTCCGGCGCGCTGACCGGCCCGCTGCGCGACCGCTTCGGCTTCACCGGGCACATGGAGTTCTACAGCGCCGACGAACTGGCGCAGGTGCTGCGCCGCTCGGCCACCATCCTCGGCATCCCGCTGGAGGCCGACGGCGAGGCCGAGATCGCACGCCGTTCCCGTGGCACGCCCCGGATCGCGAACCGGCTGCTGCGCCGGGTCCGAGACTACGCCGAGGTCCGGTCCGACGGCAGGGTCAGCCTCGACGTCGCCCGCGCCGCGCTCGAGGTCTACGACGTGGACGAACTCGGGCTCGACCGGCTCGACCGCGCGGTGCTCAGCGCGCTGGTGAAGTCGTTCCACGGCGGCCCGGTCGGGGTGGCCACGCTGGCGGTCGCCGTCGGCGAAGAGTCGACGACCGTGGAAGAGGTGTGCGAGCCCTACCTGGTCCGCGCGGGTATGCTCGCCCGGACCCCCCGCGGCAGGGTCGCTACCCCCGCCGCGTGGGAGCACCTCGGGTTACGCCCACCGACCGAGGTGCCGTGGGAGGCCGGACGGTTCGACCAGGGCAACCCTGGTCTGTTCGGGTAGCGGGGCGACTCCGCGCCGGGTACGCGCCCGTGCCCGGCGACGGCCCCGCGGGTGGCACCTGGCACACTCGAACAAGCAGACCCAGAACAAATCGGGCGAATCGGCAGGCGGTCCGCCGCTGTCGCACCCGCTGAATGGAGAGTCATGGAAGGCCTTTTCCTGCCGCTGCTGCTCATGCTGGTCGTGGCGATCCCCCTGTTCCTGGGGAGCCGCAAGCAGAAGCAAGCGGCAGCCCGTCAGCAGGAGCTGCAGAACAACCTGACCGAGGGCGACCGCGTGATGACCACCTCCGGTCTCTACGCGACCGTCGCGGACACCAGCGGCGACACCACCATCGACCTCGAGATCGCGCCCGGTGTGGTGACCACCTGGCTGCGCCAGGCCGTTCGCGAGAAGGTCGAGCCGGTCGTCGAGGACGACGTCCTCGACGACGCCGACGAGACCGACTCGGCGACCGAGGCTTCGGTCATCGAGCCGGCCACGGGCGTCGAGCCGGTCAAGACCGACAGCGCCGAGGACGAGAAGAAGGCCGCCGAGAAGGCAGGCCCGCAGATCGCGCCGCCGCTGGAGCACGGCAAGAAGTAACACCCTGCGAGCCGGCGCGCACGCGCCGATGAGGGGGTAACGCAGGGCTCACGCAGCACCGAGTAGTGTCTCGGTGCTGCGTATGCCCGCGTCCGCGCGGGCTTACCCGGACAACTTTCCACTCAGGCAGGCCCTGTTCCATTCGGGAAGGCCCCAGTTCGAGGAGACCGACGCACCGTGGCACCACCGGCCGGGCAGATCCGCCCGGGACGCTATCTCGCGTTCTTCGTCCTGATCGTCATCGGTTTGTACTCGCTGGTGTTCTTCACCGGCAACGGGAAACCGACCCCCAAGCTGGGCATCGAGCTGCAGGGCGGCACGCGGGTCACGCTGACCGCCCGCACCCTGGACGGCGGTGAGCCGCCCAAGGAAGCGCTCGAGCAGGCGAAGACGATCATCGAGACCCGGGTCAACGGGATCGGCGTCGCCGGCACCGAGGTGGTGCTCGACGGCAACAACGTCGTCATCACCGTGCCCGGTGAGCAGGGCGACCAGGCCAAGAGCCTGGGCCAGACGGCCAAGCTCGGCTTCCGCAAGGTGGCCACCGTCCAGCCGAACACGCCGACCCCGCCGCAGCAGCAGCCCGGCACCCAGCCGCCCGCTTCGCAGCCGCCCGCCGGTGGCCAGCCGGGCGAGGCGCCCGCCGCCGGTCAGCCGTCGGCCCCGCCCGCGGGTGGTTCCGCGCCCGGCGCCGCGCCCGCGCAGGAACAGCCGGCCCCGCCCGCGCCCGGTTCGCCCGAGGCCGAGGCCCAGGCGATCCAGGCCGCCAAGGCACTGCGGCAGAATCCCGCCCTCGTCGCCGCCGACCCGGCCGACCAGGCCGCGGTCGCCGCCGCCCAGCAGTTGCAGCAGGAGACGCTGGCGCAGTTCCAGTGCACCCCGAACGACCCGCTGCGCGGCAACGACGACCCGGCGCTGCCGCTGGTCGCCTGCCTCAAGGACGGCTCGCAGAAGTTCGTGCTCGAGCCCGAGTTCCTGCCCGGCACGATGATCGACACCGCCAGCTCCGGCTACGACAGCCAGCGCGGCGGCTACGTGGTGGACCTGTCCTTCAAGGCCGACGGCACCAAGGCCTGGGGCGACTTCACCTCGGCCAACGTGAACGAGCAGGCCGCCTTCGTGCTCGACACCCAGGTGGTCTCGGCGCCGAACATCACCGTGCCGATCCTCGACGGGCGCACCCAGATCACCGGTGGATTCACCCAGTCCGAGGCGAAGAACCTCGCCGACGTGCTGAAGTACGGCTCGCTGCCGCTGTCGTTCGCCTCCTCCGACGCCACCACGGTGTCCGCGACCCTGGGCCTGGCCTCGCTGCAGGCCGGGCTGATCGCCGGCGGCATCGGCCTGCTGCTGGTGTTCGTCTACTGCCTGTTCTACTACCGCCTGCTCGGCGTGCTGACGATCCTGTCGCTCGGCCTGTCCGGGGTGATCGTCTACGGCGTGCTCGTGCTGCTCGGCCGGTGGATCAACTTCTCGCTCGACCTCGCGGGCGTGGCCGGGTTCATCATCGCCATCGGTGTCACCGCGGACTCGTTCGTGGTGTTCTTCGAACGCTTGAAGGACGAGATGCGCGAGGGCCGCTCGTTCCGCTCGGCGGTGCCACGCGGCTGGATCCGGGGGCGGCGCACCATCCTCGCCTCGGACGCGGTCATGTTCCTCGCCGCCGCCGTGCTCTACCTGCTCGCGGTCGGCGAAGTGCGTGGTTTCGCGTTCACCCTCGGCATGTCCACCGTGCTCGACCTGGTCGTGGTGTTCCTGGTGACCCACCCGCTGGTGGCCATGGTGTCGAAGTCCAAGACACTGTCGAACCCGAAGATCTCCGGGCTCGGCGGGGTGCAGCGAGTCGGCTCACAACGCCGCACAGCCAAGGTCGCCGGCGCGACCGTGAAGGAGGCCTGACGTGGGGGTCGAGGACTTGGGCGCCAAGAAGAGGGGTTCGGTGTTCCACCGGCTCTACGTCGGCACCGGCGCCTTCGACATCGTCGGCGCGCGGAAGTACTGGTACGTCTTCTTCGGGCTGCTGATGCTGGTCAGCATCGGCTCCATCGGGATCAAGGGCTTCAACCTCGGCATCGACTTCGAGGGCGGCACGCAGATCCAGATGCCCGCCACCGGGGTCTCCGGCGAGGTCGACGAGCAGCGCGCGAAGGAGATCTTCGCCGACGCCGCCGGTGAGCCGGCCGCCGAAGCGCAGAAGGTCGGCAGCGGCGCGGCGCAGACCGTGCAGATCAGGTCCGACACGCTGGACGCGGGCCAGGTCGCGAAGGTCAAGCAGGCGCTGTTCGACGCCTTCCAGCCGCTCGGCGAAAACGGCCAGCCCAGCCAGTTGTCCATCAGCGACAGCGCGGTCAGCGCGTCGTGGGGTGGGGAGATCTCGGAGAAGGCGCTCATCGCGCTCGCGGTCTTCCTGGTGCTGGTGACCATCTTCCTGGCGATCTACTTCGAACGCTGGATGGCGGTCGCGGCGCTGATCTCGCTGATCCACGACATCGTGGTCACCGCGGGCATCTATTCGCTGGTCGGCTTCGAGGTCACCCCGGCCACGGTGATCGGCCTGCTGACCATCCTCGGGTTCTCCCTGTACGACACCGTGGTGGTGTTCGACAAGGTCAAGGAGAACACCCGCGGCATCCTGGGCCTGACCAGGCGCAGCTACGCCGAAGCGGCCAACCTGGCGCTGAACCAGACGCTGATGCGGTCGATCAACACCGCGGTGATCGCCCTGCTGCCGGTGCTCGGCCTGCTGATCATCGGCTACGTCCTGCTGGGCTCCGGCACGCTGCAGGACCTGGCGCTGGTGCAGCTGACCGGCATGCTGGCCGGGGTGCTGTCCTCGGTCGCGCTGGCCACGCCGCTGCTGGTCGACTTCAAGATGCGCGACCCGAAGTTCAAGCAGCAGGCGCAGCGGGTCAAGGCCCGCCGGGAGAACCTCGCCCGCAAGGCCGCCGAGCGCGACGCCGGTGTCGAGGACGACGACTTCGACGCCAGCGACGACGAGCAGCTCAACGCCGAACTGCGCAAGGAACGCGCGTACGCGGCCGCGGCCAGCGTGCCCGCGCGCACCCAGAAGGCCACGCCGCGGCGGGGCCGCCCGTCGGGCAAACAGCCCTCAGGCAAACGCCGCCGCTGACCGCCTACGCGTTTCGTTGATTGCTAGGAGTGGGGCATTACTTGCGTTGATTGCAAGTAATGCCCCACTCATAGCATTGGGCCGGGAGATGAGATGGATCTGGACAAGGCGCTCGGCCTGATCGCCGAGGTGCCCGACTTCCCGCAGCCCGGGATCCTGTTCCGGGACTTCGCGCCGCTGTTCGCCTCGGCGGAGGGCTTCGCCGAGGTCACCTCCGCGCTGGCCGGCACGCTCGACGAGGGTGTCGAACTGCTCGCCGCGGTGGAGGCTCGTGGGTTCCTGCTCGCCGCGGCGCTCGGCCAGGCCCAGGGGCTCGGGGTGGTCATGGTGCGCAAACCGGGCAAACTGCCGCAGGTCGCCGCCAGGGCCGACTACGAGCTCGAATACGGCCGGGCCACGCTGGAGCTGCCCGCCGGGGTGGTCCAGCCAGGTCAGCGCGTCGCGGTGATCGACGACGTGTTGGCCACCGGCGGGACCGTGGCGGCGGCGTGCCGGCTGCTGGAGCAGGCCGGGGCCGTGGTCAGCGGGGTCTCCGTGGTGCTCGAACTGGCCGGTCTCGGCGGCCGCGACGCCCTGCCGGGCCGTTCGGTCCGTACACTGCACACCTCCTGAGCGGGGGGAACGGAACGCCGTCGCCCCGCCGCGCGTTACGCTGAACGCACGAGATGAACTAGTGACGGGAGGTGCGGGTGAGCCAAGAGCTCGAATCCGCTTCGCCGGCCAAGGACGGCGGCAAGTCCCGTCCGGTGCCGGTGCCACCCGTCCCCCCGGTGAACGGCAACGGCAACGGCAGCAGCCGCGCGCCCTCGGCCACCCGGCGCGTCCGCGCCCGCCTGGCCCGCCGCATCACCGCCCAGCGCGCCGCCTCGGTCAAGCAGGTCCTCGAACCGCTGGCCGCGGTGCACCGCGAAATGCACCCGAGCGCGGACCTCGCGCTGCTGCAGCGCGCCTACGACGTGGCCGAGGAGCTGCACCGCGAACAGCGCCGCAAGTCGGGTGACCCGTACATCACCCACCCGCTGGCCGTGGCGACGATCCTGGCCGAGCTGGGCATGGACACCACCACGCTGGTGGCCGGGCTGCTGCACGACACCGTCGAGGACACCGGCTACCCGGTCGAGCAGCTCTCCGCCGACTTCGGCGACAAGGTCGCCCAGCTCGTCGACGGGGTCACCAAGCTGGACAAGGTCAAGCTGGGCACCGCGGCCGAGGCGGAGACCATCCGCAAGATGGTCATCGCGATGGCCCGCGACCCGCGCGTGCTGGTGATCAAGCTGGCCGACCGGCTGCACAACATGCGCACCATGCGTTTCCTGCCGCCGGAGAAGCAGGCCCGCAAGGCGAAGGAAACCCTCGAGGTGCTCGCCCCGCTGGCGCACCGGCTGGGCATGGCCACGGTGAAGTGGGAGCTGGAGGACCTCGCGTTCGCCATCCTGCAGCCGAAGAAGTACGACGAGATCGTGCGCCTGGTGGCCGACCGCGCGCCGTCGCGCGACACCTACCTGCGCTGGGTCATCGGCGACCTGACCACCAACCTGGAGGCCTCGCGGATCACCGCGAAGGTCGAGGGCCGCCCGAAGCACTACTACTCGATCCACCAGAAGATGATCGTCCGCGGCCGCGACCTCGACGACATCCACGACCTGGTCGGCGTGCGGATCCTGGTCGAGGACGTGCGCGACTGCTACGCCGCGATGGGCGTGGTGCACGCGCTGTGGCAGCCGATGCCCGGCCGGTTCAAGGACTACATCGCGCAACCGCGGTTCGGCGTGTACCAGTCGCTGCACACCACGGTGATCGGCCCGGACGGCAAGCCGCTCGAGGTGCAGATCCGCACCTACGAGATGCACCGCACGGCCGAGTACGGCATCGCCGCGCACTGGCGGTACAAGGAGACCAAGGGCACGCACAGCGGTAACGCGGTCGACGTCGACGAGATGGCGTGGATGCGCCAGCTGCTCGACTGGCAGCGGGAGGCCGCCGACCCGGGCGAGTTCCTCGAGTCGCTGCGGTACGAACTGGCCGCCCGCGAGATCTTCGTGTTCACGCCCAAGGGCGACGTGATCACGCTGCCGGTCGATTCGACGCCGGTGGACTTCGCCTACGCGGTGCACACCGAGGTCGGGCACCGCTGCATCGGCGCCCGGGTCAACGGCAGGCTCGTCGCGCTCGAGCGCAAGCTCGAAAACGGCGAGGTCATCGAGATCTTCACCTCGAAGGCCGAGGGCGCGGGCCCGAGCCGCGACTGGCTGAGCTTCGCCGGTTCGCCTAAGGCACGGGCCAAGATCCGGCAGTGGTTCGCCAAGGAGCGCCGCGACGAGGCGATCGACGCGGGCAAGGAGGCGATCACCAAGGAGGTCCGCAAGGTCGGCCTGCCGTTGCAGCGGCTGGTCTCGGCGGACTCCATGGGCGCGCTGGCCACCGAGTTGCGCCACGGCGACATCAGCTCGCTCTACGCCGCGGTCGGCGAGGGGCACACCAGCGCCAAGCACGTGGTGTCGCGGCTGGTCGCGCTGATCGGCGGGGTCGAAGAGGCGGAGGAGGAGCTCGCCGAGCGGGCCACGCCGTCCACGGTGACCCGGCGCCGCGGCTCGAACGACGTCGGCGTGATCGTCAAGGGCGCCAGCGACATCTGGGCCAAGCTCGCGCGCTGCTGCACACCGGTGCCGGGCGACGAGATCCTCGGGTTCGTCACCCGCGGTGGTGGCGTGAGCGTGCACCGCACGGACTGCACCAACGCCGAGGACCTGCGCGCGCAGCCGGAGCGGCTGGTCGAGGTCGAATGGGCGCCGTCGGAGTCGTCGGTGTTCCTGGTCGCCATCCAGGTCGAGGCGCTCGACCGGCACCGCCTGCTCTCCGACATCACCAAGGTGCTGGCGGACGAGAAGGTGAACATCCTGTCGGCCTCGGTGACCACCTCGCGCGACCGGGTGGCGGTGAGCCGGTTCTCCTTCGAGATGGGCGATCCGAAGCACCTCGGGCACGTGCTGAAGGTGGTGCGCAGCGTCGAGGGCGTCTACGACGTGTACCGGGTCACGTCGGCCTCCTGAGCGCGTTCGCCGCTGCGTAAGGTGCGAGCCATGACTGACGGGCTCCAGTTCACCGTGCACGACGAGGTCGCGCGGCTGACCTTCGCCAGGCCGGAGAAGAAGAACGCGATCACGCACGGCATGTGGTCCGCGATCGCCGGGGTGGTCGCGGAGGTGGAGCGCGACCCGGCGGTGAAGGTGCTGGTGCTCACCGGCGCCGGTTCGGACTTCTCGGCGGGCGCGGACATCAGCGAGTTCGGCGAACTGCGGTCGTCCGCGGAGGCCGCCGCCACCTACGACAAGGCGATCGAGGCCGCGGTGCGGGCGCTGGCCGGGCTGCGGAAGCCGACCGTGGCGATGATCCGCGGCAACTGCATCGGCGGCGGCTGCCAGCTCTCCGTGGCCTGCGACTTCCGCTTCGCCGCGACGGGCTCCCGGTTCGGCATCACCCCGGCCAAACTCGGCATCGTCTACGACTTCCAGTCCACCCGGCAGCTGGTCGACCTGATCGGCCCGGCGCACGCCCGGTACTTCCTGCTCAGCGGCTCACTGATCGACTCGGCGCGGGCGCGGGAGATCGGCCTGCTCAACGAGGTCCACGACGACGCCGCACTGGAGGACTCGGTCGCCGAGTTCACCCGGACGCTCTGCTCCCGCTCGCAGGCCTCGATTCGCGGGATGAACCGGATCATCGAAAAGATCCTGGCCGGCCAGTCCGGATCGGACGCCGAAATCGACCAGATCCGCCTGGACGCCCTGCACGGCGAAGACTACGCAGAAGGCGTCGCCGCCTTCCTCGCCCGACGCCCGCCCACCTTCACGCACCGCTAACCTCGCGCACCCGCCTACCCGCTGCCGTGAATGTGGCTTTCACGGCACATTCCGCCGTGAAAGCCACATTCACGGCACGAGCCGGCCCCATCGCCGAGGCGGTGTCACGAATGTGGCTTTCGAGACGCCAGACGTCTCGAAAGCCACATTCGTGACATTCAACGGGTCCCCGCCCAACTTGGCTGGCTTGAGGCCTCGAGTGTGGAACTCGGCTGCGGGGAACGTGGGACTCGCCCGGCTCCCGCCACATCCCGGGCGAGTCCCACACTCCCGCAGCCGAACCCCACACTCGCCGCACCCGGCCCCCGAGGCCGCCCGGGACACAAATGTGGCTTACGGGGCGGATTCGGCCCCCAAAGCCACATTCGTGTCCGGCGAGCCGGGCGCCGCCCGAGAATGACGCTCGCCCCCGTCCCGAAACGGCCGAAGAACCCGGTTATGCGAAAGGGCCGCCACCCGTGTCGCGGATGGCGGCCCCTTGCGTGCAACTGGGTCGGTCAGCCGACCGTGGCCGCGGTGAACTTGACCGGGGTCTTCGGCTTGCCGGTGCCGTCCTGGCTGGTCGCGGCGGACTCGGCGTCGATCCCGTCGCGCGCCACCTTGTCCAGCACTTCCAGTCCGGGGTCGCCGATGGTGCCGAACACGGTGTAGTTCGGCGGCAGCTGGGCGTCTCCGTAGACCATGAAGAACTGGCTGCCGTTGGTGCCCTTGCCGGTGGCCGGGTCCTTGCCGGCGTTCGCCATGGCCAGGATGCCCCGGCCGTAGCTCAGCTCCGGGAAGACCTCGTCGTCGAAGGTGTAGCCGGGCCCGCCCATGCCGGTGGCCTGCGGGTCACCGCACTGCAGCATCTGCAGCCCTTCGGTGCCGAGCCGGTGGCATTCGGTGTCGGTGTAGAAGCCCTGGTTCACCAGGTTGACGAAGCTGTTCACGGTGCACGGCGCGAGCGCCTTGTTCAGCGTCAGCGGGATGTCGCCCGCGGTGGTCTTCATGGTCACGCCGACCGTGCCGTTCGACGCCACCTGCCCGGCGGCGGGGGCGTTGACCGGCTTCGCGGCCGGCTTGCCCTCCTCGACCGGGTACTCGCAGGAAACCGGGTCGGCCAGCGGCTGCGGCCGCTTCGGCTCGGGCGCGCGTTCGGTCGGGATCTGGATCGGCGCCGGGGTCGACGGCGAGTCCGACGCGGCCGGGTCCGCGGCGACGTCCTCCCGGTCCCGGGTCACCAGGAACACCACCAGGCCGGCGACTAGCCCCACCACGACGATCGTCACGCCGACGCCGATGATCCTGCGCCGCTTCGCCCGTTCCGCACGTCGAGTCAGCTGCCGCTCGAGCTTGCGCTTGGCGGCTTCGCGGCGTTGCTGGTTGGTCGCCACCTGCCCTCCCGCTTCCAATCGGTGTCACACGTCGGTGTCCTGCGTGGCGGCAGTCTATTGGCACAGCCTGTGAGAACCCTGTAGAGGGGCCGCTAGGCTGGGCCGGCCGGTTCATCCGGACGGGTGGAGAGGGTCGTTTCGCGCGCTCGGAGGTGCGGTTCTTGCTCGTCGTCGGGTTCCCCAGCGGGACCTTCGCCGCCAACTGCTACCTGGTCGCCCCCGAGGCGGGCGCCGAGTGCGTGATCATCGATCCCGGGCAGGACACCGCCCCCAAGATCGCGCGCGCCCTCGAGGAGCACCGGCTGACACCGGTCGCGGTGCTGGCCACGCACGGTCATTTCGATCACATCGCCGACGCGGCCGAGTTCGACCTCCCGGTGCACATCCGTCCCGAGGACCGCGGCCTGCTCGCCGACCCGTGGTCCGGCGCGAGCCCGCAGTTGGTCGCCGCGCTCGGCGACGCGGTCCGCCCGGTCGAACCAGCTGAACCGGTCGACCTGGCCGACGGCGAGCTGCGGCTGGCGGGCCTGACGATCACCGCCGTGCACACCCCCGGGCACACGCCGGGTTCGGCGATCTTCCGGCTCGGCGACCTGGCCTTCACCGGCGACACCCTGTTCGCCGGTTCCATCGGACGGACCGACCTGCCAGGAGGCAGCTTGTCGCAGCTCGAGCGGTCACTCGCGGACCGGCTGCTCACCCTGGACGATCGGACGGTGGTGCTCCCCGGGCACGGCGGCACCACCACGATCGGCCGGGAACGCCAGGCGAACCCGTTCCTGACCGGGCCGGCGGTGTCCCGTGGCTGAACCGGAGCAGCGGCCCAAGCCGGTGGGCCGGATCATGCTCACCTCGGAGGACCCGAAGCTGCGGCGCCGCCGCGGTTGTTCCGGTTTGACGGGGGTGGTGATCTTCGCCGCCGCGTTCGGCGGCATCGGCGGGCTGATCGGCGGTCAGGTGGCCGGGCTGGTGGTCGCCGCGGTGGTCGCGCTGCCGCTGCTCTACCTGGTCGCGTTCAACCTGCGCCGCCGCGTCTGGCTCGAGTCCAACCGGTTGTACGTGCGCACCTGGCGCGTCCGCGAGATCGACCTGACCCAGGCCGGGCGGCTCGACCTGCTGGTCACCGACGTCCGCGGCACGCGCTCGGTCGGGCTGCTGGTCAACGCGGGCAACCGCCGCCAGACGGTGAAGATCGACCTGGCCGTCTACGCCGGGACAGGGGGCCGCGAGCTGCAGATCCTCGCGCTGCGCAAACTCGCCGACGCGCTGGCCAACAACTTCGAGGCCAACGGCATGGTGTTCTCCCAGTTGCTCGTCGCGCAGCTGCGGGCGGAGGCCCGCGGTGACGCCGCCCCGGACCGCCCGCTCTACCGCCTGGCGTCGGCGGCCCCTTCGGGCAAGCTGGCGCAGCGGTTCACCATGGAGGCGGTCAGTCGCTTCGTCGCGAGCCTGGAGTAGGGACCTCTTCCCGAGCGGCGATCAACGCGGCGAGCACGGTGGTCACCGGGACAGCGGCCACGATGCCGATGCTGCCCGCGAGGGTCCGGACGATCTCCTGCGCGATGTCCTGCGAGCCGAGGATCGAGCCCAGCCCGACGCCGGACAGCGAGGACACCAGCAGCACCGGCAGCGCCGCGCCCGCGTAGGCCATGACGAGCGTGTTGACCGCCGACCCGACGTGGTCGCGCCCGATGCGCACGCCCGCCGCGTACAGCTCGCGCCACCCCAGCTCGGGGTTCGCGCGCCGCAGTTCCCAGACCGCGCTGGTCTGGGTGACCGTGACGTCGTCGAGCACGCCGAGCGCCCCGATCACGACCCCCGCGAGCAGCAGCCCGCGCGCGTCGATGCCGTGCCCGAGCGCGGCGATCAGTGAGGACGTGTCGTCGTCGAGTCCGGTCAACGAGGCGGCGGCGGAGAAGATCGCGGAGATCGCGCCGATCAGCGAGAGGCTGACCAGCGTGCCGAGCACGGCCACCGAGGTTCTCGCGGACAGCCCGTGCGTCAGGTACAACGCGATGAACATGATCAGCCCGGCGCCGCAGATCGCCACCAGCAGCGGGTTCTCCCCGGCGAGGATGGCGGGCAACACAAACAGCACGAGGATGGCGAAGCTCAGCACCAGCGCGCCGAGCGCGGCCAGCCCGCTCCACCGCCCGAGCACCACGACCGCGATCGCGAACAACGCGGCGAGCGCGGCGAGCGGCAACCCGCGCTGGAAGTCGACCAACTGGTACGACTCGGCATTGCGGGGGTCGTCCCCGGCGAACGACAGCACCACCGCGTCACCCGCGGTGAACCGCGGGGTGCTCGGCTCGAGCGGCATGATCTTGCGGATCGTCTGCCCGGCCGCGCCGCCGTCGCTGAGCAGCACGTCCACGGTGAGGCACTGCTGCGTGTCCTCGGCCGGTGCACCTACTTGGACATCACCGGGGGAGAGGCAGGGGCCGGTCGCCGTGGTGGTGACGTCCCCGTGCACCGGCGTGCCCACGGTGATGGCGGGCTGCGGATCGGGCTGGCCCCAGGGGTAGAGCACCGCCACGCCCACGACGGTCACCAGCGCGAGCGGCGCGAGCAGGATGAGGAGCAACTTCTTGACCCGCGCGGACGCCGGAGCCGCCGGTCCATGTCCATGCCCATGGCCGTGCCCATGCCCGACCGCCGCCGGTGGCTCCGCCCCGGTGTCCACCTGGTTGGACACGCCCCGGCGCCCTCGCCGACCAGCGGCCACGCGTTCGTTCGGCTCAGGGACTGCCCGCTCGGCCGTGTCTCCGCGTTCAGGATGAGCCGTGCGTTCAACCGGGATGACGCGTTCACCGGTGTCGCCGGTTTTACGGCGAGCTGCCCGGCCGTCAGGGAGCGGGAGTTCGCCGCTGTCCCCGCGAGCCGCTCGGTCGCGAGGGAGAGGACGTTCGCCACCCTCCCCGCGAACTGCTCGGTCGGTGGGTAGGACGCGTTCGCCGGTGTCCGCGCGAGGTGCCCGGTCGGTGGGCGAGGGGCGGTCGCCGGGGTTGCGGCGAGTCCGGTCGACGGGCAGCGGTCGCTCGCCGGTGCCGCCGCGTTCGGCCCGGGTTGGACGTTCGCGGGGGACGCCGGTGCTCCCGCGTTCAACGGGGATGACGCGTTCCCCGGTGTCGCTGCGGGCCTCGCGCTCCCGGCGAGCCTGGCGGGTTTCGCGGGCCGGGTCGGTGCCGGGCTGGGGACGTCGTGCCGCGGGACGGGCCGGGCGGTCGCCGCCGGGGAGGCGGGGGATCGGTCCGGTCGGGGTGTCATCACCGTCGAAGGGGCGGCGCGGGCGGTCGCGGGGCACGGCGCCATCCTGCCCCAACCGGCGTAACGGCGGCAGGCGCGGGGCCGCGCTGCTATTATCCGTATTCCGAAAATAGGAACGGCACGCGGAAGAAGGGCAGGTCGTGGCGGCGGAGGAGAAGCAGCCCGGACCGCGGCCGGCCTCGCCAGCGGTGGGCCGCACGCTGACCGTGCTGGAGACACTGGTCCACGCCGAAGACGGCCTCACCCTGACCGCGCTCGCCCGCGAGACCGGCATCCCGCTGGCCACCTGCGCGGCCATCGTCTACACCCTCGAACAGCGCGGGTACGCCGCGCGCCGGGTGGTCGGGCGCAGCCACTTCTGGCGCGTCACCCTCCGGCTCTACGACCTGGCCGCCCCGCTGATCAAGCAGGACGACCTCGCCGAGGTGGCCCAGCCGGAACTGCGCGACCTGGCCGACGAACTCGGCATGCCCGCCCACGTCGGCGTGCTCGACGGCGCGTCGGTGGTCTACGTGGCGAAGGCCGCCACCCCCGGGTTCATCCAGTTCGACACCTATCCCGGCAAGGTCGCGCCGTTCAACCTGACCGCGCTCGGCCGCGCGATCGCCGCCTACCTGCCCGCCGAACAGCTCGACCCGCTCCTGCCGCAGTTGGTCGCCGGGCGCGGGCCGAAGGCGAAGAAACCGTCCGCCCGGGTCTTCCTGGCTCAACTCGACAAGGTGCGCGACGCCGGGTTCGCGGTGGAGGACGAGGAAGAGGAACCCGACATCGCGTGCGTCGCGGCCCCGGTTTTCCACTCGGACGGCCGAATCGCCGGTTCGCTGGGGGTGACCGGGTTCGCCAGGGACCTGATCGGCGACAAACTCGGCGTCGCCACCGAACTCGTTGTGCGCCAGGCGAAAGAGGTTTCCGCGAAACTCGGGTTCTAGGTGAGGTCCTTGCGCCCGCGGCGATCGGAGACTTAGCATCTTCGAATCGGGGAAGCTATCTTCGAAATAGCGAATTTCAGAGGTTTCCTCGCTGGACCAACGGTGTGCAGGGGACGCGAGGGACACTGGAGGCTGCCGTGAGGCGTGCGCACGGACGGGGGGCCGCCGCGCTGGCGCTGCTCCTGCTCACTTCGGCCTGTTCCAACGCGGGCGACGCGCCACCCGAACAGCCGCAGCCCGGCGCCGACAGCGGCACCGGCCCGATCGCTCCCGGCGGCACGCTGGTCTACGGCCAGATCGCCGGGGTCTCCCAGCTCGACCCGAACACCATCGCCAGCGGCGCCCAGACCCAGTTGCAGACGCTGCTCTGGAGCGGGCTCACCACCTGGACCCCGCAGAACACCGCGAAGCCCGACCTCGCCGAGTCCTGGCAGTCGACCCCGGACCACCGCACCTGGACCTTCAAGCTCCGCGCCGGGGTCAAGTACCACAACGGCAAGGCGTTCACCGCCGCCGAAGCGAAGAAGAACTTCGATCGCGTGCTCGACCCGGCGATACCCGCGCAGGTCGCCGCCAAGATCGACATGATCGAGGCGGTGACCGCGCCGGACGACACCACGCTGGTGCTCACGCTCGACTCGCCCAACCCGGAGCTGCCGGTCGACGTGATCGACGTCCGGATGACCGACGTCGACGACCTGGCGAACATCGACCGCGCGGCGAACGGCACCGGGCCGTACCGGCTCAGGTCGTTCGTGCCGGACCAGACGGTCGAACTGGTGCGCAACGACGAGTACTGGGGTCCGCGCCCGAACCTCGACGAGATTCGGATCGTGCGGTACGCCGACGCGACCGCGGCCAACGCGGCGCTGCGGTCCGGCCAGGTGCACGTGCTGTGGAGCGTCGCGCCGGACAGCGTCGCCGGGCTGGCCACCGAAGGCAGGCAACTGCTCACCGCCGCCGAACCCGCCGGCTTCGTGGTCTGGGAACTCGACACCAGCGCGGCGCCTTTCAACAACCCGAAGGCTCGCGAAGCTCTCTCGTACGCGGCGAACCGGACCGAAATGATGGCCGCCGCCTACGCCGGTTACGGGGTGCCGACCCCGGCCAACGTGCCGGTCAACCCGAAGAACCGGTTCTACGACCAGAGCCTGCCGTCGCACGGGTTCGACCTCGACCGCGCGAAGCAATTGTTCGCCGAAGCCGGGGTCACCGAGGGCAGCACGCTGAGCTTCTGGGCGGTCGCGGGCAACTACCAGGAATGGACCACGGTCGGCCAGATCCTGCAGCAGGACCTCGCCAAGATCGGCATCAAGCTGGAAATCCAGACCAACGAGGTGAGCACCTGGTCGGCGAAGTTCTACCCGAAGGGCAAGAGCTACCCGAACCTGCTCGCCGCGAACTACCTGTCGTTCACCCCGCCGCCGGACAGCTATCCGCTGGCCTGGTTCGAGGGCACCAAGGGCACCTGCGAGTGCAACTGGGTGGCCCCGCCGGAATACGACCAGGCGATCGCCGCGATCGAATCCGCCGGGGAAGGCCCTGAGCGGGAGACCGCGTTCAAGGACGCGCAGCGGATCCTGAACCGCGAGAACCCGGTGGTCTTCATCGGGTCGACCGCCTTCCTGTCCGTGGCGCAGCCGCAGGTGCGCGGGTTGTGGGTGCAGGCGGAAGGCACGCTGCACCTGGAGGAAGCCGGATTCGCGGCCTAGGCGGGAGCATGACCGGCTACCTGCTCCGCCGCCTCGCCGTCAGCGCGCTGATGCTGCTCGGCGTCTCCGTGCTGATCTTCGTCGTGCTGCGCCTGCTGCCCGGCGATCCGACGGTCGCGCGCGTCGGCGCGGCACAGAACATCGATCCCGCCGCGCTCGCCGCGTTGCGCGAGGAGCTCGGGTTGAACGACCCGATCCCGGTCCAGTACTGGGCGTGGATCACCGGCATCTTCGGTGGCGAGCTGGGCCGGTCGTACTTCAGCCAGTTCGACGTGACGGTGCTGATCGGCCAGCGCCTCGGCCCGACGCTGGAGCTGTCCGCCGCGGGGCTGGTGCTGGCCGTGCTGCTGGCGGTGGTGCTCGCCGTGCTGCCGACCGTGGTGCGCAGCCGCTGGCCCGGCCGCCTGGTCGGCGCGTACACGGTCACCGGCATGGCGGCGCCGCCGTTCGTGTTCGGCATCGTGCTGCTGGCGATCTTCAGCGTCAAACTGGGAGTACTGCCGCACCAGGGGTACGTACCGCTGACCGAGGACCCCGTCGGCAACCTGCGCACGCTCGTGATGCCCGCGCTGACGCTGGGCATCTGCCTGTCCGCGCCGTTGATCCGGCACCTGCGCTCGGAACTGTCCGAAGTGGATGCCGCGGCCCACGTGCGGACGGCCACCGGCAAGGGCATCGGCCGCCGGGCGGTGGTGCTGCGGCACGTGCTGCCCAACGCGCTGCTGCCCGCGCTCACCTCGCTCGGCGTGACCGTGGGCGGCGTGCTGTCCGGCGCGGTGGCGGTCGAGTACGTGTTCAACTGGCCGGGCCTCGGGATGCTGATCGTGGACTCGGTGTTCAAGCGCGACTACGGGGTCATCCAGGGCACGGTCCTGCTGCTGGCGGCGGCGTTCGTGGTGGTCAACCTCGCGGTCGACCTGCTCTACGGGGTACTCGACCCGCGCCTGCGGATCGGGCGGGCGCACCGGTGACCGCGCCCGCCGCCGGGCGCCGTCTGCTGGCCCGGCCCGCCGCGATCGCCGCACTGGCCGTGCTTGCGGGGTTCGTGCTGCTGTCCCTGCTCGCGCCGCTGCTGCTGCCGGACCCGGCGGCGATCAACGCGCGCAACCGGTTCGCCCCGCCGGGGTGGCCGCACCTGTTCGGCACCGACGAACTCGGGCGGGACCTGCTCTCGCGGGTTGCCCACGCCGGTCAGCTCTCGCTCGGTTTCGCGGCCGGGGCGACCCTGGTGGCCATGGTGCTCGGGGTGGCGTGGGGCCTGCTCGCGGCGGCCCGGTCCGGCTGGTTGGACGAGGTGCTGATGCGCCTGGCCGAGGCCGCGCTGGCCATCCCGATCGTGTTGTTCGCGCTGGTCTTCGTCGCCGCCTTCGGCTCGGCGACGCCGTCCATGATCCTCGTGACCGGCCTGCTGATGAGCCCGCTGACCGCGAGGATCGCCCGCTCGGCCGTGCTCGCCGAACTCGAATCGGAGTACGTGCGCGGGCTGGACGCGGTCGGCGTGCCGCGGTCGCGGACCCTGTTCACCGAGGTGCTGCCGAACGCGGTGCCCGCGCTGCTCGCGCAGGCGTCGCTCAACCTCGCCACCGCGCTGATGCTGGAGGCCACCTTGAGTTTCGTCGGTCTCGGCGTGCAGCCGCCGGACGCCTCCTGGGGCACCCTGCTCAAATCCGGGTACGACAAGTTGTTCGAGTCGATCTGGTACCCGCTGTTGCCCGCGCTGGTCCTTTTCGTGGCGATCGGCGCGCTGAACGCCCTCGGCGACCAGGTGCAGCGCGTGCTGCGGGCGGGCGGGGGCGCGCCATGACCATGCTTTCCGTCGAGGACCTCGCGGTCGGCCTGCGCGGCGGCCCGTCGCTGGTGCACGGGCTCAGCCTGGAACTGGCCGCGGGGGAGCGGCTCGCGCTGCTCGGCGAATCGGGCAGCGGGAAGACGATCGCGTCCCTGTCGATGCTGCGGCTGAACCCGCCGCCGACCGAGATCACCGGCGGGCGGGTCGTGTTCAACGGGGTGGATCTGGTCACCGCGGCCGACCGCGAACTGGACCGGGTGCGCGGTCACCGCATCGCGATGATCTACCAGGACCCGTTGTCCTGCCTGAACCCCGTGCGCCCGGTCGGCGACCAGATCGCCGAGGCGATCCGCGCGCACCGGGACGTGACGGCGGCCGAAGCTCGGGCGGCGGCGATCGACCTGCTCGGCGAGGTCGGCATCGAGCACGGCACCCGGCGCGTGCGGCAGTACCCGCACCAGTTCTCCGGCGGCATGCGGCAGCGGGTGATGATCGCGATGGCGATCTCGTGCGAGCCGGAGGTGCTGATCGCCGACGAGCCGACCACCTCGCTCGACGTGACCACCCAGGCCCGCATCCTGTCGCTGCTCGACGACCTGGCCACGCGCCGCGGCATGGCCGTCCTGTTCATCACACACGACCTCGCGGTCGCGTCCGGGTTCTGCGCGCGCATCCAGGTCATGCGCGAAGGGCGCGTGGTCGAATCAGGTGGACTGCCGGGCGTGCTGACCGCGTCGGCACACCAGTACACCCGCGAGTTGCTGCGCTCGGTGGTCACCTTGCGCACGCCGGTCGAACCGGTTGAACCGATCCCGGAGCCACCGCTGATCGAGGCGGACCGGCTGGTCCAGCGCTTCGGCTCCGGCGATGCCGCGGTCGACGAGGTGTCACTGACGGTGCACCGCGGTGAGACCTTCGGGCTGGTGGGGGAGTCGGGCGCGGGCAAGTCCACGCTGACCCGGCTGGTGCTCGGGCTGGACCGCCCGGTGTCGGGCGAGGTGCGGCACGAGGGTGTCGCGCTCGGCTCGCTGTCCCGGGGTGAACTGCGGCGACGGCGCCGGGACATGCAGCTGGTGCCGCAAGATCCGTTCGGCTCGTTGAACCGGCGCAAGACCGTGGAACAGATCGTCGGCCTGCCGCTCCAGGTGCACCAGCGCGCGTCGAAGAAGGAGCGGCGACGCCGGGTGGCCGAGCTGCTCGACCTGGTCGGACTGCCCGCCGCGTTCACCGGGCGTTACCCGCGCGAGCTGTCGGGCGGGCAGTGCCAGCGCGTCAACATCGCCCGCGCGATCGCGCTCGAACCGTCCTTCGTGGTGCTCGACGAGGCGGTCTCCGCGGTCGACGTGGTGACCCGCGCGCAGATCCTGCGCCTGCTCCGCGACTTGCAGCGCGAACTGGGCCTGACCTACCTTTTCGTTTCCCACGATCTCGCGGTGGTACGGCAGGTGGCGCCGAGGCTGGCGGTGATGCGGCACGGGCGGATCGTTGAAACGGGCACCCGAGCGGAACTCTTCGACGATCCGAAGCACGAGTACACGCGCGCGCTGATCGACGCGGTCCCCGCGTTGGTCACCGGAGACGGGCAGGTGTCCCGATGAACGTTCCGGCGATCGCGCTGGCCGGGCTCGGCGAGATCGGGCTCGGCGCGCACCTGCCCGCACTGCTGCGCAACCCGGGCGTCCGGCTGGCGGCCGTGGTCGACCCGGATCCCGCGCGCCGTGCGCTGGCCGCCGAGCACACCGGCGCGCCCGCGTTCGACTCGATCGGGGAGGTGCTCGCCGATCCGGCGATCGACGCGGTCGTGCTGGCGACACCGCCCTGGGTGACCCCGAACCTGGTCGGCCGGGTGGCCGCGACCGGCCGGTTCGTGCTCGCCGAGAAGCCGCTCGCGGTGTCGTCCTCGGCCGCCGCGCCGCTCGCGAAACTGCCCGCCGGCCAGCGCAAACGCGTGCAGGTCGGGCTGACCTACCGGCACGACCCCGCACTGGAGGTGCTGCGCGACTGGATCGTCTCCGGCAGGCTCGGGGACGGCCTTCTGGTCCGGGCGCACATCTACGACGAACGGCGGGCCCCGGACGCCCCCGAGCACGAGCGGCGGATCGAGGCCACACTGGCGCACGGAATGCCCGTGGTCCACGAGGGAGCGCACGTGTTCGACTGGTTCGCCACGCTGTTCGGCGGTCCGCCCGAGCGCCTGGAGGACTCCTGGGCGGTGGCCACCCGGCCGGACCTCCCCTCGGCGAACCTCTGCGGCGCCCGCCTGACCTACCCGGGCGGGGTCACCGTCCTGGCCGAATTCGGCTGGCTGACCGACGCGCTGCCGCGCTGCGAGATCAGCGTCGTCGGCGATCGCGGGCACGCCGAACTGGACGGGTTCACCTTCGACCTGCGGCTGACCACGGCCGCCGGGGTGGAGCGCGTGGCGTTCGACGAGGACCGCACCACCCGGTGCTTCGACCTGCAACTGACGCGGTTCACCGAGCTGATCAGCGGCGCCAGGGCGGTCCCGTCCCCCGGCCTCGCCGACGGCCTGGCCGCACTGGAGATCAGCGAGCGGGTGGCCGTGCTCGCGGCTTGGAGCCTGGCATGACCGTGTTCACCTGGTCGGACCGCACCCGCGCCGAACTCGGCGCCGTGCTGCCGGAAGCGCTGGTCGTGCTGCCGTTCGGCGCGACCGAGCAGCACGGCCCGCACCTGGCCACCGGGACGGACGCGCTGCTGGCCACGACCCTCGCCCATCGCGCCGCCGAGCGGGCGGCCGAGTCGTCCTCGCGCGACCTGGTGCTCGCGCCCTGCCTGCCGTTCGGCGCCTCCGACCACCACCTCCCGTTCGGCGGCACGCTCTCCCTGACCACCGAGGTCGCCATCGCGGTGCTGACCGACCTCGCGCGTTCGGTCGCCAGTTGCGGTGGACGACGGCTGGTCATCATCAACGGACACGGCGGCAACCAGGGCGTCTGCCACGCGGCGGCTGCCGCCGCGTCCGCGCGCTACGGCCTGTCCGTGTCGGTCGTGCACTACTGGAACCTGGTCGCCGACCACTCGGCGGCACCCGTGCCGGGGCACGCCGGCGAGTTCGAGACCTCGCTCGTGCTCGCCGTCGACCCGGACCTCGTGGGCCGCCCGGTCGAACGCATCGCACTGCCCGAGACCGCCGCGCTGCCCGGCGTGGAACTGCACGACCAGGCGAACTGGCTGCGCATCGACGGCTACACCGACCGCCCCGAGCGGGCCTCCGCCGAACGCGGGTCCAACTGGTTGGACGAGGTCGAGAAGGCACTGGCCGACCGGCTGATCGCGCTGGCGGAGCTGCCGTGATCGACTTCCACACCCATCCGCCCGCCTGGCACGCGTCGACCTGGCTCGGCGGCGCCGAGTTCGGGCCCGGCGAGTTCCTCGGCTTCCTCGACGGCTCGGGCATCGAGGCCGCGGTCGTGCTGGCCCACGACGGCCTCTTCGACGCGACCCCGCGGGCCAACGACGAGCTGGCGCAGTTCACCGCGGCCGACCCGCGGCGGATGGTCGCGTTCGGCACGGTGAACCCGCGTCACGCCGGCGCCGCCGACGAGGTGCGCCGCTGCTTCACCGAGCTGGGCTTCGGCGGCCTGAAACTGCACCCCTGGCTGCAGGGCTTCAGCATGCACGAAACCGCGCTCGACGAGATCTGCGAGGAGGTCGAGTCGGCGGGTGGCATCGTGCTCTCCCACGACGGCTCGCCGCCGTATTCGATGCCGGGCCAGATCGCCGCGCTGGCCCGCCGCCACCCCCGTGTGCCGGTGGTGCTCGGGCACGGCGGGCTGCACGACTGCTGGCGCGAAGCGCTCGCCGCGGTCACCGTGACCCCGAACCTCTACCTTTGCCTGTGCGGGACGCCGCCGTACGCTGCCCGCCACATCCTCGCCTCCGCGCCGGACGGCAAGGTGCTCTTCGGCACCGACGCCGGCCTGTCCGACCGGGCGAGCCAGGACTACGCGGTGGCCAGGATCGCCGAGATCGACGGCTGGGGCATCACCGCGAAGCAGCGGGAGGAGATGCTGGTGACCAATCCCCGGCGGCTGCTCGGCGGGTGGCTCGGATGAGCGTGCTCACGGCGAGGATCGCGGCGGTGCACACCCTGCCGGTCAGCCTGCCCGCCCACCCCGCGCTGGTGGTGCGCGGCGCGAACGGCAGTCACGAACGCTCCGACTTCCTGCTCGTCCGGGTGGTCACCACCGAGGGCGTGGAAGGGTTCGGCGAGGTCAGCGCCACGCCGCTGTGGAGCGGGGAGGACGCGGCCAGCGCCGAGCACTTCGTGCGCAACGTGCTGACCACCGCGCTGCTCGGCCGCAAACTCGCCCCGCCCGGCTCGCTCGAAGCGATCATGGACCGGGTGCTGGCGGCGAACCCGTTCACCAAGGCGGGCGTGTCGACCGCGCTGTGGGACGCCTACGCGCGCACCCTCGGCATGCCCTTGGTCACCGCGCTCGGCGGGCCGTACCGCGACGAGGTGCCGATCAAGCTGTCGCTCTCGGGTGACGGCGAGGTGCTGGAGAAGGCCCACAGCGCGGCCGTCGCGGCGGGGTTCACCTCGTTCAAGGTCAAGGTCGGCATGGGCATCGACGGCGATCTCACCCGTGTGGCCAGGGTCCGCGAGCTCGCCGGGCTGGGCGCGTTCATCGGGGTCGACGCGAACGGCGGCTGGAGCCGGGCCGAAGCGCGCGAGGCGGTCCGCCGGTTGACCACGTTCGCCCCGGCGTTCGTCGAGCAGCCCGTCCAGCCCTCGGACCTGGAGGGCATGGCGGCGATCCGGACGCTGGGCGTGCCGGTGGTCGCCGACGAGTCCGTGTTCGGCGCGGACGACCTGGCCCGGGTCATCCGCGCGTCCGCGGCCGACGTCATCAGCGTCTACCTGGGCAAAGCCGGGGGCCCGGCGAGAGCGGTGCTGCAGGGCCGAGTCGCGGAGACCTTCGGGCTGGACACGGTGATCGGCTCCAACGGCGAACTGGGCCTCGGCGCGGCCGCCCAGTTGCACGTGGCGTGCGCGCTGCCCGCGCTGAGCGAGCGGCTGCCGTCGGACATCATCGGCGCCCACTACTACGCCGAGGACATCCTGGAAAAGCCGCTGGACAACAACGGCAAACGAGTGCGGCTCACCGACGGACACGGGCTCGGCGTGGTGCCGAGGGACGACCTGCGACGGCGGTTCCGGTGATCGTCGACGTGCATTCCCACACGCCGACGCACCGCGAAGCCGTGCCACCGGAGGAGCGCCGCGTCTACCCGAACTGGCGCACCGACCGCGACGTGACCACGACCAACTCGTGGGCCGACTACGACCGCGAGATGGCGGCCGCCGACGTGTCCATCGTGTTCAACATCGCCGTCGACGACCCGGAACCGATGACCGGCCTGCCGTACCCGCCGGAGCGCACGAACGACGCGACCGCCGAGTTCGCCGCCGCCGACCCGGCCCGCCGCATCGGCTTCCTCTCGGTGAACCCGCTGTGGGACAACGTCTTCGAAGAGACCGAGCGTTGCCGCGAACTCGGCCTGCGCGGGGTCAAGCTCGGGCCGAACTACCAGGACTTCGACCCGCTGAGCGAGCAGGCACTGGCCTTCTACGCCTACTGCGAAAAGGAAGGCTTGCCCATTCTGTTCCACGCCGGCGCCTCACCGATGCGGCACGCGCCCCTGCGCTACACCCATCCGCTGGTCGCCGACGAGATCGCCCTGCGCTTCCCGGAACTGCGCATCGTGCTGGCGCACATGGGTCATCCCTGGGGCACCGACACAGCGGTGACCATCCGCAAGCACCCGCACGTCTACGCCGATGTTTCGTCGATCTACCTGCGCCCGTGGGTCTGCTACCAATCGCTGCTCGCCGCCCACGAATGGGGCTGCACGGGGAAGCTGCTGCTGGGCAGCGACTTCCCGATCGCGGGCACGGCCGAGGCGATGGCGGGCATCCGCCGCGTCAACGACATCCTGGACGGCACGGCGCTGCCCAGGGTGCCGCTGGAGCAGGTCGAGCGGATCATCCACGCGGACGCGCTGGGCGCACTGGGGCTGAGCCGATGACACCCGTGGTGGACGCGCACGCCCGCATCGGCGAGGGCCGGGAGGTCGCGCTGACCGCCGCCGACCTGGTCGCCACCATGGACCGGCTCGGCATCGGCACCACGTTGATCTCGCCGGGGGAGCGGTGCATCGCGGTCGACAACCGCGAGGGCAACCTGCAGACCACGTCAGCGGCCGCGGTCTCCGGTGGCAGGCTGCTGGCCTACGCCGTGGCCACTCCGTGGCGCGGTCCGGCGGCGGTCGACGAACTCGCGCGCGCGGCGGACAGCGGTGCCGTGGCCTTGGCCGTCGACTCGGTGTTGCAGGGGTTCGACCTACTGGACGGCCTGCTGGACCCGCTGCTCGAATTCGCGCGTGACCGCGGCTGGTTCGTCTACGTGCGCACGGGCACCCCGCCGAGCGCGGTCCCATTGCCGCTCGCGTTGCTGGCCCTGCGGTACCCCGAACTGGACTTCGTGATGGGCCGCAGTGGCGCCACCGACTTCTGGATCGACGCCGCGCCCGCCCTCCGGCAGGCGCCGAACCTGTACGCCGACACCGCCTACGCGCCGTGGGACACCGTGCTGAGCGAATTCGCGCGTGATCCGGAGATCGGCACTTCCCGCGTCGTGTTCAGCACCGACGCGCCATACACCGTGCCCGCGGCGGAACTGCGCCGGGTGCGGGACTGGACGATCGGGGAACCGGAGCGCGCCGCCGTGCTCGGGGGGACGGTGACCGGTCTGCTGGGCGGGTCCACTGGGAGAGGGTGATCGGGGATGACGATCGCGGAGGTGCGCGCCGAAGAGGAGGACGTGCGACGGCCGCCGGTGCGCGGGGTGTCGCCGGTGCTGGAGGTGCCGTTCGCCGACAACGGCGACCTGGACGTGCCGGGCTTCCGGCGCGTGGTGCGGTACGTGCTGGGGACCGGGGTGAGCAGCGTGATGTTCCCCGGGTTCGCCTCGGAGTTCCACAAATTGGGTGAATGGGAGCGGCAGCTGCTCACGGGCATCCTCCTGGAGGAGACCGCGACACGGCCCGAGGTCTCGGCGATCATCGCGGTGCAGGACCACGCCACGCGGCTCGCCGTGCAGCGCGCGGTCGACGCGGTGGGCGCCGGGGCGGACCTGATCAACCTGCTGCCGCCGCACTTCTTGGCGCCCTCGCGGCGGTCGATCGTGGCGCACGTGCGTGCCGTGCTCACCGCGGTCGCGCCGACGCCGGTGGTACTGCAGTACGCGCCCACGGAAACCGGGACGAGCCTCGACAGCGCCACGTTGACGGAGATCGCCCGTGAGCATTCGAACCTGGCGCTGGTGAAGGTCGAATCCAGTCCACCGGGCGCGTTGATCGAGGAACTGGCCGCCGCGGATCCGCCGCTGCCCGCGGTCGAGGGCTACGCCGGGGTGCAACTGCCCGACGCGATCCGCCGTGGCGCGGTCGGGACGCAGCCGGGCTGCTCGTTCACCGAGGTGTACGTCGAGCTGTGGCGGCGGTTCGCCCAGGATGACGAGGCCGGCGGTATGGAGCTGTACCGGCGGCTGCTGCCCTACATCTCGTACTGGATGCTCGACACCGAGCTGATCGTGGCGGCGGAAAAGCTGATCTCCGTGCGGCGCGGGTTGTTCGCCAGTGCGCATTGCCGCGAGCCGGGGCACCTGCTGGACCGGGAGGAGATCCGGATGGTGGACCGGTTCCTGGGCGAGTTCGACGACCTCCTGCCGCGGCTGGCGTGATCGCTTCGGATCACTGACAGGAGGTGTCAGTGATCCGCGCCTAGCGTGCGCGCCATGAACCTTCCTGTGCTCGAACTGCGCCAGTACACCCTGCGTCCCGGCCGCCGGGACGAACTGGTCGACCTGTTCGACCGCGAGTTCGTCACCGGCCAGGAGGCGTGCGGGATGCGGGTGCTCGGCCAGTTCCGCGACGCCGACGACCCAGACCGGTTCGTCTGGGTGCGCGGCTTCGCGGACCTGCCGTCGCGGGCCGCGGCGCTGACCGGGTTCTACGGCGGGCCGATCTGGGCGGCACACGGCCCGGCCGCGAACGCCACCATGCTCGACTCCGACGACGTCCTCCTGCTTCGACCTGCCCGGCCGGACACCGGGTTCGCACAGATCACCACGGCGTCCACCGGGGTGTACACGGCGACGGTCTGCGCGGTGGACGGCGTTGATTTCGCCGGACTCTTCGAGGCATCGATCGTGCCGGAACTGGACGAGCCGCCGGTCGCGTCGTTCGAGACGCTGGTCGCGGAGAACAACTTCCCGGCGTTGCCGGTGCGCGAAGGGGAGCGAGTCTTCGTCTGGTTTTCGCGGTTCGCCGACGAGGAATCGGCGCGCAAGCAGAGCTGGCGCGAGCGGGTCGATTTCGACGGCGAGCTCCAGAACCTGGTCCTGCACCCGACCGCCGGATCGGCACTGCGCTGAAACTGTCGGTGCCGCGTGCGATCCTGCCGGGCATGGGTACCTGGGACACCGGGCCCTTCGACAACGACGCGGCGAGAGCGTTCGCCGCCGAACTGGACGAAGTGGACCAGGCGTTCCAGCCGGAGGTCGTGCGCAGTGTCCTGCTGGACGCGGCGGATTCGACCGGACGGCTGGACGCCGGGATAGGGGAGAGAGCGGTCGCGGCGGCAGCACTGGTCGCGGCCGGACAGCCGGGCGGCGCAGCCGCCGATCTGCGTGGCGGGCCGGAAAATCCGGTGCCGTCCTGGGACGAGCAGTACCGGGAACTCGCCGTTCGCGCCTTGGCGCGGGCGGGTGGTCCCGAATCCGAACTGGCCGAACTGTGGGAGGCAGGTGGCGCCGCTGGGATGTGGCGACGGGAGCTGGCGCTGTTGCGCGATTTGCTGCACCCGGAGCCGGAAGTGCGAATCGAGCCGTGGACGGCCGAAGATCTGTGGCTGATCCGGCGGGCCAACACGCCGGAAATGACCGCGCACACGGGCGGTCCGGAAACGGAGGAGAAGCTGCTCGATCGGCAGCGGCGCTATCTGGACACCGCGCGTCCCGATTCGGTGGACCGCATGTTCCGGATCCGGTTCGGCGACGAACTGGCCGGCTCCGTGGGCTACTGGAAGCGAACCTGGCTGGGAAAGGAGGTGTACGAAAGCGGCTGGGGAGTGTTTCCGGAGTTCCGCGGCCAGGGTGTCGCGGCACGGGCGGTGCGGCTGGCTTTGGCGAGCGCGCAAGAAGAAGCGCGGTTCGCCGAAGTACGCGCCTATCCGTCGGTGCACAACGCGCCGTCGAACGCGTTGTGCCGCAAGGCGGGCTTCACCTTCGTCGGGCCGTGCGAGTTCGAGCATTCGTCGGGGCACTTCATGCGCTGCAACGACTGGCGCTACGAACTGCTGTGACGGTTCAGGTGGTGCGTTCGGCGAGGAAGACGAATTCGCGGCCGGGTCGATCCGGGGCGTCTCGCACGTCCAGTACGCGGAAACCGTTGGCGGCCAAGGTGGCTTCCACCTCGTCGCGGTCGCGGAACCGGAGGGTCGAGTCGGAGGCGAGCACCGTGCCGTCGGCGTGGAAGCGGTAGCTGTGGCGGAACGAGACCAGCGGTAGGTCGACCGAGGTGACTTCCCGCCACTGCGTCACGGCTCCGATTCCGGGGAGGTCGAGCGTCATCTCCGCGGGGTCGGCGGACCAGTCTTCCCACGCCCGTCGTTCGGGCCGCCTGGTTTCGAACGCGAGGTGACCGTGCGGGCGGAGTGCGGCGTGGATCCCTTGAAGGGTCCGCGCCCAGTCCTCGTCGGTGAGGAAGACCTGCGCCACGTTCGCCGTCATCACCGCCAGGTCCGCCTCGAGCGCGGGCAGGGTAGTGGCGTCGCCGTGGAGCCAGGTGACCTTGCCGTCGGAATCCTTCGCCCTCGCGACCTCGAGTGAAGCCGCGGCCGGGTCGACGCCGATGACCGTGCGACCGCGTTCGGTCAGTACGACCGCCAGCGCTCCGGTGCCGCAGCCGACGTCGAGCACGCGTGTCGCGCCGACCTCGTCGGCGATGGCTAGATAGGTGGTCAGGTCGTCGCGCTCGCCGTCGAAGGCGTCGTAGAGCGGTGCGAGGCGGGGATGGGCGAAGATCGGGTCCGGCACGCGGTCCAACCTAGGCGCCCGCGAGCACCTCCGGCGATCGGTTTTCCGCGCTCGCTCGTGTGTTTGACAGGAGTTCGAACGTGTGTTCGACTCTGGGGGTGCGGTGGGACAGGCAGCGGGTCGGTGACGAGGGTGAGCAGTCGATTCCCGGGTTGGGACTGGCCGGGCTGGTGCGGTCGGTGACCTCGCCCGAGTTCGCCGGGGTGACCTTCCACGAGGTGCGGGCGCGCTCGGTGCTGAACAAGGTGCCCGGCTCGTCGGCGGTGCCGTTCAGCTGGACGGTCAACCCGTACCGCGGCTGTTCCCACGCGTGCACCTACTGCCTGGCCGGTGACACCGAGGTGCTCATGGCCGACGGCGACCTCAAACCGCTCGAGGAGATCGAAGTCGGCGACGAGGTTTTCGGCACCCGGTCGTACCAGGGTTACCGCCGGGGCGCGCCCACGCGGGTGCTCGCGCACTGGGCCACGGTCAAACGCGCGTACCGCGTGGTGCTGGAGAACGGCGTCGAGCTGATCGCCAGCGGCGACCACCGCTTCCTGACCGAGCGCGGCTGGCGGCACGTGATCGCCGACCGCCCCGGCCCGGCCGCGCGCCCGCACCTCGCGGTCGGCGAGCAACTGGTCGGCATCAGCCTGTACACCACCGAACTACCCGCGCGGCTGGGGGTCGCGCGGGTGGAGGACCTCGGGCGCGAGATCCCGATGTACGACCTGACCACCGAAAGCGGGGACTTCATCGCGAACGGCGTGGTGAGCCACAACTGCTTCGCCCGCAAGACCCACACCTACCTGGACTTCGACGCCGGCAAGGATTTCGACAGCCAGGTGGTGGTCAAGGTGAACGCGCCCGAGGTGCTGGCCACCCAGCTGCGCAAACCCAGCTGGACGCGCGAGCACGTCGCCATGGGCACGAACACCGATCCGTACCAGCGCGCCGAAGGCCGGTACCGGCTGATGCCGGGCATCATCTCCGCGCTCGCCGACTCGGGCACGCCGTTCTCCATCCTGACCAAGGGCACCGTGCTGACCAGGGACCTGCCCCTGCTGTCCTCGGTGAGCACCGAGGTGCCGGTCGGGCTGAGCGTGTCGATCGCCCTGCTCGACCGGGACCTGCAGCAGCGCCTCGAACCTGGGACGCCGAGCCCGCAGGCACGGCTGGAGCTGGTGCGCCGCATCCGTGACGCCGGCCTGCCGTGCGGCGTGCTGGTGGCGCCGGTCCTGCCCGGTCTGACCGATTCGGACGAGGCGCTGGACAGCCTGCTCGCCGAGATCGCCGCGGCCGGTGTAACCAGTGTGACCTCGATAGCGCTGCACCTGCGTCCCGGCGCCCGCGAATGGTTCGCCCGCTGGCTGGCCGTCGAATATCCCGCGCTCGTTCCGCTGTACCGCGAGCTGTACGGCCGCGGCAGTTACGCGAAGTCGTTCTACCGCAAGCAACTCTCGGCGCGGTTCGCCACACTGATGCGGCGCCACGGTCTGGATTCGAACGTCTTCCGCACGACCACGGTCGACCAGGTGGACGGTCTCCCCACCCAGCGGCGCGAGTCGACCGTGCCCCGGCAGGAGCCGCTCTTCCCGCTGTAGCCGACCTGCGGCGACCTGCCTCAGCCGGGCCACCGGTGGTTCGTTAGCCTCTACTGCCGGGGAAAATCCCTGCTGAATCGCCAGACGAGCCACGTCCGAGGAGAGCAACCGCAGTGCTTCGCACCCACAACGCCGGCACGCTGCGTGCCGAGCACGCCGGCCAGACCGTAGTCCTCACCGGCTGGGTGGCCCGTCGGCGCGATCACGGTGGCGTCATCTTCATCGACCTCCGCGACGCCAGCGGGGTCGCCCAGGTCGTCTTCCGCGAGGGCGAGATGGCCGAGCGCGCGCACAGCCTGCGCTCGGAGTTCTGCCTCCGCATCACCGGCGAGATCGCCGCGCGCCCCGCGGGCAACGAGAACCCCGAGATCCCCACCGGCGCCATCGAGGTGCTGGTGACCGAGCTCGAGGTGCTGTCCGAGTCGGCCGTGCTGCCCTTCCCGATCGACGACCGCGTCGACGTCGGTGAAGAGGTCCGCCTCAAGCACCGCTACCTCGACCTGCGCCGCAGCGGCCCGGCGAAGGCCATGCGCCTGCGCAGCGAGGTGAACCGCGCGGCCCGTGAGGTGCTGCACGCGCAGGACTTCGTCGAGGTCGAAACCCCGACCATGACCCGGTCCACCCCCGAGGGCGCGCGCGACTTCCTGGTCCCGGCCCGGCTCAAGCCCGGCTCCTGGTACGCGCTGCCGCAGTCGCCCCAGCTGTTCAAGCAGTTGCTCATGGTCGGCGGGCTGGAGCGGTACTACCAGATCGCCCGCTGCTACCGGGACGAAGACTTCCGCGCCGACCGCCAGCCCGAGTTCACCCAGCTCGACATCGAGATGAGCTTCGTCGAGCAGGACGACGTGATCGCGCTCGGCGAGGACATCGTCACCGCGCTGTGGAAGCTGATCGACGTCGAACTGCCGCGACCGTTCCGCCGCCTCAGCTACGCCGAGGCCATGTCCAAGTACGGCTCGGACAAGCCCGACCTGCGCTTCGATCTCGAGCTGACCGAGATGACCGAGTACTTCGCCGACACCCCGTTCCGGGTGTTCCAGGCGCCGTACGTCGGCGCCGTGGTGATGGCCGGTGGCGCCTCGCAGCCGCGCCGCACGCTCGACGGCTGGCAGGAGTTCGCCAAGCAGCGCGGTCACCGCGGCCTGGCGTACGTGCTGTTCAACGAGGACGGCACACTCGGCGGCCCGGTCGCCAAGAACCTGTCGGAGACCGAGCGCGAAGGCCTCGCCGCGGCCGTCGGCGCGAAGCCCGGCGACTGCGTGTTCTTCGCCGCGGGCAAGCCCAGCGAAGCCCGCGCGCTGCTCGGTGCCGCGCGCGTGGAGATCGGGCACCGGCTCGGCCTGATCGACGAGAACGCCTGGTCGCTGGTGTGGGTGGTCGACTTCCCGATGTTCGTCGCGACCGACGAGTCCGACGACGTCGCGGTCGGCAGCGGCAACTGGAACGCCCTGCACCACGCGTTCACCTCGCCGACCCCGGAGTGGATCGACAAGTTCGAGCAGGACCCGGGCAACGCGCTGGCCTACGCCTACGACATCGTCTGCAACGGCAACGAGATCGGCGGTGGCTCCATCCGTATCCACCGCGCCGACGTGCAGAAGCGCGTGTTCGAGCTGATGGGCCTGTCCGCCGACGAGGCGCAGGAGAAGTTCGGCTTCCTGCTCGACGCCTTCCAGTTCGGCCCCCCGCCGCACGGCGGCATCGCCTTCGGCTGGGACCGCATCACCATGCTCCTGGCCGGCGCCGACTCGCTGCGCGACGTCATCGCCTTCCCGAAGACCGGCGGCGGGTTCGACCCGTTGACCGCCGCGCCCGCGCCGATCACCGCCGAGCAGCGCAAGGAGGCCGGCGTCGACGCGAAGCCGGCGCCCGTCAAGGGCTGAGCCGGTGCTGCACCTGCGCACGGTCTCACCACCGGAGAAGACCGAGCGCGTGCTCGAACTGCTGTCCGAGCACCGCGGGGCCACACACCTCGTGCTGCTCAAAGGTGCCGCGGTCCAGCCCGCGGGCGATGTGGTGGAGGCCGACATCGCCCGCGAGTCGGCGGACGACATCATCGACGGGCTGTGCGAGCTGGGCCTCGACCACACCGGCGGCATCACCCTCGAGGTGATCGACACCGCGCTGTCCGACGCCGCGGACCAGGCGGAGGAGGATGCGCCCGGCGAGGGCGCCGACGCCGTGGTCTGGCAGGAGCTGCTCGGCCGCACCGGCGAGGAGTCACGGCTCAACGTGACCTTCCTCAGCTTCCTGACCTTCGCCTGCATGCTCACCGCGGTGGGCGTGGTGACCGGCTCCTCGGTGACCATCGTCGGCGCGATGGTGGTGGGCCCGGAGTTCGGCCCGCTCGCCGCCGTCGCCGTCGGCCTGGTGATGCGGCGGTGGGACCTGGTGCGCCGGGCGGCTGCGGCGCTCGCGATCGGCTTCCCGGTGGCGATGCTGATCACCCTCGCCTTCACCGTGGTGGGGGAGGCGACCGGCCTGTTCGACCGCGCGGCACTGCTCGGTGACCACGATGTGGACTTCATCTACCAGGTCGGCCCGTACTCGCTGATCGTCGCGCTGCTGGCGGGCGCGGCCGGGATGTTGTCGCTGACCTCGGCGAAGTCGGCCGCGCTGGTCGGGGTGTTCATCTCGGTGACCACCGTTCCGGCGGCCGGCTACGCGGTGGTCGCGGCCGTACTTAACGAGTGGGGCCGCTGTATCGGTTCCGTCGTCCAGCTCGTGATAAACCTGGTGGGAGTCGTCGCGGCCGCGGCCGTTGTGCTGATGCTGCGACGCAAGGGACAACGCAGGGCCTCCACGGAACGTCCACTCTCACGCGGGTGACGGGCACGCACGCTCACGAGTAGGGTCGGGGACAATGACTGTGGACACTTCGAAGGACTCCACGAACACATCAGGCAACGGGGCGGTGGTTTCGGCAGGCACCAGGGTTGCCGCCGGCGAAGCCATGAAGGTCACTGAGGCTGACGAAGCGCTCGAAGCCGCGATCAAGGCGGGCGAAGCGGTACTGGCGCACCGGTTCGGGAGCGCGATCCCGCTGGTCGAGCCCGAGGACCTGCGCGGAACGGGGCCGGCCACGGTCGTCCGCGTGCGGGTCGCCGCGTCACCGTTCGCCCTGCCGCGCACCCTGGTGATCAAGCACTACCCGGGCGAGCCGCCGGAGCTGGGCGCGGACCCGTTCGCCCAGGAGGCGGTCAGCTACCAGCTGTTCACCGCGCTGGCCCAGGAAGAGCGCATGTGCCCGGAGCTGGTCGCCCACGACGGCGGCCACCGGGTCATCGTGCTCGACGACCTCGGCCGCGCGCCGACCCTGCAGGACCGCCTGCGTGGTTCGGACGCCAGGGCCGCCGAGCGGTCGCTGCTGTCCTGGGCGCGTTCGCTGGGCAGGCTGCACGCCAACACCGCCGGTCGCGAGGCCGACTTCAACGCGCTGCTGCGCCGCCTCGGCGGCCGGGCCGTCGGCGACGACACCACGCCGGTGCTCGCCTGCGCCCAGCTGCCCGCGCTGCTGTCCGAACTGCTGGGCGTGGACACGCCGGAGACCGTCCACCAGCACGCCGAGCACATCGCCGAGCTGGCGCGGTCCGCGCGCTACCGCGCGTTCAGCCCGGTGGACCTGTGCCCGGACAACAACCTCGCGACCAACGGCGGGGTCCGCTTCATCGACTTCGAGCGTGGCTGCGTGCGCAGTGCGCTCGTCGATGCCGCTTACCTGCGGGTGCCGTTCGCGTCGTGCCCGTACGCGCTGGCGCTGCCCGCCGGGATGAGCGAGGCGATGGTCGCCGCCTGGCGTGCCGAAGTCGCCGGTGTCTGGCCCGCGCTGGCCGACGACGACGTCCTCTCCGAGCACCTGCTGGAGAGCCAGTTGTTGCGCGTCTGGCTGGCGACCTGGGAGCTGCTGCCCGAGCTGGCCCCGGAGCGTGGCGCCGCCCCGACGAGCCGGGCCGCGGCGCTGGTCAGCTGGTGGGGAGAACTGGGCAAGCACGCTGAACGCGCCGGGCTCGACGACGTCGCCGCGCACGCGCTCGAGGTGTCCACCGCGTTGGACGAGCGTCACGGGCCGGGCCTGCGGCTGGCGCTGTACCCGGCGTTCCGGTAGCCGCGCACCGAGGATTTTCCCGAGGCGTCCTCACGCCTTCACCCGGTCCTCACCGCGGGTGAGCCTGGGTGCCGGAAGGTCTCCGGTGTGACCGTGCTGCGTGAAGATTTCACCCTGGCATCCGAGGTTCCCGACCGCACCGACTTCCCCTTACCCGCGCCGCGCCGGGTGTCCCGGCTGGCCGTGCTCGGCGACTCGACCGCGGTCGGCCTCGGCGACCCGCTGCCGGGCGGGACCTGGCGCGGGGTCGGCCCGCTGGTCGCCGAAGCGCTGGGCATCGAACCGGACGGCTACCTGAACGCCTCGTTCACCGGCGCCCGGATGCGCTGCGTGCGGACCGAGCAGCTGCCGGTCGCGCTGGCGCACCGGCCCGAGGTGGTGCTGCTGATCGTCGGCATGAACGACACCCTGCGCTCCGATTTCGACGCCGAGGCCATCGCCGCCGATCTCGACGAGGTGGTGACCGGGCTGCACGCCGTGGGTTCGGTGGTCATCCCGGTGCGCTTCCACGACCACGGGCGGGTCTTCCGCTTGCCCGGTGCGCTGTCGCGTGCGCTGCGGTCGCGGATCGACGAGCTGAACGCGGTCATCGACGGCGTGGTCGCCGCCCGCGGTGTGCCCTGCCTGGACCTGATGGCGCTCCCGGGGGCCTACGACCTGACCGCGTGGAGCGTCGACCGGCTGCACCCGTCGGAGCTGGGGCACCGGATGCTCGCGCAGGGGTACGCCGATCTGCTGACCCAGGCCGGTATCGAGATCCGGGTGCCGGTCAGCCTCGAATGTTCGGGTGGGGCGACCGCGGGCGCCGTGCAGCACGTCGGCTGGCTGGTGGTGAAGGGCATTCCGTGGCTCTGGCGGCGCGGCCGCGACCTGCTGCCCTACGCCGCGCGGATCATGTGGCGGTCGTACTGGGAGAACCGCCCAGCCCCATCGCGCTGACCAGCAGCCGCAGCGATTCCTCCGGCCGGAACACCTCCGACGGCCGGCTCAGTTCGTGCAGCACCATGCCCTCGATGTGGTCGAGCAGGAGCTTCGCGTGCAGGTCCGGCTGGTTCGACCCGGCCGCGATGAGCAGCGCGCGCAGCGGTGCCGCCGCCCGCGCTCCGGCCACCTCGAGCTGGAGCCGCAGTTGCGAATCCCAGGCGGCCTCCAGGAACAGGGCGTAGCGCGCGAGCGTCGCGACCCGGTCCGGCCCGGCCATGTGCCGGGCGAACCGGGCGGCGCCCTCGGCGAGCCCGTCGTCCGCGAATTCGCCGGCGACGCTGAAGTCACGCTCGGCCAGGCCCGCCAGCACACCGGTGAGCAACGCCCCGCGCGTGCGGAAGTGGTTGGACGTGGTGCCGGCGGGCAGCCCGGCCTCCGCGTCGACCGCGCGATGGGTCAGCCCACGCGCGCCCTGGGTTCCGAGCACGGTGATCGCCGCTTCGACCACCTCGTCGCGGCGGGTCCGTTCCTGGGGTGAAGGCACACCGGCAGCTTACTACTACATCTGTGACTACACCTGTAGTACCGTGACGTCATGACAGTGAGAATCGCGGTGGTCGGCGGTGGGATCGGCGGGCTCGCCTGCGCGCTCCGGTTGAACCAGTCGGACCTGGACGTGACGGTCTTCGAACGCCGTCCGCGGATCGAGGGCCGGGGCACGGCGCTCGGGATGTGGCCGGACGCGCTGCGCGCGCTCGACGCGATCGGCCTGGGGGAGCGCGTGCGGCGGACCGGCGTCGCGCAGCAGGAGATGCGGTTCCGCCGATCGGACGGGCGGACGCTGGCGCGGCTCGACGTCGGCCGCCTCGAACGCCGGACGGGCGAACTGCCCGTGTTGATCTCCCGCGCCGCGTTGATCACCCTGCTCCGGGACGCATTGCCGCCGGAACGGGTGCGCACGGGTCGACCAGTTGAACCGGCCGATGTCGAGGAGTTGCGCGCCGAGTACGACGTGGTCATCGGCGCGGACGGCATCGGCAGTGCCGTGCGTACGGCCCGCTTCGGCGCCGGGCACCAGCCGCGGTACTCGGGCTACTCCGCGTGGATCGGCATGGTGCCGTCCGAGGGCGAGACCAGTCAGGAGATCTTCGGTCGCGGGCGCAAGTTCGGCGTCACCCCGGCCGAAGGCGGCATGACCAACTGGTACGCCCCGATCCGCGTTCCCCAGGGCGGCCTCGCCGCGGACCCGATGGTCCAACTGCGTGAACTGTTCGGCGACTGGTGCGACCCGGTGCCGTCGCTGATCGAGCGCAGCGCGGGCACCGAGATCCTGAACTACCCGATCCGCTACCTCGCGCCGGGACTGCCGAGCCTGGTCTCCGGCAACGCCGTGCTGATCGGCGACGCCGCCCACCTGATGACCGCCGACCTCGGCCAAGGTGCCTGCCAAGCCCTGGTCGACGGGGTCGCGCTGGGCGGTCACCTCGCCGGTGGCGGCGAGCTCGTGCGCGCGTTGCACCAGTTCGACCGCGACCGCCGACGGCCGGCTCAGCGCGTCGCGACCGCCGCCCGGTGGCTCGGCGAGTTCACCTCGCGACCCGGCCTGTCCACCGTGCGCGACCTGACCTTCCGCGCCGCAGGTTTGTTCGGCCCTCAGGACCCACGGCCGTCGCGTGGAGCGAAGACCGTGAGCGCCTCGGCATCCGACGGTGGGTTGCGCACGAAGTAGCTCACCCACTCCTCGATGTCCGAGTAGGTGGACGTCGCCACGATCGAATCCGCGGCGGCCTCCGCGTCGAACAGCGTGCGCCGGTGCTGCACGGCGGGGCCGTCCGCACCGCCGAGCAGCACCCAGTGCGCGCCCGGCGAACCGTAGGGCATCCCGACACTGCCCGCGTTGACCACCAGCCTGCGGTCGACCAGCCTGCTGAACGGCATGTGCGTGTGACCGCAGACGACGGTCGGCTCGCTGACCCCGTCGAGCACCTCGGCCCACCGTTCGAGCGAGCTGTCCACCAGCACGACCTCCTCGTCGTCGCGCGGGGTCGCGTGGCAGAAGAGGACCGGTCCGAGCCCGGTGGCCTCCAGCCGGGCCGTCGCGGGCAGTCGCGCCAGCAGGTCCACCTGGTCGGACCGCAACTGCGCGGCGCACCACGGCGCGATCGGGTCCGGGATGTTCGTCTCGCCGCCGTGCGCCAGTTGGACCAGTTCGCGGTCGGCGTTGCCGTTGACCCACACCGCCCGGTCTCCGAGCGTGCCGAGCCGGTCCAGCACTTCGGCCGGTTGCGGGCCCGCGGCGATGTCGCCGGTCAGCACGATGCGGTCCGCGCTCGCCACGTCCGGTTCGGCCAGTACCGCGTCCAACGCGGGCAACACGCCGTGGATGTCGGACAGCACCGCGACCCGATCGAGCATGCCCCGAGTCTGCTCGTCCCCCGCCGTCCCGGGCAGGGGTGTTCGCGGCCAGCGGACCGGGTGTCGGACCCAGCGGCTAACGTCAACGGCGTGGCGCAGGACGAACTCTTCACGGTGAACCCGGACGTGGCGGCTCCGCCGCCGGAACCCGCGAAACCGGTGGCCGAGCGGCCGATTCCGGCCGGCTCCCCACTGGCGGTGCGGATGCGGCCGCGGTCGCTCGGCGAGGTGGTCGGCCAGCAGCACCTGCTCGGCGAAGGCGCGCCCCTGCGACGACTGGTCGAGGGCGCCGCGCCCGCGTCCGTGCTGCTCTACGGCCCGCCGGGAACGGGCAAGACGACCTTGGCCAACCTGGTCTCCACTGCCACCGGACGCCGGTTCGTCGCGTTGTCCGCGCTGTCCGCCGGGGTCAAGGAGGTGCGCGGGGTCATCGAGGAGGCCCGGCGCCGCCGCAATTACAACGCCGAGAACACCGTGTTGTTCATCGACGAGGTGCACCGCTTCTCGAAGACCCAGCAGGACGCGCTGCTCGGCGCGGTCGAGGACCGCACGGTGCTGCTCGTCGCGGCCACCACGGAGAACCCGTCGTTCTCGGTGGTCTCCCCGCTGCTTTCGCGCTCGCTGGTGCTGCAGCTGCGCCCGCTCACCGACGAAGACGTGAGTGACCTGATCGACCGCGCGCTGACCGACGAGCGCGGCTTGGGCGGCGCGCTCGAACTGGACGAGGACGCACGCGACCACCTGGTCCGGCTGGCTTCCGGGGATGCGCGCCGGGCGCTGACCGCGCTCGAAGCCGCCGCGGACGCGGCCGGGGCCACCGAGCACGGCGTGATCGACCTCGCCACCGTCGAGTCCACCGTGGACAAGGCGGCCGTGCGCTACGACCGCGACGGCGACCAGCACTACGACGTGATCAGCGCGTTCATCAAGTCCATCCGCGGGTCCGACGTCGATGCCGCGCTGCACTACCTGGCCCGGATGATCGAGGCGGGGGAGGACCCGCGGTTCCTGGCCAGGCGGCTGGTGGTGCACGCCAGCGAGGACATCGGCATGGCGGACCCGACCGCGCTGCAGTCGGCGATCGCCGCCGCGCACGCGGTGCAGTTCATCGGCATGCCCGAGGGCAGGCTGGCGCTCGCGCAGGCGACGGTGCACCTGGCCACCGCGCCGAAGTCGAACTCGGTGATCACCGGGATCGACGCCGCGCTGGCCGACGTGCGCGCGGGCAAGCTCGGCACGGTGCCGCCGCACCTGCGCGACGGCCACTACGCGGGCGCGCAGAAGCTCGGCAACGCGCAGGGCTACCGATACCCGCACAACGTGCCCGAGGGTGTGCTCAACCAGCAGTACCCGCCGGACGTGCTCGTCGGCACGGACTACTACCACCCGACGCAGCGCGGGGCCGAGCGCACGCTGGCCGAACGGGTGCCGAAGCTGCGCCGCACCATCCGCGGTCAGTAGCCCCGACACCCGTATAACGACCTATACGGCGTGGCCTTACGGGGTGAACCCGGGCTGCCCGTTCTCCACGTGGCCGGTCAAAGCGCGGAGGAAGGCGGGGTCACCGTCCGCCGTGACGCGGACGTCGTACCAGCCCGCCTCGGTGCGCACCGGCACCTGCGCGGAGCGGCCCGGTTCAACCCGGACGACACGACCGGAGTCCACCCGCAGCGACACCGCGGCGGCGCCCGAGTTCTCGATGGTCAGCTCCAGTCCACCCCGTTGCGGGAGGAATCGCGTCCGCACGTCCACCCTGGCGGCCGCGCCCAACCGGCTGCCCCGCAACTCCCACCAGCCGCGGTTCGGCCCCTGCACGACGACCCGGTACTGGTCGCCCTGGTTCGACAGGGTCTCCGTGTGCGTGCCGAGGACATCGCGATGCGCCGGTTCAACCAGTTCGCCCGTGTACGCGTAGATCGCGAAGTGCGCCGACGCCGAGCCGCTGTTCTGAAGTGAAACAGTCAGCTCGCCGCTCGCGTTCAACCCACCGGACACCGACGCCTGGTACGGCAGCGCCCGCGCTCGGCGACGGCCCGGCTCCGGCGACGGCAACGCCTGATCGGCCGGCGGCGTCGGGTGCCAGCGCGAGATCGGCTCGGGCACCGGGCCCGGCTTGGTCACCGCCGGCGGACGGCCCGCGCGCTCGAAGTCGAACGCGCCGGTCAGGTCACCGGCCACGGAACGCCGCCACGCGGAGATGTTCGGCTCGGCGATCCCGGTCCACCGCTCCAGCAGCCGGATCACCGAGGTGTGGTCGTACACGGTCGAATCCACGTAACCGCCGATCGTCCACGGCGACACCACGGTCATCGGCACGCGCGGGCCGAAGCCGAGTGGCTGCCCGCCCGCGTGGTCGGCGTCGTCGGGGGCGGTGGCCGGCGGTACCGGCGGCGGCACGTGGTCGAAGTAGCCGTCGTTCTCGTCGAAGTTCAGCAACAACACGGTCTTCGACCAGGTGTCCGGATCGGCGGCGATCGCGTCGAGCACGTCGTAGATCAGGTTCGCGCTGCCCACCGGGGTCGACGCGCCGGGGTGCTCGGAGTCCGCCGCCGACGGGACCAGCCAGCTGACCTTCGGCAGCGTGCCCGCGGCGATGTCCGCGCGCAGCCGCCCCACGAGCGACTCCGGCTCACCGCGGAACATCCCGCGGTCGAACAGGTCGCGCTCGGCCGCGGTCAAACCGGCTACACCTTCGTCGAACTTCGCCAGCAGCGCCTTCCGCTCCTCCGGCGACTTGTCGAACAGCGCGAAGTAGAACTCCTCGGTGGTCCGGTACCCGCCCGGCACCGCGGCGAGGATCTTGTGCCCGATCTTCTTGAACGGCACGAAGTACTCGACCGCGTTGTCGGTGAAGTTGTCCCACTCCTGGTAGATCCGCCACGGCACGCCGGCGGCCTGCAACCGCTCCGGGTAGGTCGTCCAGGAGTAACCGGGGTGGTCGTACGAGTAGGCCGCGTTGGTCACCGCGCGCGACCCGTTCGGCTCGAAGCCGGTGGTCCCGGTCATCAGGAAGTTCCGGTTCGGGTTGGTGGACCCGAAGATCGAGCAGTGGTACGCGTCGCAGATGGTGAACGTGTCGGCCAGCTCGTACTGCAGCGCGATGTCCGCGCGGTCGTAGTAGGTCATCGTGGCGGCACCCTTCGCCGCGATCCACGCGTTGTTCCAGCCCCGGGCCCACGCCTTGCCGCTGCCGCCCCAGCTGTGGTCGAGATCGCCGAGGTACTGGATGTCGTCCGGCCCGCGCCCGGCCCGGATCGCGCCCTCGCGCAGCGAGAACGGCAGCACCACGCCGCCCGCCGGGTCCGGCTGGTTGAACACGTCACCGCCACCGGGCAGCTCCAGCGGGTGCGTGTCCCCGAAGCCGCGCACCCCGCGCAACCGGCCGAAGTAGTGGTCGAACGAGCGGTTCTCCTGCATGAGCACGATGACGTGCTCGACCTCGCCGAGCCCGCGGCCCCGGCGCATCGGCGCCGCCATGGCGGCGTGCAGGGACGGCGGCAGCAGCGAGCCGGCGAGCGCGGCCCCGGAGGTGGCCAGCAACCGCCGGCGTGAAAGTTCAGGCATGGCCCGAACCTTCACCTACCCGGGTGAACGGAACGCGAACTTCAGCGGGCCCAGGTGTGCCCGGTGATGCGCTCGTAGACCTCGACGTACTTCGCCCTCGTGGCGGCCACGATGTCGGCGGGGATCTCCGGCCCTGGCGGGGTCTGGTCCCAGCCGGTCGTCCTCGACCAGTCACGCACGAACTGCTTGTCGAACGAGCGCTGTGGCCGGCCCGGCTCCCACTCGTCCGCCGGCCAGAACCGCGAGGAGTCCGACGTCAGCACCTCGTCGCCGAGGGTCAGCGTGCCGTCGGCGTCGAAGCCGAACTCCAGCTTCGTGTCGGCGATGATCACGCCCTTGGTCGCCGCGTGCGCCGCGCCCCGGCGGTAGATCTCCAGGGTGAGGTCGCGGATCCGGTCGGCGGTGTCCTGGCCGATCTCGCCCACCACCTCGTCGAAGGTCATGAACTCGTCGTGCCCGGTGTCGGAGATCTTCGTGGTCGGCGTGAAGATCGGCTCGGGCAGCTTGTCGCCCTCGACCAGGCCCTCGGGCAGGCGGATGCCGGAGACCGCGCCGTCGCGCTGGTACTCCCGCAGGCCCAGCCCGGTCAGGTGACCGCGGGCGATGCACTCGACCTGGATCATCTTCAGCGGCTTGCACCGGATCGCGCGCCCGGCGAACTCGGCGGGCACGTCGGTGGCCGAGATCAGGTGGTTCGGCACGACCTCGCGCAGGTGCTCGAACCACCACACGGACAACTGGGTGAGCAGCTTGCCCTTGTCCGGCACCGGCGTCGGCAGCGACACGTCGTAGACGGAGACGCGGTCGGAGGCCACGAGCAGGATGTCACCGTCCGACTCGTACAGATCGCGGACCTTGCCTGCGTGCACGTGCTTCATGCGCCATCCCGTCAGTGCGGTTGTCTCGACCACCAGCGTTCTAGCACACGCGCTAGTGGCATAGTCCACTTGTGTTACCGTGACCCGGTGTCACAGCCCATCCCCACCGAACGTGTTCAGGTCGCGGCCGTGCTGCGCCGCCTGCGCGAACAGGCAGGCGTCACCCGCGGCGAAGCGGCCGAACTGCTCGGCTGCACCCCGTCCAAGATCGGCGACCTCGAACTCGGGCGGTCCGGCGCGAAACCGGCCGAACTGGAGAAGCTCCTCGTCCACTACGGCGCGGGCCCCGGCCAGCGGACCGAACTGATCCGGTGCGCCAGGGACGCGCACGGCCGCAAACCCCGCGGCACCTACGGCCCGGCACCCGTTCCGGCGAACCTGCGGCGCGTCCTCGACCTCGAAGCGCAGGCGCGCGAGACCGCCCACTACTCCGGCGAGTTGGTCCCGCCCCTGCTTCAGGTGCGGGCCTACGCCGAGGCACTGCTCATGGGGGAGTCGGTCAAACTGGTCGAACTCCGGCTCTCCCGCCGCGAGTGCCTCGAGCGCACCGACCGGCCGCGCCTGCGGCTGCGCTGCGTCCTCGCCGAGTCCGTGCTGCGCACCGGGATCGGCGGCAGAGCGGTGATGGCGGCGCAGCTCACGCGGTTGTGCTGGTTGAACGAGGCCGTACCGAACGTCGAAATCCAGGTGCTCCCCACCGGCACGGGGGTGCATCCTTTCCTCGGGCGGACGGTGACGCTGCATTCCTTCCCGCCGCCCGCGCCCGCGGTGCTGATCACCGACGGGCACGACCGGGACGTCTTCTGCGATCGCCCGGCCGTGGTCCGCCAGGCCGCCGAGCGGTTCACCGCACTGCGCGCGCGAGCGCTCAGCGTGCGGGAAAGCAGCGAGTTCCTGCGACGGCTGGGACAGCACTGGGCCAGTACGGTGGAGAACAGCCACGCACGGTAGCCTGACCGGCAATCAGGTGGCCACGAACTTCCGGGAGGATCCCGTGTCGGCAGGGCAGATCGCCGCGCTCATCGCCGCAGGCGCCTTCGTTGTGCTGGTGGTGCTGCTCGCGATCCCGTTGCTCAAGCTCGGCCGCACGCTGGACGAGGCGACCATCGCGCTGCGCAAGGCACACGAGAACACCGACCCGCTGCTCAACGGGGCCAATCAGACGCTCACCCACGTCAACACCCAGCTCGAGCGGGTGGACGGGATCACCGCGAACGCGCAGGCGGTCACGGGGAACGTCTCGGCGCTGTCGTCGGTGTTCACCGCGACGCTGGGCGGTCCGCTGGTCAAGACCGCGGCCCTGTCCTACGGCATCAGCAAGGCAGTCAAGGCGCGCCGCGCCAAGGCGAACGGGAAGCCGGTGCGCGGCCGGAAGAGGAGCAAGAAGGCATGAAGCGACTGTTCTGGCTCGGAGTCGGAGTGGTCGCCGGCGTCGCCCTCTCGCGCAAGGCGACCGAGACCGCGCGGCAGGCGACCCCGGCGGGCATCGCGGCCAATCTGGGTGACGCCATGCGCGAACTCGCCGGCGCGGTGGGCTCCTTCGGTGCCGAAGTGCGCGCGGGGATGAGCGAGCGCGAGCAAGAGCTGAACGACTTCGTCGAGGACCGTGCCGGTCTTCCGTCGCGTTCGCAGGGCAGGCACGCCGCGGTCCGGCGAGCTCGCCGGGCGGAGGGCTGACCGGCCCACGTCGCCGACGTCGCGCCGGACCCTCCGCCGCCGCAGCCTGCCCCTGTTTCCGGCTCGGCCGGTGACCGCTGTCCGCGGCCGAGCCCCAGCGCAAGGAAAGACCAGTGGAAACACACGAGATCAACAAGCGCTTCCTGGCCCACTTCGAAGGCCGCGAGCACACCAGGGTGCCCAGTGCGTCGCTGATCCTGGACGACCCGAACCTGCTGTTCGTCAACGCCGGCATGGTGCAGTTCAAGCCGTACTTCCTCGGTGAGGTGCCGCCGCCGTACCCGCGCGCGACCAGCATCCAGAAGTGCGTGCGCACCGGCGACATCGACGAGGTCGGCAAGACCACCCGGCACAACACGTTCTTCCAGATGGCCGGGAACTTCTCCTTCGGCGACTACTTCAAGGAAGGCGCGATCGCCAACGCCTGGGAGCTGATCACCAAGTCCCAGGACGACGGCGGTTTCGGCTTCGACCCGGAGCGCATCTGGGTGACCGTCTACGAGCACGACTCGGAGGCGGCCGGGCTCTGGCAGAAGGTCGCCGGCATCCCGTCCGAGCGCATCCAGGCGCGCGACGGCCGCGACAACTACTGGGACATGGGCGTGCCCGGTCCTGGCGGCCCGTGCTCGGAGATCTACTACGACCGCGGCGCACAGTTCGGCCGCGAGGGTGGCCCGGTCGTCGACGAGGACCGCTACCTGGAGATCTGGAACCTCGTCTTCATGCAGGACGTGCGGGGTGAGCAGAGCCCGAAGTACGGCCACCCGCCGATCGGCGAGCTGCCGAAGAAGAACATCGACACCGGCATGGGCGTCGAGCGCGTCGCCTACCTGCTCCAGGGCGTGGAGAACGTCTACGAGACCGACCTGGTGCGCCCGGTGATCGCGCGCGCCGAGGAGTTCTCCGGCCGCCGCTACGGCGCCGACCACACCGACGACGTGCGCTTCCGCGTGATCGCCGACCACGCCCGTTCCGGCGTGATGCTGATCGGCGACGGGGTCACCCCCGGCAACGACGGGCGCGGCTACGTGCTGCGCCGGCTGCTGCGCCGCATCGTGCGCTCGATGCGCCTGCTCGGCGTGCACGAACCGGTGCTGCCGGAGTTCGCTTCGGTGGTCCGTGACGCGATGGGCCCGTCCTACCCTGAACTGGTCGCCGGTTTCGACCGTATCTCCGACGTGGTCAAAACCGAAGAAGAGGCATTCCTGTCGACGCTCACCTCGGGCTCGCGGATCTTCGATCTCGCCGCGGAGGAGACCAAGTCCGCCGGTGGGGGCATCCTCGCCGGGGACAAGGCGTTCCAGCTGCACGACACCTACGGCTTCCCGATCGACCTGACCCTCGAGATGGCCGCCGAGCAGGGCCTGACCGTGGACGAGGACGGGTTCCGCACGCTGATGGAGGAGCAGCGCCGGCGCGCGAAGGCCGACGCCGCGTCCCGCAAGAGCGGGCACGGTGACCTGTCGGTCTACCGCGAGGTGCTCGAACAGCACGGCGAAACCCTGTTCCTGGGCTACACCGACCTGCAGGCGAATGCCAGGGTGATCGGCCTGGTCGCCGACGGGGTCCCGGTGCGCAGCGTCGCGGCGGGCAAGAAGGCCGAGATCATGCTCGACCGCACCCCGTTCTACGCCGAGAGCGGTGGCCAGGTCGCCGACACCGGTGTGCTGGTCGGGAACGGCGTCGAGTTGAAGGTGTTCGACGTCCAGAAGATCGTGCAGGGCCTGTACGTGCACCGCGTCGAGGTCGTCGAGGGCGAGGTCGGGCTCGACACCGAGCTGACCGGTTCGGTCGACGCCGCGCGCCGGTCGATGATCGAGCGCTCGCACTCGGCCACCCACCTGGTGCACGCCGCGGTCCGCGGGGCCTACGGCAAACGCGCGGCGCAGGCCGGTTCGCTCAACTCGCCCGGCCGCATGCGCTTCGACTTCACCACCGCGGGCCCGGTGTCCTCGGACGTGCTGACCGAGGTCGAGGAGGAGGTCAACGACTACCTCCAGACCGACGTCGAGGTGCAGAGCTACGTCACCACCAAGGACAAGGCCCTCGAGCTGGGCGCGGTCGCGCTGTTCGGCGAGAAGTACGGCAACGACGTCCGCGTGGTCGACATGGGGGACTACTCGCGCGAGCTGTGCGGTGGCACCCACGTCGACCGGATCGGCCAGCTGGGCCTGGTCAAGCTGGTGTCCGACGCGTCGATCGGCTCGGGCGTGCACCGCGTCGAGGCGCTGGTCGGCACGGACGCGCTGCGGTACGTCCGCAAGGAGCAGTTGCTGGTCTCGCAGCTCGCCGGTTCGCTGAAGGTGCCGACTGAGCAGCTGCCCTCGCGCATCGAAGACCTGCTGTCGCGGCTGCGGTCGGCGGAGAAGGAGATCGAGCAGCTCAAGACCCGCCAGGTGCTGGGTTCCGCGGGTGAGCTCGCGGACAAGGCCGCCGACCTCGGTGGCGTCAGCCTGGTGGCCGAGCAGCTCGACGGCGTCGACGGCAACGGCCTGCGCGCGCTGGCCACCGAGATCCGCAACCGCCTCGGCAACCGGCCGGGTGTGGTGGCGCTGTTCTCGCCGGCGGGGGAGAAGGTCAGCTTCGTCGTCGCGACCACCGCGGGCGCGCGGGACAAGGGCTTCGCCGCGGGCAAGCTCGTGCCCCGGTTCGCCGAGGCCATCGGCGGCCGTGGTGGCGGCAAGCCGGACATGGCGCAAGGCGGCGGCTCGAACCCGGCAGGCGTGCCGCAGGCGATCGAGGCGCTGCGCGCCGCGGTATCCGGCGGGTGACCCAGCGGAAGGCGGACCGGCCCGGGGAGCAGGATCCCGGGGCCGGCCGTCGGCTTGCGGTGGATGTCGGCTCGGTCCGGGTCGGTATCGCACTCAGTGATCCGGCGCCCCTTCTTGCCTCGCCACTCGTTACCCTAAAGCGTGATGCGGCAGACAATGGTGACGTTGAGCAGTTGGCGGGCCTGGTCGTCGAACACGAGGTGGTCGAGGTGATCGTGGGATTGCCGAGGACGCTCGCGGACCGGCACGGTCCCGCCGCCGTCATCGCGGTCGAATACGGTGAACTGCTCGCGGAGCGGATCGCGCCGGTACCGGTGCGGTTCGCCGACGAGCGGCTCACCACGGTGACCGCTTCGCGCATGCTCTCCCAGCGCGGGGTCAAGGGCCGCAAGCAACGCGCGGTGGTCGATCAGGCGGCCGCCGTGGAGATCCTTCAAGGCTGGCTGGACGGGCGTGCGGCGTTCCGCGCGCGGAAGGGTGAGTCGTGAGGAGCGAGTCTCCCGGGGTACCCGAAGGCGGCGGCAGACGACGGCGGCGGGAAGCCGAAACGCCGCCCGAAGCGGTCCCTCCGGCTGCCGGCCGGCGGCGGTTGCGCGAACCGGACGAACTGGTCCGCCGCGAAGGCGAAGTCCGCATGCCCCCGCCCCGCGAGGGCAGCGGCGGCCGTCGGCGCCTGCGTGACGAAGAGCCGCCCTCGCGGCCCGAGCCCGCGCCGCCGCGCCGCCGGCACCGCTACGTCGAATCCGAGGAAGATTCGCTGGCCACCCCGCAGATGGGCGTGCCTACCCCAGCCGAGCCGCCGCGCCGCCCCACCGCGCGACCGCCGGTTCAACCAGCTCGACGTGCCCGTGCCGAGGCCCCCGCGCCGCCGCCGCGCCGTCGTCCCACCCCGCCGCCGGCATCCCCGCAGCCGCCGCCGGACGATCGCCCGACCGAGGTGATCGACGCCGGTCAGGTGGCGCGATACGGCTACGAACCGGACCCTGAACCGGTGCCCGAGTTCGACGACCGTGCCCCCCGAGACCCCGAGAACCCCCGAGCCTCGCGCGATCCTCGTGACCGCGAAGACGAGATCGAGGGTTTCGCCGACGACGAGTTCTACGACGACGAGTACTACGAGGAAGATGAGTACGGCGACTACGACGACGAGCACCGCGCCGAGCCGGAGCGCATCGGCGAGGAGCCGCCGGACGAGCCGCGCCCGCGTCGCAAGCGCGGCAAGCGCGCGTTCGGCTGGATCGCCGCCCTCCTGGTGATCGTCGTGGTCGGTGGCGCGGCCTGGTTCGGCGCGCAGGAACTGCTCGGGTTCGGCTACGACGACTTCGAGGGCACCGGCGAGTCCGACGTGCTGGTCGAGGTCGTCGAGGGCGACTCGACCAACGCGATCGCCACGAAACTGACCCAGGCCGGCGTGGTCGCCAGCCAGAAGGCGTTCGTCGAGGCCGCCGAGGACGAGGCCAAGGTCCGCAGCGTCCAGCCCGGCTACTACCAGATGAAGACGAAGATGTCGGGCACCAGCGCGGTCGGCAAGCTGGTCGACCCGACGGCCCGCAAGGGCGTGCTGCAGATCCGCGGCGGCACCCAGCTCGACGACATCGTCCAGCCCGACGGCAAGACCACCGACGGCGTGTTCGCGCTGCTGTCGAAGGCGTCCTGCGCGACGGTCAACGGCGCGAGCACCTGCGTCCCGGTCGAGGAGCTGCGCAAGGTCGCCGAGACCGCCGACCTGGCCGCGCTCGGGGTGCCCGAATGGGCGGTCGAAGGCGCGGGCGAGGTCGAACCGAAACGACGGATCGAAGGGCTGATCCTGCCCGGGGTCTACGACGTGAAGCCCGGCTGGGACGCCACCCAGCTGCTCACCGAGGTGATGAAGGTGTCGGCCACCCGACTGCAGGCCGCGGGCCTGCCGAAGGCGGCCGACGGCACCGGCAAGACACCGTACGAGCTGCTGGTGACCGCGTCGATCGTGGAGCGCGAAGGCGTGCAGCAGGACTTCACCAAGATCGCGCGGGTGATCTACAACCGGCTCGACGACGACATGCGCCTGGAGATGGACTCCACCATCAACTACGTGCTCGACCGGCCGATCGTGACGACCACCCCGGAGGACCGGGCGAAGGCCGGCGCGTACAACACCTACCAGATCAAGGGCCTGACGCCGGGGCCGATCTCGTCGCCCAGCATCGACGCCATCGAGGCGGCGGCGAAACCGGCCGAGGGCGCGATCCTGTTCTTCGTCAAGTGCGAGAAGAACGGGCTCTCCTGCTTCGCCGAGAACTACGACGAACACAAGGTGAACATCAACCTCGCCAAGGAACGCGGTGCCTACTGAGCCGCCGTACCGGTCCGGGATCCTCGGCAAACCTGTCGCGCATTCGCTGTCCCCGGTGCTGCACGGCGCTGGTTACGCGGCGCTCGGCATGGACGGCTGGCGCTACGACCGCATCGAAATGGACGGCGAGGGGCTGCCCGCGTTCATCCGGGACCTCGGCCCGGAGTGGGCCGGCTTCTCGGTGACCATGCCCGGCAAGCGCGCGGCGATCGCGCTGGCCGACGAGGTGACCGAACGCGGGCGCGCGGTCGGCGCGATCAACACGCTCGTCCGCCGGGACGGCCGCTGGTTCGCCGACTGCACCGACGTCGACGGCGTGACCGGCGCACTGATCGCCGCGGGCGGTTACGAGCCCGGGAGCGGGGACACCGGCGTCGTGCTCGGCGCGGGCGGGACCGCGGCGGCGACCGTGGTCGCGCTGGCTGAACTGGGCGTGCGCTCGGTACGCCTGATCGTCCGCGACTCGGCCAGGGCGGGGGAGACGGTCGCCGCGGCCGAACGCGCCGGCGTGGCCGTGGACGTGTCGAACTGGTCGGACACCGACTTCGGCGACGCCGTCGCCAAGGCCGCCGTGGTGGTCAACACCGTGCCCCCGGCGGCGATCGAACCGCACCTGGCGGAGCTGGCGACCGCGTCGTGCCTGCTGGACGTCATCTACCACCCGTGGCCCACACCGCTGGCCGACGCGGTGGCCGCGCACGGCGGTCGCCTGGCCACCGGGCTGGACATGCTGCTGCACCAGGCGTTCCGGCAGTTCGAGCACATCACCGGCCGGACCGCCCCCCGCGAAGCGATGCGGGACGCCCTGCGCGAGGCCACCGGAAAGATCTTGCCGCTGCCTTTGGGCTGAGTTACGTTGGCGGACTGCCTTGAGGAAGGAACAAGCCAGTCATGCCGAAACCGGATCGCGAGAAGTATTCCGATTCCGACGTGGAAACCGCCTGGGTCGGCGAGCCGCCCGTGCTCAACTCGACGGTGACGCTCGCCGACTACGACCCCGAATGGCCCGCCCTCTACGAACGCGAGGCCGCCCGCATCAGACAGGTCCTGGGGGACACCATCGTCCTGATGGAGCACGTGGGTTCGACCTCCGTGCCCGGGCTCTGCGCCAAGCCGATCATCGACATCATGCTCGTGGTGCCCGACTCCGACGACGAGGACGCCTACGTGCCGCGCCTGGAAGCCGCCGGTTACGTGCTCACCATCCGCGAACCGGACTGGGAGAAGCACCGCGCGTTCAAAGGGCCGGACACGAACATCAACCTGCACGTCTACTCACCCGACACCAAGGAGATCGAGCGGTACCGGGTCTTCCGCGACCGCCTCCGGTCCAACCAGGAGGACCGCGACCTTTACGCGGCGACCAAGCGGCACCTCGCCGCGCGGAAGTGGAAGTACATCCAGAACTACGCCGACGCCAAGAACGACGTGGTCGACGAGATCATGAGCCGCGCGCTCGGGCAGCCGGTGTCACGCAGCGACCCGGCGCCGCCCATGGCGCACGACCAGTACGACGGCTTCGCCGCGGACTACGCCGAGCACGCCCGGCACAACCCGTACCAGGAGCTGTACGACCGCCCCGCGATCCTGGCGCTGGCCGGAGACCTGGACGGGCGCAAGGTGCTGGACATCGGCTGCGCGGCCGGGCACCTCACCGCCGCACTCGCCGGTCGCGGCGCCGACGTGGTCGGCCTGGACGGCAGTCCGGCGCTGGTCGACGTGGCGAAACGCGAGTTCGGCGACCGTGCCCGGTTCCAGCAGGGCGACCTGACCGAACCGCTGGACTTCGCCGACGGCACCTTCGACCTGGTCACCGCCTCGCTGGTGCTGCACTACCTCGAGGACTGGGGACCGGTGCTCGCCGAACTCCGCCGCGTCCTGCGCCCGGGCGGGGCGCTGGTGCTGTCGGTGCACCACGCCGAGGACTGGCACTGGTTCGACCGGCCGGACTATTTCCGGCGGGAGCAGGTGACCGACCAGTTCCCCCTCGGCGGCCGCGAGGTCGACGTGCGGTTCTACCGCCGCCCGCTCAGTCAGACCTTCGGCGCGCTCCGCGAAGCCGGGTTCACCGTGGACGTCATCGACGAGCCGATGCCGCTGCCGGAGTGCCGGGAGGTTTCGCCGCGTGCCTACGCCTCGCTGACCACGACGCCGCGGTTCCTCTACTTCCGCGCGCTCGCACCGCAGGCGTAGCCACTGTTCACCTCCCGGGTGCTGTTTCACCCGTTCGGGATCGCCTAGGGTGACGCCGATCCCGGGAGGTGGGCCAGTGCAGCGATCCAGGTGGTTCCTGACGTCCGTGGTAGCGGTGACCGCGCTGGTCGCCGCCACCACACCGGCAGTCGCGACGCCGGCGACTCCGAGCGTCCGGTTCGCCACGTTCAACGCCTCGCTCAACCGCGCGCAAGCCGGGCAACTGGTCGCCGACCTGTCCACCCCGGACAACGCACAGGCCCGCGAGGCCGCCGAGGTCATCCAGCGCAACCGCCCTGACGTGCTGCTGGTCAACGAGTTCGACTACGTGCCGGACAACGCCGCGGCGAACCTGTTCCGGCAGAACTACCTCGGCGTCGGCCAGAACGGCGCCGCGCCGATCGACTACCCCTACGCGTTCACCGCGCCGGTCAACACCGGCGTGTCCACCGGGTTCGACCTGGACCGGAACGGCCAGGTCGGCGGCGGGAACGACGCGCACGGCTTCGGCGTGTTCGAAGGCCAGTACGGCATGCTCGTCCTGTCGAAGTACCCGATCGACACCGCCAACGCCCGGACGTTCCAGCAGTTCCGCTGGGCCGACATGCCGGACGCGTTGCTCCCGGACGACCCGGCGACACCGGCCAAGGCCGACTGGTACTCCCCGGAGATCCTCGACGTGCTTCGCCTGTCCTCGAAGTCCCACTGGGACCTGCCGATCCAGGTCGGCGGCTCGGACGTGCACTTCCTGGTCTCCCACCCGACGCCACCGGTCTTCGACGGCCCGGAGGACCGCAACGGCACGAAGAACCACGACGAGGTCCGCTTCTGGGCGGACTACGTCACGCCCGGCAAGGGCGAGTACATCTACGACGACCGTGGTGGCAGCGGTGGGCTCGGCGCACACGACCGGTTCGTCGTCGCAGGGGACAACAACGCCGACCAGTACGACGGTGACGGCATCGACGGCGGAATCGAACGCCTGCTGCGGGCGCCGCGCGTAATCGACCCGCACCCGGGCAGTCTCGGCGGAGCGGCGGCCGCCCGCGAACAAGGTGGCGCGAACACCGCACACCAAGGTCCGGCCTTCTTCGACACCGGCGACTTCGCGGACGACACGCCCGGCAATCTCCGTGTCGACTACGTGCTGCCGTCGCACGGGTTGGTCCCGTGGCGCGCCGAGGTGTTCTGGCCGTTGCCCGGGTCGCCGCTCGCCAGGCTCAACGACGTCTCGGACCACCACCTGGTGCGGGTCGACGTGCTGGTGCCCCGGTGGTCCTGAGCGGGGGTTAGCCTGACCGGCATGAAGATCGCCATCCTGGACGACTACCAGAACGTCGCCCTGAGCTTCGCCGACTGGGACTCGCTCGGGGCGAAGATCGAGGTGTTCACCGAGTACATCGGCGACCGCGAAGAGCTGGTCCGGCGGCTGGCCGGCTTCGAGGTGGTGGTGGCGATGCGCGAGCGCACCCGCTTCGACGAGGCGCTGCTGTCCAGGTTGCCCGACCTGAGGCTCCTGGTGAGCACCGGCCGCCGGAACGCGGCGATCGACGTGGCCGCGGCGAACCGGCTCGGTGTCGTGGTCTCGTCCACCGGGTACATCGCGCACCCGACCGCCGAGCACACCTGGGCCCTGATCCTCGCAGCCTCGCGGAACCTGCCCACCGAGTTCCAGTCGATGCGCGACGGCGGCTGGCAGCGGACCGTGGGCACCGGATTGCACGGCAAGACGCTCGGCCTGCTCGGCCTGGGCAGGCTCGGCGCACAGGTGGCGCGGATCGGCCAGGCGTTCGGCATGGAGACCATCGCCTGGAGCCAGAACCTGACCCGGGAACGGGCCGCCGAACACGGGGTCACCGCGGTGACCAAGGCGGAGCTGTTCAACCAGTCGGACGTGGTGTCGGTGCACCTGGTGCTCAGCGACCGCTCACGCGGCCTGGTCGGCGCGGACGAGTTCGCCCTGATGAAGCCGTCCGCGCTGCTGGTGAACACCTCGCGCGGCCCGATCGTCGACCAGGACGCCCTGCTCGACGCACTCCGCCGCAAGGCGATCCGGGCCGCCGCGATCGACGTCTACGACGAGGAGCCGCTGGCCGCCGACCACCCGATCCGCGAGCTGGACAACGCCGTACTCACCCCGCACATCGGCTATGTCACGCGCGAGGTCTACCAGGTCTTCTACGGCGACGCGGTCGAGGACATCGCCGCCTACCAGGCCGGCAGCCCGATCCGCGTGATGGAGCCCTAGCCCTCGCGCAGTTCCGCGAGCACGGCGTCGGTGAACGGCGGCCACGCTTCGGCCGCCCACGGCCCGAAGTTGCGGTCAGCCAGCGCGACACACGCCGCTTGGGCGTCCGGGTCGACCCAGAGGAACGTGCCGGACTGGCCGAAGTGCCCGAAGGTCCGGGGCGAACTGGCCGACCCCGTCCAGTGCGGGCTCTTGTGGTCGCGGATCTCGAAGCCGAGGCCCCAGTCGTTGGGCTTCTGGTGCCCGAACCCGGGCAGCACCCCGGTCAACCCGGGGAAGACCACGGACGTCGCCTCCGCGACGGTCGAAGGGTCGAGCAGCTTGGGCTGCTGGAGCTCCGCGGCGAACCGAACCAGGTCGTCCACGGTCGACACCGCGCCCGCGGCGGGCGAGCCCTCGAGCCGCGTGTTCGCCATGTCCAGCGGCTCGAGCAGGGCCTGGGACAGGTAGGTCGCGAACGCGATGCCCGAATGCTCGGTCAGCGCGTCTGTGAGCTGCTCGAACCCGGCGTTCGAGTAGAGCCGGCGGTTGCCCGGCTCGGCCATCGACTTGTGCGCGTCGAAGGCCAGACCGGAGGTGTGCGCGAGCAGGTGCCGGACGGTCGAACCAGGTGGACCGGCTGGCGTGTCCAGCTCGACGACGCCCTCCTCGAACGCGATCAGCGCCGCGTAGGCGGTGAGCAGCTTGGTGACCGAGGCCAGGGGAAACTCCCGGCCGGGGTCGCCGTGCCGGCCGGCCACGGTGCCGTCGGCGCGCACCACCGCCGCGGCCGCGTTGTCCACCGGCCACTGGTCGATCAACCGCAAGCTCTCCATGAGCCCACCCTACAATCAGCCGCCGAATGGCCTATTGAGTGCCCTCCGCGTCATTCTAGAATTCCTGCGGCCGACTGGTGAAAGGGTGCGGCGAATGGTGGATTCCGTCGATTGGGCGTCAGCCGGTGTCGATGTCGGCAAACCCGCTCTGGCCCGGGTGTACGACTACATGCTCGGCGGCGAGCTGAACTTCCCGGCGGATCGCGCGGTGGCCGAGCGCCTCGCCGAGGTGGGCCCGTTCCGCGAAATGGCCCGGCTCAACCGCCTTTTCCTGCGCCGGGCCGTCCGGTTCTGCGTGGACGCCGGCGTGCGGCAGTTCCTCGACCTCGGTTCCGGCATCCCGTCCTCGGGCAACGTCCACGAAATCGCGCAGGAGTCGGACCCGGCGAGCCGGGTGGTCTACGTCGACCAGGACCCTGTCGCCGTGGCACACAGCGAAATCCTGCTGGCGGGCAATCCGAACGCGACCATCCTGAGTGCCGACCTCCGCGACACCGCGGATGTCATCACGCAGGCCGAAACCCGTTCGCTGCTCGATTTCGACCGTCCGATCGCGCTTTTCCTGCTCGGCGTGGTCCAGTACATTCCCGATTCCGGAAACCCTGCCGGATTGATCTCCCGCTATATGAGCGGCCTGGCTCCCGGAAGCCTCCTCGCGATGACGCATTTCACCGCGCAGAACATGGAAGTCGAAATGGCGGCAGCGGTGCAGTATTTCGCCGAAACCGCGGCGCCGATCACCCTGCGCTCCGCTGAGCAAGTCACCGCTTTGCTGGGCGACCTCGAGCCAGTCGAGCCGGGAGTGGTGCTCACCGCGAAGTGGCATCCCGAACTGGGTGGTCCACCAGCGGCCGACCCCGAGCGGTCCGGTCACCACGCCGTCGTCGCGCGCAAGCGCTGACTCAGCGCCGCCGGGCCACCACCGGCAGTCGATCAGGGTGCAACGTGGTCGACGCGACCGGCCGCACCCGCGCCCCCGCCTGCAGCGGCAGCCGCCACCGCCGCAGGATCACGGTCAGCACGATCAGCATCTCCGCCGCCGCGAACGACCCGCCCATGCACACCCGGACGCCCTCCCCATACGGGATGAACGCCCCCCGGGGCACCTGGCCGGCGCGCTCGGGCAGCCACCGGTCGGGGTCGAACCGCGCGGGCTCCGGGAACAGCCGGGGATCACGGTGCAGCACGTACGGGCTGTAGAACACGTTCGCCCCGGCCGGGATCGGATAGCCGCCCACCTCGATGTCCACCGTCGGAATGCGGGGGAACAGCCAGCCCGGCGGGTACAACCGCAGCGTCTCGTGCACAACCCGTGCGACGTACTCGAGCTTCGGCAGGTCGTCGAACTCGACCGGCCGATCGCCGAGAACGTCGTCGATCTCGCCGCACACGCGATCCGCGATCTCGGGGTGCCGGTCCAGCTGGAAGAACAACCAGCCGAGTGCCGCCGACGAGACTTCCGTGCCGACGAAGAACATGGTCATGACCTCGTCGTGGACCTGCTGCACGGTGAGCATCTCGCCGGTCTCCGGGTCGCGGGCCTTGAGTAGCGCGGACAGCATGTCGCGCCCTACCGTGCCCTCCGCTCGGTAGACCGCGATGACCTCGTCGATCAGCGCGTGCACCCGCTTGCCCGCCTCCGTGTACAACCGGTTGGACCGGGTCGGCAGCGCGTACAGAAGGCCGGTCGGCGCGTAGGCGCGCTTGCCCACGCCACGGAACACGATCGGCAACCAGCGGGCGGCTTCGCGCGCCGCCTCGCTGCCGGCGTCCGAGGCGAACATGCACCGGACGAGGATCGCCGCCGCGATTTCGTTCAGCTCCTGGCCCAGCTCGAGCGGTGCGCCGTCCACCCAGTTCGACGTCTGTTCCTCGGCCGCCGCCCGCATCGTGCCGGCGTATTCGGTGACCCGTTGGTGGGTGAACAACGGCGCGATCATCCGTCGCCGCTGCCGGTGCGGTTCGCCCCACGAGCTGCCGATGCCGTCGCCGCCGAGCACCTTGAGCTTCTCGAAGAGCACGCCGTTCTTGGTCACCTGGTTGTGCTCGACGAGCAGTTCGCGCACCGTGGCCGGGCTGTTCACCAGGAACGCCGGCTCCCGCCCGAGTCGAAACGACACGACCTCGCCACAGGCTCGCTGCTGGTCGACGAACTCGAGAGGCCGGCGGAACAGCCGCAGCGCGTGCCCGACCACCGGACGGCCACCCGGTGCCATCGGCGGTCGTGCGCCTTCTCGCGTCATGAACCGCTCCTCTCAGGTGCTACTGGACCGCACGGAACGCCACCGTGTGAGTCGATCGGCGATCAGCTCGAGGAGCGACTGTTGATGGTTTCGCAGGAAGAAGTGCCCATGCCCGACCGTGACCCGCTCGAAGTCGGCGTTCGTGCAAGATCGCCACTGCTCGAGGTCGTCGTCGGTCACCTCCGGATCCCCGGCGCCCGCCGCCACCAGCACCGGGCAGTCCAGCGGAACCAGCCGGTCCACCTGGTACGACCGGCGGCATGCCAACGTCGCTCGCAGATCACCGGCCAGCCACCGGGCGAACCGCGGGTCATCAAGCAGAACCTCGTCCACGCCACCGGCCGCGCGCACCCAGCCGAGCAGTTCGGCGTCGCCATCGGACGCCACCGGCAGTTGATCCGCCTGCAGGTGAGGTGGCGGCATCGAGCACGCGATCAGCCCGTCCACCACCGCATCCGCTGCGTCGAGCAGTCTCCGTGCCACTTCGAAGCCGACCAGCGCGCCGAAGCTGTGCCCGAATAACGCCCAGTGCGGTCCACCTGGTTCAACTCGCCCGAGCAACTCCGCGGTCAACTCGTCCGCGATCCGGTCGATTCGGCGCAAGGGCTCCTCGCGAATCCGGCGTTCGCGCCCGGGCAACAACACCGGCCAAACCTCGATCGACTCGGGCAACGCCGCCGACCACGCGGCGAACTGCGAGGCCCCTGTGCCAGCCGCACCGATGCAGACCAGGCGCACCTGGGGCCGCGCCCGCCGATTCACCTGAGGAAACCACGATCCCTCTTGGCCAGGAGGCATCAACTGTCCCCGTTCCCATCGACCACACCGGCGAGTTCGGCGACAGTCGGAGACTGGAACACGTCGACCGGGCTCAACTCGGCACCAAGGTCGACGGCCACCCGCCGGACGAACCGCGTGATCAGCGAGGAAGTCATGCCGAGCAGGAAGAGGTCCGCCTCCAGGTCCGCCGAGTCGAACCGCTCCAGACCGAGCAGATCGGCGGCTATTTCGCCCAGAGCTGCCTGCGTTCCGCTGAGACTGCTGCCGTCGCCGTTGCGCGCGCCGTACCCATCCGGGATGCGCAGAGCCGAGTAGTCGACCTTGCCCCAGGAGGTCAACGGCAGTTCGTCGACCGGGACGAACATGGTCGGCACCATGTACGAGGCCAGGCGCTCGGCCAACCACTCGCGCAGATTCGAGGCATCGATCCCGCTTGGACTGTCCGCCACGACAAAGGCCGCCAGTCGCCCAGCGTCCTCCCGGACTGCGCAGTCGCGCACCGCGGCGTGTCCCCGCAAGACCGAACGCACCTCGCCGAGTTCGACGCGGAAGCCGCCGATCTGCACCTGATCGTCGGTGCGGCCGAGGAAGTAGAACAGCCCGTCGGCCTCGCGCACCCCACGATCGCCGGTCCGATACATGCGCTGGCCGCCGACCTGCACGAATCGCTCCGCGGTCAACTCAGGCCGACCCAAGTAGCCCAAAGTGACACCGGAACCGCCGATGAACAGCTCGCCGGGCGTGCCATCGGGTACTGGGCGCAACGCCTCGTCCAGCACGGCGATTTCGGTGCCGTCGCACGCCTGCCCGATCGACACCCGCTGTGTGGCGTCCGGGTCGATCTCGATGTAGGTACTGGCGATCGTCGCCTCGGACACGCCGTAGCTGTTCACGAGGATGCGCCCACGTGCCCAACTCCGCGCGACGTCCGATGGCAGTTCCTCGCCGCCGCAAACGATTGCCCGAAGGGCGGGGAAGTGGCCCGGGTCCATCTGCTGCAACCGCGAGGGAGTCGCGACCAGTGCGCTCACCTGCTGCTCACGAAGGAAACGATCGAAGTCCGGCCCGGGCAAACGTTGACGCTCGGTGGGGATACACAGCTGCGCGCCGAGTCCGAGCGCCGCGATCATCTCGAAGATCGCCGCTTCGACGTGTTGTGGCGCGAGCATGGCCACCCGATCGTCCGCCCGCCAGCCGAAGTGCCGCTTCGCCGTTCGGACTATGGGCAACAGTGACGAATGGCGGCCGAGGATCCCCTTCGGTTTCCCCGTCGACCCAGACGTGTAGACGACATACGCCAACTCGGCCGGGTCGGCTTCCGGCGTGCAACCCCACTCACCTCTCTCGGTGATCTGGACGCCTGTGTCGAACGTGCCGACCTTCAGGTCGCGGGAAGCGGATATGACGAGCCGTACTCCCGCGTCCTGTATCAACTCTGCCCGCCGAAGCTCGGGCAACGTCGGTTCGACCAGCAGGAACGCGCCCCCGGCCCGCCACACGGCGAACGCGGCCACGAGGCTCAAAGCCGACCGCGGTATCTCGACCGCGACCAGCTCTCCCCGAACCAGGTCTCGCCCGGCGAGCTGGGTGGCGATCTCGTCGACAGCCGCGTCGAACTGGATGTAGTTCAACTCACCGTCCACGGCGGACACGCAAGGCCGCTCACCTTGCGCGCGAATCCGCTGTTCGATCAGTTCGCCTACCGTCCGGCCGGCTACGCCGACGCACGATTTCATGATCGCTCCTGTCTCAAGGCCGGTCGCGGTCGAGGAGGTGCCGCACCGCTTGCTGCGCACGCCGGGTGATGGCGCCGAGAATGGTTGTTTCCACGTAACGTTCGCCGACTGTCAGCTCACCGAGGGCGTAGAGGCCGGGAACGGTCGAACCGGCAGAACCACGCACGAGGCCGGAGTTCGTATCGATGCGGATGCCGCCGAACGGATGAGGCGCGGCCAGTCCGTTCTGGACCATCGAATCGATCAGCTGCTCGACGCGGCGGGGAAGAACGGGCACCCGAGGGCGTACCGAGTTGACGACATGGTCCGCGAAGTACTGTTGCGAACCCGCCTGGACCAGAAACCCGTCCTCAACGGCGATCACGTTCTCGATGCCACCGACGAGGCGAAGCTGTCCAGCGTGCAGAAGAGCGGCCAGTTCCTCAGCGGATCGCTGGGGCATCGGGGCGCACAACCTCCCGCAAACGCCATGCCAATCGCGGAGAAAAGCGACTCTGGTGTTGTCGTCGAAGAGCGGCCACACCTTGTCGACAAGATGACGGGCCACCGCGACGAGCAGCATGTGCCATCGTGGGTTGTCCCGCGCCTCGGCAACGTGGCGTAAGAATCGCTTCTCGGGTGCCTCGTCGCCGTTGATCTCCCGCCACAAGTCCGATATGGGAACCTGATGAGCGCAGAACTCTGCTCGCAGCATGCGGAAGATGTCCAGCGACGACAGGTATCCACGTGTTGCGGCGAGATCGATGACCGTGTCTTCGTTGGTCGTGACCAACGCCGGGCCAGTTCCCGGATACCGCACGCCCGGCAGGTAGCCACTTCGCGAGACGGCCAGTATTCGTCCTCGGTGTCCCGAAGCAGCCAGCTCCAGGACGACATCGATCGCGGTGAGCCCAGTGCCCAGGACGGCTACTGTGTGGTCGCGTCCGATCCGTGACACCGTTTTGTCGAGTGGATACGGCTCTGACACGAACCCCGGCCGGCCAGTCAGTCCGTAGACGTCCATCGGTCCCGTCGAGCCAGGGCACAGGAACACGGCGTCGAAGAGGTACTCATCCGCGGCGGACGTGTGCAAGCTGAACACATCGGATTCTCGAGCGAGAGAAACGACACGATCACCGACCAGCGTGGTCCGAACGTCGCGCAGGCGACCGGTCGCTACCGCAGACGCGACCACATCTTCGAGATAGCGTGCGTAGTCGCTACGCGGCAGGAACTCTTCGCCCGCCGTGGGATCGCTGCCCTGTCCTACCAGCCAGTTCGCAAGATGCTCGGGTTCATCCGGCCGTACGGACATCATCCGGGCCGGTAGGTTGAGCAGGGCCTTCTCGCTCCCTGGACGGTAGGCGCGTCCGGGCCCGAATCGCACGCTTGGATCGAAAACCGTGACTTCGTGACCGTTCGTCCCTGCCGTGGGCCTGCCAAGATCTCGTACGACCGTGTCCAGCACGCTGGCCCCGGCGGCGCCGGCGCCGACTATCCCGATGCGCACAACGCTCACCTTCCGGACGGCGACGAGTTCGCCTTGGCTGGTGCGTCGAGCCGGAGCGGGAGTTTCGTCAGCGAAGGGAGGTTCGCGTCACCATTCCACTCGGGATCCTCGCCGGTCAGGTGAATGCCCGCCCGCATCGCCTCGGCCATCCGCTCGAACATCACTTCGCCCTCGAGTTCCGCCATCGCGGCGCCCGCACACCGGTGGCGTCCGTGCCCGAAGGCCAGATGGCGCGTCCCCTTCCCGGATGGCGGCAGTTGCCAGTTGGCTGCGGCGAGCAGCACGAGGACCTTGTCGCTGGCGCGGATGCGACACCCGCCGACCTCGGCGTCTTCGGTGGCGACCCGGCCGACGAAGCGAGAGGGCGTGACCTTGGCAAGCGCGGCGTTCATCTCGAAGGCCGCAAAGCCATCGGCTCTCAGCGCGTCATGCAGCGAGATGGACAGAAACCCCGGCATGGTTTGGTGGCCGGACGCGATGAGCATGACGAGATTGGCTGCGGTCTCCTCGTCCCCGAGCCCTTCCTCGTCGGCTGCGCGCACAAGCGCACTGGTGCCGTCGTCACCAGGCACTTCCCGCCGTTCACGTACCAGCCGTAGCGCATACTCGTGAAGTGTCCGAGCGCGACGATGCACGTCGGGATCGACCGTGTGGTCCAGCCCGCTGACGATGGCGGTGATCGCATCGGACCCGGCGAGGACCATGTCCAAGTCGGACTCCGCGATACCGAGCAACCTGCCCAGCACGCGCAAAGGGAACGCCTTCGCCACTCGCATGAAGTCGAGATCACGGGGTTGGTCCAATGGAAGCAACTCGGCGGCGAGTTCGCGCATCCACGGCTCGAGAGTTCGAATCCGCTGTGGAGCGAGTACCGCCCGCGCGACCCTCTTCAGGCGCAGGTGCTCATGCCCGTCCTTCAGCAGCATCATGCGAGCGACGACGGCATCCATTGTGGATCCGCTGGTTCTCCCAGGGCCGAGTTCATGGTTGGTGTTGAGCCGTTTCGAGGAAAATCGTTCGTCCGCCAGGACCAGTGGTACTTCGTCCACTCCGCACACCAGCCACGCGGACACGTATGGATCCCAATGCACCGGTCCACGAGCTGCCAGCGCGGTCAGGAGTTCTCGTGCCTCGCCGGGACGGAGCATGAGGTTGTAGACACTGAGATCCTTCGGACAAGTTGCCTGCGTCTTGTCGTGGGCTGGAGTCGACGGATGACCGCCGACCACGTTGCACGAGGACAACGAACGCTCCTTCCGCGGGGAGGACGTCAATCGTGGGCATAACAGCCCTGGGTCACGTCGAAAATCCCCGAAAGCACCCGGGTGGCCGCGAAGAATGAATTGCCGTACGGCGCTGAGGTGGCGGTCGAATAAGGCATTGATCCGCCGACGGTGCTTGATTGTAGTGCGTTACTTGCCTCATGCCAACAGTGTTACCTGCGCTTGCTCGAAGTTGCACGAGCGAATATGCGAGGGAGTCTTCGGTGAATTATCGGTGAAGGGAGTTGCCGCCTTGTCTGCCTGCCCTGTTCTACTTGCGACCGCTCGCTTGTTCGTGCTGGAGGTTCAGCAGGGGACTCGCGGTGGCGTCGGTCGCCGGGTTGGTGCAGGGGAGTGAGGCTTGCTGTGGGCGGGCTCCTTCCGTGGCCGGTGCTGGGCGTCGTGGGGTGGGGACTCGTGCAACAGGCAGGGCGACATTGCCCTTGGCCGTTCTCAGTGTCCGCCCGTCTCCAGGTTCGGCGCATCCACCGAACGAACGCAGGTCATTCGGCAATCGGACGCGGTTGATACGGTCGGCCGTGCGTTATGCCGCCATTCGTCACAAAGGACGGCGTCGAATCGGCTGTGCGGTGACGTCAGGATCGTTCGCTGTGTCCGTCGGGCGTTCGTTGTGTTGTCGAGTCGCTGAGCAGTCGTTTGTCCCTTGTTGGCGAATGAAGGTGCGTTCATCGAGATGTAGTGGAAACTTGTGCATCTGGCGCACACTTTTGTCTCGTCTGACTCGCCATTGTTCGAACCGTGGAACGAAGCCCTTTGAAGTGGTCGCCCTGACAGGGTGGGTGCTGTGACTTCGACCGGGCATACGTCACGCGCAGCGGCAGCGAGGTGGCCTTCCACTTCCGGTGGGAGGAGCGCCATCCGCGGTGCGGGGCTCGTGCAGCGGCTCTGGCGTGCTCGTGTGAGTCTTGCCGGCGGGCGTGGTGACGGTGAACGTGCCGTCGGCTGCAAGGCCGTGGTGCCACCCGGGGACTCCCTGGAGGTGGTGGTCTGCCGAGCACAGTCCGACCTGCCCGCTGCTGGGCTTGCCGTCGTGGTGGTCGCAGAGTTCGACCTCGGTCGGGCTGGCGGGCCTGGTGCACCCGGGACGTCGGCATTCGCGGTCGCGCACCTGAACCAGCTCAGCGACATCTCCCGTGGCGCTGTAATCAGCGTCGCTCACCTCGGTCAGCTGCCCGGACCGAGGCTCGGTGATGATCCGCTGGAACACAGTCTTCCTCCCGCTGCAGAGCTCTCGCGCGAGCCAAGCGGGGATGACGCCGTGTCCGGCCAGTTCCGCGGGCTTGTCGTTGAGCCCGGCGTAGGTCATCGCATCCAGGTAGAGGTAGCAGCGGGCCTGGAGTTCGCCGCCGAGTTGCTTGCCCATCAGCAGATCGAGCATCGTGTCCGCACGGAGCTGATCCAAAGTGCGAGCTTCGCCGGAGGCCTTCAGTTGGTGAGCCAGCCGGTCGACGTTGGCGAAGGCGGCGACAGCGTGTTCAACCGGGGCGGAATTGACGGCCAGTGATGCCGTTCCGGCGTTGCCGTGCCGAAGGCGTACCCGGCGACCTCCGCGGTTGCCCCTGGCGCGATCGGCGTGCCCTTCCAGATCGACCTTGGCGACCACTCGGTTCGCGACGCGCCTGGCCTGTGTCGGGTTCCGGCCCTCGAGGGTGTGTTCCAGCAAGTTGTCGACCTCGGGCAACTTGCTTTCAGGCAGCCAAGAGGCGGCGTCTCGGACGCGTTCGGCGACGGTCAGCGGAATGCTGCCCTTTTCCAGCAGTGTGAAGGTCTTGGGCAGGTGCCCGGTCAGCGTCTCGGCTGTGGCGATGGTGGCTGCGGCGCGGTGCTTGGTCATCGACAAGGCCATGGCGAGCTGTTCGGGAAGGCCACGCCGGACCTCGGATCTTCGGCAGAACTCGGATACCAGCTTCATTCTGCGTGCGTGCAGGCGGGAGATCTCCTTCTCGTTGTGTTGGAGCTCGGTGATGACCTGGTGAAGCTCGGAAGGCTTCGTGGGTGTGGTTTCCATGGCTTGACGCTAACCGGCTGGACCGCCGTTTCGGAGCACACGATCGTGGCGGCCGACCGATGCATTCGGATTGTCGTAGGCGGCGGTTACGGTGGGACGGCCGGAGGCCCTGCCGTCGCAGCGGAACCTGGCAACATGCCTGGTCAGGCGCTTGCGACGAGGCGAGGGGTGGCGGCGAGGGGCCGGGAGAGAGTGATCGAGACGACCGTTCGCGTAAGTCCGGATACTGCCGGTCGACGGGGCTGCTGCCCGATGTTGCCGGCTGTGGTGATGGGCGGGATGAACCGCCGCCCAAGGAGTGACGGCGCACGAAAAAGCCGCCCCTGGGACGTGCCCCGGGGCGGCTTTTCGGCTCTGCCGCTACGCGTCGAGGTCGCTCTCGATCAGTTCGGCCACTGCATCGATCGCGGCTTCCGCGCCTTCGCCTTCGGCGGTGATCACCACTTCGTCACCGTGGGCGGCACCCAGCGTCATCAGGCTGAGCACACTTCCCGCCGGGACGGGCGTGCCGCCGTCCTTGGCGATGCTGACCGCCACCGGCTGGGCCGCCGCGGCCTTGGCGACCAGCGCGGCCGGCCGGGCGTGCAGACCGACCTTGCTCGCCACCTTGACACGTCGCTCCGGCATTGAGCCGTCCTTTCCTCGTGGTGCTGGGTTTTCGTGTTGTGCTTACTTCGCGGCCGTGGCGTCGAGATCGGCCTCGATCGAGTCGTCTTCCTCGCGGCCCGGGGTCCGCAGGTTCCACTTGATGATGACGAACCGGAACAGGAAGTAGTAGATCAGGGCGTAGACCAGGCCGATCGGGATGAGCAGCAAGACGTTCGAACTTGCCGCCGGGTGCGACGAGTTGAGCACGAAGTCGATGGCGCCTGCCGAGAACGAGAACCCGAGGTGGATGTCCAGTGCGTTGACCAGTGCCAGCGAGATACCGGTCAGGACCGCGTGGATCAGGTACAGCGGCCAGGCCACGAACATGAAGGCGAACTCGATCGGCTCGGTGACACCGGTGAGGAAGGAGGTGAACGCGGCGGCCGCCATCACACCGGTGACGACCTTCTTCTGCGACGGCTTCGCGGTCCGTGCGATCGCCAGCGCGGCGGCGGGGAGCGCGAACATGAAGATCGGGAAGAACCCGGTCATGAACGCGCCCGCGGTCGGGTCGCCGTCGAGGAACTTGGTCAGGTCACCGCCGTCGAAGATGAACCACACCGGCACGTTGATCAGCTGGTGCAGGCCGATCGGGATGAGCAGGCGGTTGAGCAGGCCGTAGATGCCGCCACCGACCACGTCGCTGCTGGTGACCGCTTCGCCGAGGTTCTGCATGCCGGCGTCGATCACCGGGAAGATCAGGCCGAAGACCACGCCGAGCAGCAGCAGGACCAGCGAGTTGATGATTGGCACGAATCGGCGGCCGCCGAAGAAGGCCAGGTAGGTCGGCAGCTTGATGCGGTGGAACCGCTGCCACAGCACCGCGGTGACCAGGCCGACGATCACACCGGAAAGGACCGAGTACGGCCACTTGACCGGGGCGAGGAACCAGCCCTCCTTGAAGCCCTCCATCTCGTTGATCGGTGCGAACACCTGGACGACCTTGTTGAACACGACGAAGCCGACGACGGCGGCGACGCCGGTGGAGCCGTCACCCTTGCGGGCGAAGCCCACCGCGATGCCCACGGCGAACAGCAACGGCAGCCAGTCGAGCAGGCCACCGCCGGCGGCGCTGAGCACTGCGGCGACCTTGTTCCAGCCAAGACCGTCCTTGCCGAGCAGGTCGTCCTGACCCAGCCGGAGCAACAGGCCGGCGGCGGGCAGGGTCGCGATCGGGAGCATCAGGCTGCGGCCGAACCGCTGCAGACCGGCCAGCCCCCTACCCTTCGCCCCCGTTGTGGTGGCGCTCATCGGGTACCTCCATGTTTGGCGGGGTTACCGGAATCCGGGGAACTCCGGTCCAACTGCATAGTCACCTGGTAGTGATCTCCCCGGTACCAGGAAGTCATGTCCTCCACCGGTGCTCCGGCCATGCTGGAGACGCGGCGGAAGACGAGCAGCGGACTGCCGGTACGGATACCGAGCAGCCGTGCGGTTTCCTTGTCCGCCGACTCGGCCCAGACGGTTTGCCAGGCGTGGTCGAGGCGGATGTCTTGCTCGGCCAGCTGCGCGTACAGCGACCGGGTGAGGTCCAAGTCGAACAACCCCGCCACCTTGACGGGGTGGTACCAGCCGCGTTCCACGGCCAGCGGTATCCCGTCGGCACGACGCAGTCGCTTGAGCCGCAGCGCCGTGGCGCCCTCGGCGAGGCCGAGCGCGTTCGCGGTCGCCGCGGGCGGGACCTCGGTGGTGGTGCCGAGGACCTCGGTGGTCGGTTCGAGGCCGCGGCGGCGCATGTCGTCGGTGAACGACATGAGGTAGAGCTGCAGTTCCATCCGGCGGCTGGCGGTGAACGTGCCCTTGCCGCGCACCCTGGACAGCAGCCCTTCCTCGACCAGCTTGCCGATCGCCGACCGGACCGTGAGCCGCGAAACCTGGTAGCGCTCCGCCAGCTCGCGTTCGGACGGGATGGGGGAGCCGGGTGGCAGCTCCCGCTCGACCGCGTGCCGCAGGATCTCCCGCAGCTGCGCGTGTTTCGGTGTCGGACCGTCCACCACGCGGTCGGGCCGGGAGGGGAACGCGGCAGCGCTCATGCCCTCCACCTCCTTCCGCCGACTTCGGGGCCCTGGTGCTCGCACCAGACCGCGAAGATTGGTACGTTCCGGTCTAGACCATTCATTGATGGGGCAGAATGCTCCGCTGACTGATCGGGTGTCAACCGCCGTTACGAGTTCGTGCTCGTGATCGGCACCGGTACCGGCGATCGGCGTAGTTGTGCCTGGCGCGAACGCGCCAGGCCCGGATTTCAGGAGGTCACCGGTGGCGGACGACAGGCCGGAAAAGATCCTCGCGGCGCTCGGCGGCGCGGACAACGTGATCGAGATCGAGGGCTGCATCACCCGTCTTCGCTGCGAGCTGGAAGACGGCTCGGTCATCGACGAGCCCGCGCTGAAGAAGGCAGGCGCGATGGGCGTGGTGAAGATGGGCTCGGTGGTCCAGGTGATCGTGGGCCCGGAGGCGGACACGATCGCCAGCGACATCCAGGACCTGATGTGAGCCTGGAGATCCTGAGCCCGGTGGCCGGGCGCACGGTGCCGATGAGTGAAGTGCCCGACCAGGTGTTCGCGCAGGCGATGGTCGGCCCGGGCATCGCGGTGCAGCCGTCGGGCGGTCGTGCCGACGCGGTCTCCCCGGTCGACGGCACGGTGGTCACGCTGCACCCGCACGCGTTCGTGGTCTCCACCGCGGACGGTCGCGGCGTGCTGGTCCACCTGGGCATCGACACGGTGCAGCAGAAGGGTGAGGGCTTCACCCTGCACGTGGTCAAGGGCGAGTCCGTGCGCGCGGGTCAGCCGCTGATCAGCTGGGACCCCGATGCGGTCACGGCCGCCGGCTACTCCGCCGTGGTCCCGGTGGTCGCACTGGACGCCCAGGCGGAGGCGCTCTCGTCGCTGTCCACCGGCGCCGAGGTCACCGAGGGCGACGCGCTGTTCACCTGGAACGACTGAGCCGGAAACGGCGAACGGCCCCGGGAGCCTGGCTCAGGCTCGCGGGGCCGCGTCCGGTTCAGGCGCTGAGGACCTGGCCGTTCTCCACCTTCACCGCGACCGGGGGCAGCGGGGTGTCCGCGGGGCCCTGGCGGACCGCTCCGGTGAGGGCGTCGAACACCGAGCCGTGGCACGGGCAGGTGAGGTCCTTGCCCTCGGCCTTGACCGCGCAGCCCTGGTGCGTGCACACCGCGCTGAACGCGACCGCGGTCGCGTCGGTCGGCCGGGCGACGATGATCTCCTGATCACCTGATTTGACGGCTTTCGCCTCGCCGACCGGGATGTCGGCCAGCGCGACGAGCCCTCCACCACCGGCGGCGGAGGGTGGGGGATCGTCCGTGCCGCAGGCCGTGAGCGCGACTGTGCCGGCGGCCGCGCCAGCGACGGCGGCTCCGGTGACCAAGACGGTGCGGCGGGTGTGTTGTTCGGCAGTCATGCCCAGTGACACGACGTAAGTACCGATTCGGTTCAAAATCGGTCCGCCGACTGAACCAACGGGGTCCCGCGCCCGTGTGGTGGAAGTAGTGTCCTTCCACACGCGCGCAGGGAGTCGGCCATGGTCACATGGGCGTTACGGTTGATGGTCGTCGCGGGGTTGCTGGGCTCCGCGTGGATCCACTTCGACCTCTGGCAGTTGGGGTACCGCGATATCGACATGATCGGCCCGCTGTTCATGGTCAACGTGGTGGCCGGCGGTGTGCTCGCGCTCGCCGTGCTGTTCTGGCACCACTGGCTGCCGCTGTTGGCTGCCGCCGGGTTCGGCGCGTTGACCCTCGGCGCCTTCTTCCTCTCGACGACCGTCGGGCTGTTCGGCATGAAGAACGAGCTGTTCTGGGGATCGTCGCAGGTTTGGGCGGCCGTCGCCGAGGGCGCCTGCGTGGTGTTCGGCCTCGCGGCGCTCGCGATGCGCGACCGGGATGGCGCCCGAGTGTGAAGGACGCGCCTGAAGACGAGTTGATGCGTGCGCTGCACTCCGACCACGCGGCCGCGCTCTGGTCATACGCATTGAGCCTCACCGGCGGCAACACCGCCCGCGCCGAGGACGTCGTGCAGGAAACGCTGTTACGGGCTTGGAAACACCCTCGCGTGCTCGACCAGTCGCAGGGCTCGGCGCGCGCCTGGCTGTTCACCGTGGCGCGCCGGATCGCCATCGACGACTGGCGCTCGGCGGCTTCCCGATCCGAAGTCACCACCGACGCGCCCCCGGAACAGCCCGTACCCGACGACACGGAACGCGCGTTGCAGGGGTGGCTGGTCGCGGAGGCGCTCGGGCAGTTGTCCGACCGGCATCGCGAAGTGCTCGTGCTCTGCTTCTTCCAGGGCTTCTCGGTAGCCGACGCGGCGAGGCGATTGGGGGTCGCCGAAGGCACGGTCAAGTCGAGGACGCATTATGCGCTCAGGGCGTTGAAGATGGCACTGGAGGAGAAGGGGGTCGTGCGATGACCGATGACCCCTTCGAGTCCTACGACGCGGCCTACGTGCTGGGCGCGCTCACCCCGGAGGACCGCTACGCGTTCGAAGCGCACCTGGAAGTGTGCCGGGACTGCGCTCGCGGGGTGCGGGAGCTGGCGGGGTTGCCCGGACTGCTGTCCCAGGTGCCGGCCGACGCGTTGAACCCGGTGGCGCACGAACCGCGCGGATTGCGGCCGTCGTTGATGCGGCGGGTGCGCCGGGTCCGGCTGCGTCGACGGTGGACGACCGCGGGGGCGCTCGTGGCCGCCGCGGCGCTGGTCGTGGCGGTGGCGTTCCCGCTGACCGCGCAGGAGGAACCGGGCACCGCGATGGTCGCGCTCGGCGAGTTCCCGGTCGAGGCGGTCGCACAGGTCAAGGAAGTGCCCGGCGGGTCCCGGGTGGACATGAAGTGCAGCTACGACGGCGGCAAGGTGGGGGACTACCTGCTGGTCGCGGTCAACCGTGAAGGCCAGGTCGACGAACTCGCGAGCTGGCGGGCCATCCCCGACGACACCGCGCAGATCTCCGTCGCCACCACCTGGCACCGGGCCGAGATCGCCGCGCTGGAGATCCGCACGACGGCGGGCAAACCGCTGCTGCGCTGGGAGCCCTGAACTACGCCAACGGCCCGTTTCCGTGGGTTTGCCCGGGGCGCTGTTCCGTAGGCGCCCCTCCTCATTTGCCAGACCCACGAAGCTCGTCCGACGCTGTCGACGTGCCTTGGTTCTTCTTCCCCTGTTCCGTTCTCATCGGCTGGTTCGCTGGACTCGCCGGTCGCTGGGCGCTGCGCCGCACCATGCCGCCGGTACAGCTGCCCGGCTGGCGCGCCGTCGCCGTCCTCGCTCTGTTGTGGCCAGTGGTCAGCTGGCTCAGCGCCTCGTCGTGGTGGCTACCGGTGCCGTTGGCCGTGGTCACGGTCGCGGTTCCGCTGTCCGTGGTCGACCTGGGTGAACGACGGTTGCCGGATGCGCTGACGTTGCCCGCCTACCCGCTCTTCGGGGCTGCGCTCGTATGGGCGTCGATCGAGGACGGCCCGGACCTGCTGTGGCGAGCGCTCCTGGGTGCGCTGGTGTTCGGTGGGTTGCACATGGCGATCCATCGGGTGATTCCGCACGCACTCGGCGCCGGCGACGTCAAGCTGACCGGCTCGCTCGGCTTGGTTCTGGGCGCGGTCGGCTGGACGGCGATGTTGCTGGCGGTCACCGTAGCAGCGTTGGTGACCGCGACGCTGGGACTGCTCGCGCGCATCCGCGGCTCGCCGACCTGGGACGATGGCATTCCCCACGGGCCAGGGCTGCTGGCCGCGACCTCGTTGGTGGCGGTGTTTCCCGGTCTGTGAGAACACGCCTGGTGTGCGTGGAGGGTGTGCGCTGGGGCAGGTCACGGGCGTGACAGGATCGTGGCGTGTTGCGCTGGATGACCGCAGGTGAATCGCACGGGCCCGCCTTGGCCGCCGTGCTCGAGGGCATGGTGGCCGGAGTCGAGGTCACCACCGCCGACGTGACCGAACAGCTGGCTCGCCGGCGACTCGGGTTCGGCCGGAGCCCCAGGATGGGTTTCGAGAAGGACCGCATCGAGTTCCTGGGCGGAGTCCGGCACGGACTCACCCAGGGTGGCCCGGTCGCCGTGCAGATCGAGAACGCCGAATGGCCCAAGTGGGAGAAGGTGATGTCGGCCGATCCGGTCGACCCGGCTGAACTCGAGGGCCTCGCCCGCAACGAGCCGCTGACCCGCCCGCGGCCCGGCCACGCCGACCTGCCCGGCATGCAGAAGTACGGCTTCCCCGAGGCTCGTCCCGTGCTGGAGCGGGCGAGCGCGCGGGAGACCGCTTCGCGCACCGCACTCGGCACGGTCGCTCGGGCGTACCTGCGGCAGCTGCTCGGCGTCGAAATCATCAGCCACGTGGTGTCGATCGGTGGTGCCGAGGCGCCGGACGGACCGCTGCCCGGACCCGGGGACCTGGCCGCGATCGACGAAAGCCCGGTGCGGGCGTTCAGCGCGGAGGGCACCGAGGCGATGGTCGCCGAGGTGGACGCCGTGCGGAAGGCCGGTGACACGGTCGGCGGCGTGATTGAGGTGATCGCCTACGGGCTGCCGCCGGGCCTGGGGTCCCACGTGCACTGGGATCGACGGCTGGACGCGCGGCTCGCCGGTGCGCTGATGGGCGTGCAGGCGATGAAGGGCGTGGAAGTCGGCGACGGCTTCACGACCGCCAAGCGGTGGGGGAGCCAGGCGCACGACGAGATCGATCGCGGCACCGGTCCAGTCGGTGTGACCCGGCGGTCGAACCGGGCGGGCGGGCTCGAAGGTGGCATCACCAACGGCGAGCCGCTGCGGGTGCGCGTCGCGATGAAGCCGATCTCCACCGTTCCCAAGGCTTTGTCCACTGTGGACGTTACGACCGGTGAACCGGCTGTCGCCATCCACCAGCGCTCGGACGTGTGTGCGGTGCCGCGGGCGGGCGTGGTGCTCGAATCCGTTGTGGCGCTGGTGCTGGCCGACGCGGCGCTGGAGAAGTTCGGCGGCGACTCGCTGGTCGAGAGCAAGCGCAACGCCGACGGTTACCTGCGGGCGCTCGAGGAGCGCTGGTGAGTCCGCGCGCGATCGTCGTGGGTCCGCCGGGTTCGGGCAAGAGCACCGTCGGGCGCCTGCTGGCGACGCGGCTCGGGGTCGCGTTCAGGGACACCGACGACGACATCGTCGACCGGGCCGGCAAATCCATCTCCGACATCTTCACCGACGACGGTGAGCCCGCCTTCCGTGCGTTGGAAGAGGAAGCGGTGGCGGTCGCACTGGTTGAACACGCCGGGGTGCTGGCCGTCGGCGGGGGAGCCGTGCTGTCGGAGCTGACCCGTGGCCGGCTGGCGGGACACACCGTGGTCTTCCTGAACGTCGGCATGGCCGAGGGCGTGCGGCGCACCGGGGTTTCGTCCGCGCGACCGTTGCTCGCTGGGGTGAACCCGCGCGCGACCTACAAGGCGCTGCTCGATGCGCGACTGCCGATCTACCGCGAGGTCGCCACCATCGAGATCGGCACCGATGACCTGCTCCCCGCCGACGTGGTCACCGCGATCGAGGCACGGCTGGGTGAAACCGGCGGGGTCGAAGCCGCACAGCACAACCGAGGAGCATGATGTCCGAACCGGTCCGTATCCAGGTCAAGGCCGGTACACCTTACGACGTGGTGGTCGGCCGCGGCCTGCTCGGCGAGCTCACCGACACCGTCCGCGACGCGTCGAAGATCGCGCTGATCCACCCGCCGACGCTCACCACCACGGCGGAGGCCATCCGCGAGGAGTTGAACGAGGCCGGCCTCGACGCGCATCGCGTGGAGATCCCGGACGCCGAAGACGGCAAGGCGCTCTCGGTGGCCGGGTTCTGCTGGGAGGTCCTCGGGCGGATCGGGCTGGACCGGCGTGGCGTGGTGGTAGGCCTCGGTGGTGGCGCGGTGACCGACCTGGCCGGGTTCGTCGCGGCGACCTGGATGCGCGGTGTCCGGCTGGTCAACGTGCCGACCACGCTGCTCGGCATGGTGGACGCGGCGGTCGGCGGGAAGACCGGCATCAACACCGACGCGGGCAAGAATCTGGTCGGCGTCTTCCACGAGCCGTCCTCGGTGCTGGTCGACCTGGCGACGCTGGAAACCCTGCCGCCCAACGAACTGGTCGCCGGGATGGCCGAGGTGGTCAAGGCCGGGTTCATCGCCGACCCGCGGATCCTCGAACTGATCGAGCAGAGCCCGGCGGACGCCCTGGACACCCAGGGCGAGGTGCTCGCCGAGCTGGTCCGGCGCGCGATCCAGGTGAAGGCCGACGTCGTCTCGGCTGACCTGCGGGAATCGGATCTGCGAGAGATCCTCAACTACGGGCATACGCTCGGCCACGCCATCGAGCGGCGCGAGCGGTATCGCTGGCGGCACGGTGCTGCGGTGAGCGTCGGCCTGGTGTTCGCGGCTGAACTGGCCCGGCTCGCCGGACGGCTGGGCGACGAGACAGCGGATCGGCACGCCGCTGTGCTGCGGCTGCTCGGTCTGCCGACGACGTATGACGCGGACGCCTTGCCCCAACTGCTCGATGGCATGCGCACCGACAAGAAGACGCGCTCCGGCGTGCTCCGGTTCGTCGTCCTGGATGGGCTGGCGAAGCCCGGCCGGCTGGAAGGGCCTGATCCGGCGCTGCTCGCGGCGGCGTATTCGGCGGTCGCCGCGGACAAGACCGGTGGCGGGAGCGTGCTGCTGTGAAGGTCTTCGTGTTCAACGGGCCGAACCTCGGGCGGCTCGGCAAGCGCGAACCCGGGGTCTACGGGGCGTCCACCCACGACGACCTGGTCCAGCTCTGCGAGAAGACCGGAAGTTCGCTGGGTGTGGAGGTCGAGGTCCGGCAGGCCGACCACGAAGGCGAGATGGTCACCTGGCTGCACGAGGCGGCGGACGCCGGGGCGGCCGTCGTGCTCAACGCGGGCGCTTGGACCCATTACTCGATCGCGATCCGCGACGCCGCCGCGCAGCTGACGGCGCCGTTGATCGAGTTGCACATCTCGAATGTGCACCGCCGCGAGGAGTTCCGGCACCACAGCGTGCTCTCCGACATCGCCACCGGGGTCATGGCCGGGTTCGGCGTGCCCGGTTACGCCCTCGCCATACGATGGCTGGTGGAGCAGGCGGACTGACGCCACCCGAAACGACATCTGGGGGGATGCGTGGTTCCGGTACTGAGCACCGAACGGCTCACGCTGCGCGGGCTGACCCGCGAGGACACCGACGCCGTGCTGCGTGTTTTCGCGGATCCGGAGATGAGCCGGTTCTTCCAGGCGGACTTCTCCGACCCGGCGCGGTGCCGCGAGATGATCGACCGCAGGCTGTCCTACGACGGGCCGCCGGAACTCGGGCACTGGGTGCTGGAGCAGGAGGGCGAGGTCATCGGCCTCGCACACCTGCGGCCGTCCTGGGAATTGCCGGGCAACGTGACCGAACTCGGCTACTTCATAGAGCCGCGGCACGGCGGTAAGGGAGTGGCGACGGAGGCCGTGGCGCGCCTGCTGGACTACGGACTGGTCGAACTGGGTGTACCGGCGGTCTGGGCGCTCATCCGCGACGCCAACGTGTCCAGCGTGAAGCTGGCACAACGGCTGGGCTTCCTGGACGTCGGCAGCGAGATCCACTACGGCGCCGAGCACCGGGTCCACGTGAAGTTGCCGGACACGCACGGCAAGGTGCACCACATCGAACTCTGGGTGCCCGACCTCGCCGAAGCGGAGGCCAGTTTCGGCTGGCTGCTCGGCGAGCTCGGGTGGCGGGAGTTCCAGCGGTGGTCGGCGGGCGTGAGCTGGAAGCACGGTTCGACCTACCTCGTGGTGGAGCAGTCGCCGGCGATGACCGCGCGGGAGCACCAGCGCTGCCACCCCGGGTTGAACCACTTGGCCCTGCACGTCGCCACACCCCGGCAGGTCGACCGGCTGGTGGAAGAATCGGGCGCGCACGGCTGGAAACCGCTCTTCGCGGACCGGTACCCGCATGCGGGCGGCGACCAGCACTACGCCGCGTACCTGGAAAACGCTCACGGGTTCGAAGTCGAACTCGTCGCCACGCCACCAGGTCCGCACTCGAACGGGTGAACCTCTCCGTACACTGGTCGTAGTTAGTTCCAGTGTCCCGTGCCCCGCCCGGCGACACCTCCGTGTCCACCGGCTCGGGAGCACGATTGACGTTCCGCAGGTCCCCGCGCGTGCGTGTCACGCTCTCCTGGTTGCTGGGCGCCGTCCTGGTCGCCGGTTGCACGCCCAGTCGCGCGCAGCCGCAGGCCGAAGGCGCCGGGCCGGGTGCGGTGGTCGGCGGGGAAGCGCCGCCTCCCGGTACGCCGGTGCCGCCGCCGGTGATCCCGCCCGGGGCGTCGCCCTCGGTGAACGAGGCGCGGCAGTCTCCTGGGGTGGTCGCGGCCGGTGGGATCGGGGCGCCCTACAACTACGGTCCCGCGGTGATGCAGGACGGCGATCGCACCCGGATCTGGTGGTGCAGCCAGTACCCGGCGGCGCGACCGCCGGGTGACGACATCCTGCACGCGGAGGCGGCCGGCATCGGCGGTCCGTTCACCGGGCCGGGCGGCGGGCCCGCGCAGTCGGTGCTCTCCGGCAACCCGGGCGCGTTCGACGGAGTGCACACGTGCGACCCGTCGGTGCTCAAGGTCGACGGGGTCTACTACCTCTACTACACCGGCGCGGCGGGCGACCACGCGCTCGGCAACTCCATCGGCATGGCGACCAGCCCCGACGGGGTCAACTGGACCAGGGCCAACGGCGGCAACCCGATTCTCAACCCGGCTCGGGACACCCCACGCGACAACACCTACGGCGCCGGGCAGCCCGCAGTGGTGTTCCTCGACGGCTGGTTCTACCTGATGTTCACCGACACGACCGGCCGCGCGGCGGGCTGGAACGGCGCCGGCCAGTTCATCGTCCGTTCGAAGGATCCGGCCTTCGTCCTCGGTGTGGAGGTGCTCGGCGAGCGCGGGTTCGAACCGGCGGCGAGCACGCAGGTACCCCGCACGCGATCGCTGGTGGACGCGTTCAGCGCGGACCTCATGTGGATCGAGGCCCTCGAATCCTTCGCCGTCGCGCACGAGACGCAGGACGGCACCACGGTCACCTTCCTCGACCGCAACTTCAGCCTGCGCCCCTACCCGCCGGTGCTCATTCCCGGACCGTGGAAGGAAGGCCCCGGCCTGTTGCGCCAGCCGGACGGGCACGCGCCGATCTCGGTGACCGATCCCTGCGGCCGGGTGCCGCTGGACGTGGTGCGCGCGACGATGACCGGCGAGGCGGGGGCGCCCACGCACCTCAAGCACTTCGGCATCGACCTGCACGGCATCGACGCGTGCAGTGACGTGAACCGGATGCTCACCGTGCTCGACGGCTTCGCCATGCCCTCGCCGGTGCGCACGATGGACCTGGTCGCGGGCGGCAGCGTGATCCGGGTGGACCGGCGCACCGTCGCCGACCTGCTGGCCGTCCGGCTGCTCGACCGGCGCGTGCCCGGCCTGGACCGGGTGCCGGTGGCCGCGAACCTGGCCACCGGGGTGCCCGCGGTGCAGGCGCCGACCGGCGGCACCGGGCTCCTGCTGGGCGACGGCAAGCTGTGGGCGGTGCGACCGCCCGGGGTGGCGCAGTTGAACGCGTCGTCCATCACGCCGGTCACCGACGAGCAGTGGAACAGCTATCCGGCGGGCTTGGCCCTGGGCTGATCCGGGAGGTCGGCCTCCGGGCGGCGGGCGATCCGGTCACCGGCGAACAGGCCGAGCCATGCCGGGATCAGGATGAGCAACGCGGTGAACGCGGCTCCGCCGGTGAGCGCGTCCGGGAGTGCCTCGAGTCCGGTGCGGTCGACGAACAGCGCGCGGCCCGTCACGTCGAGCACGCCCGACACCGGTCCGGCGACCAGCGCCGCGATGAACCAAGTGCGCCCGCGATCGGGCGTCCCGCGCCACGCGTCCAGCGCGGCCCACAGTGCCGCCGCACCGACCAGCAGCGCGACGATGCCGATGGTGAGCGCGTCCAGATCGGTCGGCCGGAACACCGCGGCCTTCGCCCGCAGCACCGACGCGACCGCGTGCAGCAGCGCGAGGACCAGCGCACGCGTTACCCAGCCTGCCATTCGCACACTGTGTCATAAACTGGCCCGGTGCCTGAAACCCATGCCGCGCGCCGCGCCGCGCTCCGCTCCCTGATCCGGGACACCGGGCTCGACGCGCTCCTGGTCACCGACCTGCTCAACATCCGCTACCTCACCGGGTTCACCGGGTCGAACGCGGCGCTGCTCGTGCACGCCGAGGCCGAGGCCCGCACGCTGTTCTGCACCGACGGCCGGTACACCACCCAGTCCGAGGTCCAGGTGCCCGACCTCGAGCGCGTGCTCGACCGTGCCAGCGCCGCCGCGCTCGCCCGGCACGCCGCGGCGAACCGGGGCGACTACGGCCGGACCGGGTTCGAGAGCCAGCACGTGAGCGTGGAGCAGTTCGAGTCGCTCAAGGCGGTCGCCGAGGGCGTCGAGCTGCGGCGGTCGCCGAACCAGGTCGAACGGCTTCGACTGATCAAGGACCAGGCCGAGGTCGAGGCGCTGCGCATGGCCTGCGCCGCCGCGGACCGCGCGCTGACCGACCTCATCGAGCACGGCGACCTGCGCCCCGGCCGCACCGAGCGCGAGGTCGCCCGCGCGCTGGAGAACCGCATGCTCGACCACGGGTCGGCGGGCGCCTCCTTCGAGTCGATCGTCGCCGCCGGCGCCAACTCGGCCATCCCGCACCACCGGCCCACCGACGCCCCGCTGGTCCAGGGCGACCTCGTCAAATTGGACTTCGGCGCGATCATCGACGGCTACCACTCCGACATGACCCGCACGGTCGTACTGGGTGAACCGGCAGGCTGGCAGCGCGAGCTGTACGAGCTGGTGCATCGCTCGCAGGCCGCCGGCCTGGCCGCGGTGCTGCCCGGCGCCGAGGTCGCCGCGGTGGACAAGGCCGCTCGCGAGGTGATCGAACAGGCGGGCCACGGTGAGCGGTTCTCGCACGGTCTCGGGCACGGCGTCGGCCTCCAGGTGCACGAGGCACCCAGCCTGGCGGCCACGGGTGTCGGTACACTGTCCGCCGGTATGGCGGTCACCGTCGAGCCAGGCGTGTACCTCGCCGGCCGCGGTGGCGTGCGCATCGAGGACACGCTGATCGTCCGTGACGGCACGGGGGAGGTCCTCACCCTGAGCACCAAGGAACTCGTGGTCGTCTAAACGCGGCCCGCTTCGAGCAGACACAGGAGATCCCAGACCCGTGGCCACCACCAACGACCTGAAGAACGGCTTGGTCCTCAACCTCGACGGACAGCTGTGGTCGGTCGTGAACTTCCAGCACGTCAAGCCGGGCAAGGGGGGCGCCTTCGTGCGCACCACGCTCAAGCACGTCCTGAGCGGCAAGGTCGTGGACAAGACGTTCAACGCCGGCACCAAGGTCGAGACCGCGACGGTGGACCGCCGCACGATGACCTACCTGTACAACGACGGCAGCGACTTCGTCTTCATGGACGGCGACACCTACGACCAGATCAACGTGACCCGCGAGGTCGTCGGCGACGGCGCGAACTACCTGCTGGAGAACACCGAGGTCCAGGTCGCGATCCACGAGAGCACCCCGCTCTACGTCGAGCTGCCCACCTCGGTCGAACTGGTCGTCCAGCACACCGACCCCGGCCTGCAGGGCGACCGGTCCACCGGCGGCACCAAGCCGGCCACGCTGGAGACCGGCGCCGAGATCCAGGTGCCGCTGTTCCTGACCACGGGTGAGAAGGTCAAGGTCGACACCCGCGACGGTCGCTACCTCGGCCGGGTTTCGAGTTGAGTTCGACCGGTTCGCCCAAGCGCGGCGGCCCCATCGGCCGCCGGGCGGCTCGCAAGCGCGCCGTCGAAATGCTGTACGAGGCCGCGCAGCGGGGCTCCGACGCGGTGACCCTGCTGGCCGGTCGTGTGGGTTCGACCGAGGTCGACCCGATCGGCGACTACACCATCTCCCTGGTCGAGGGGGTCACGGCGCGGCGCGAGCAGATCGACGAGCTGCTCGCCGAGCACGCGCAGGGCTGGTCGCTGGATCGCATGCCGCCGGTCGACCTGGCGGTGCTGCGGGTCGGGGTCTACGAGCTGCTGTGGGCCACCGACGTGCCGGACCCGGTGGCCATCGACGAGGCCGTCGGCATCGCCAAGGAGCTGTCGACGGACGACTCGCCGCGCTTCGTCAACGGCGTGCTCGGCCGGATCGGCAGCATCGCCGACCGCCTGCGCGCGGTGCTGTAGCGCCGGACAGCCGGACCGGTCGGCACCGGACAGGGCAGGACGTACCGCGAAGGGGCCTTCCCGGGGAACCAGCTGGTTCGCCAGGAAGGCCCCTTCGGCCTGTTCTCGGTGCGGCCGTGCCGGCCGGCACGGCTCAGTCCTCTTTGGACGGCCGAGCTTCCGGGGGCAGCACTCCCCAGTCGATCAACTGCTCCGTCAGCTCCCCGGGCGTCATGTCGTAGATGATCGCGAGCGAGCGGAGGTCCTCGGTGCGGATCGAGAGCACCTTGCCGTTGTAGTCCCCGCGCTGGCTCTGGATGGTGGCGGCGTACCGCGCCAGCGGCCCGACCTTCTCCGCGGGCAGCTGCTGGAGCCGCTCCAGGTTGATCACGATCTTCGTGGCCGGCTCCGCCCCAGACGGAACGCGGCCCTCGGGCAGCAGCTCGACCACCGGCACCCCGTAGAAGTCCGCCAGCTCGGCGAGCTTCTGCACGGTCACGGCCCGGTCGCCGCGCTCGTACGAACCCACGACGACCGCCTTCCAGCGTCCGCCGGACTTCTGCTCGACCCCGTGCAAGGACAGGCCCTGCTGCTGGCGGATCCCGCGGAGCTTGGCCCCGAGCGCCTTGGCGTAATCGCCCATCTGGTGGTTCTCCGTTTCGTCGTCCCCGCCCGGCCGAGTGGCCGGAGGGGCACTTCTTGAGTCGAATACTCAGAGTAATGGTTACGCGTTGTCGTCACCAGGTCAAGCAGATCATTGCGCGAGGGTGGTGCGAACGGGGGACACCACCCGGAAGGCTGAGCGGCCGATCCTGTTACCCTGTGCACGATTTCCTGCATCGACCTGGGAAATCGACGTCCTTTAACGACCCGTCCAGTGAGGCGGGGAAGGAGGTCCACCGTGACATCGCGTCCGCGCGGTGTGACGGATCCGGCCGGTGAGCACGAGCTCCTGTCGGCCGGAGACGTCGCACGCACCATCGCTCGAATGGCCCATCAGGTCATCGAGAAGACCGCACTCGGTGCGGGCCACTCGGCCCCGCCCGTGTTGCTGGGCATACCCACCCGTGGCACCCCGCTCGCCGCCCGGCTCGCCGAGCGCGTGACCGAGTTCTCCGGGGTCGACGTGCCGATCGGCGCGCTCGACGTCACCCTCTACCGCGACGACCTCCGCCGCCGCCCGACCCGACCGCTGGAGCAGACGCAGCTGCCCGGCACCGGGATCGACGACCGCGTGGTGGTGCTCGTCGACGACGTGCTGTTCTCCGGCCGCACCATCCGGGCCGCCCTCGACGCCCTGCGTGACCACGGCCGCCCGCGCGCGGTCCAACTGGCCGTACTGGTCGACCGCGGTCACCGCGAGCTGCCGATCCGCGCCGACTACGTGGGCAAGAACGTGCCCACTTCGCGCGCCGAGGACGTCGCCGTGCTGCTGTCCGAAACGGACGGCCGCGACGCGGTGCTGCTGCGCGGCGGGCCGGTCGAACCAGGTGCACCGGCTCAGGAAGGGAAATCGTGAAGCATCTGCTCGCCACCGACGGGCTGGATCCGGAGCTGGCGACGTCCATCCTGGACACCGCCGACGAGCTCAAGCGCACCCTGCTCGGCCGCGAGGTCCGCAAGCTGCCCACGCTGCGCGGCCGCACCGTGATCACCCTGTTCTACGAGAATTCCACCCGCACCAGGGTCTCTTTCGAGATCGCGGGCAAGTGGATGAGCGCCGACGTGGTGAACGTCTCGGCCGGGGGTTCCTCGGTGGGCAAGGGGGAGTCGCTGCGGGACACGGCGCTGACCCTGTCCGCGGCAGGCGCCGACTGCGTGATCATCCGGCACCCCGCCTCCGGCGCCGCCCACCGGCTGGCCGGCTGGCTGGGCGAGACCGGCACGAAGGTGGTCAACGCGGGCGACGGCACGCACGAGCACCCGACGCAGGCGCTGCTCGACGCGGCGACCCTGCGCGACCGGCTCGGCTCGCTCGACGGCCGCCGCGTCGCGATCGTCGGTGACGTGGTGCACAGCCGGGTCGCCCGGTCCAACGTGCACCTGCTCGCCGCGCTCGGGGCGGAGGTGGTGCTCGTCGCACCACCCACCCTGCTGCCCGTCGGCGTGGAATCCTGGCCGGTGACGGTGTCGCACCAGTTGGACGCGGAGCTGCCGGCGGCGGACGCGGTGATGATGCTGCGCGTCCAGGCCGAACGGATGACCGGCGGCGGACCCGGGCAGAGCTTCTTCCCGTCCGCCCGGGAGTACTCGATCGCCTACGGGTTGAACGAGAAGCGCCTCGCGCTGCTCGCCGACCACGCGGTCGTCCTGCACCCGGGGCCGATGCTGCGCGGCATGGAGATCGCCTCGGCGGTCGCCGACTCGCCTGCTTCGGCGATCACCGAGCAGGTGCGCAACGGGGTGCACGTCCGCATGGCTGTGCTGTACCACCTGCTCGCGGGTGAGGAAGAAGGAGTCGCCGCATGACCACCGAGATCCTGCTCAAGGGCGTCCGGCTCTACGGCGAAGGCGATCCGGTGGACGTGCTGATCGCCGACGGCGAGATCGCCGAGATCGGTTCACCTGGCTCGACCGGGGGCACCGAAGACTCACTGACCACCGTCGAAGCCGCTGGTCAGGTGCTGCTCCCCGGGTTCGTCGACCTGCACACGCACCTGCGCGAACCCGGCCGCGAGGACACCGAGACCATCGCCAGCGGTTCGGCCGCGGCCGCGCTCGGCGGGTACACCGCGGTCTTCGCCATGGCCAACACCGACCCGGTCGCCGACAACGCGGTCGTGGTCGAGCACGTCTGGCGCCTCGGCAAGGCCGCCGGTCTGGTCGACGTGCACCCGGTCGGCGCGGTCACCGTCGGGCTCGGCGGGGAGAAGCTCGCCGAGCTGGGCACCATGGCCGCGTCCGCCGCCGGGGTGCGGGTCTTCTCCGACGACGGCAAGTGCGTGCACGACCCGCTGCTGATGCGCCGCGCGCTGGAGTACTCCACCGCACTCGATGTGGTGATTGCCCAGCACGCAGAGGAACCGCGACTCACAGTCGGCGCGCAGGCCCACGAAGGTGAACAAGCCGCCCGTCTCGGTTACGCGGGCTGGCCCGCCGCCGCCGAGGAGTCGATCGTGGCCAGGGACTGCCTGCTCGCCCTGCACGCCGGGGCCCGGCTGCACATCTGCCACGTCTCCACTGCGGGCACCGCCGACGTGCTGACCTGGGCGAAGGAACGCGGCACCCGGGTCAGCGCCGAGGTCACCCCGCACCACCTGCTGCTGACCGACGAGCGGCTCGCCGGGTACGACCCGGTCAACAAGGTGAACCCGCCGCTGCGCACCGGCGCCGACACCGAGCGGCTGCGCCGCGCGCTGGCCGACGGGGTCATCGACTGCGTCGCCACCGACCACGCGCCGCACGCCGTCCAGGACAAGGACTGCGAATGGGCCGCCGCCAAACCCGGCATGCTCGGGCTGCAGACCGCGCTGTCCATCGTGACCGAGACGATGGTCCGGTCCGGCCTGCTCGACTGGCGCGGCGTGGCCAGGGTGATGAGCGAGCGGCCCGCCGAGATCGCCGGACTGCCCGACCAGGGCCGCCCGCTGGCGGTCGGCGAGCCGGCGAACCTGACCCTGGTCGACCCGCACGCCGAGTGGACCGTGCGCGGCGCCGAACTGGCGAGCATCGCGGCGAACACCCCGTATGAAGGGATGCGGCTGCCGGGTGCGGTCACCGCGACCCTGCTGCGCGGGCGGTTCACCGTGCGAGAAGGGAAACTGGCCTGATGGAGCGTCTACTGCTGACCTTGCTGGTCGCGGCATTCTTCGCGCTGTGCGTCTACGGCATGTGGCTGGGCTGGCGCCGCAAGGCCCGCTCCCAGAGCGCGCGGATCGCGCCGTTCCCGGAGCCGCCGGTCGAACCAGGTGAACCGCTGCTGGCCGCCGACGGGCTCTACGTCAGCACCACGATCGCCGGCCGCTGGCAGGAGCGCGTCGTCACCCGCGGCGCCGGGATGCGTGGTTACGCGACCCTGCGCCTCTACGAAGACGGCGTCGAGGTCGACCGCGGGCGCGCCCCCGCGATTTGGATTCCGCGGGCGTCGATCACCGGGATCCGCACGGACAAGGGCATGGCCGGGAAGGTGATGGGCACCGACAGCCTGCTGGTGCTCACCTGGCGCCTCGGCGGTGAAGAACTCGACACCGGGTTCCGCGGGGACGACCTCGACGCCTATCCCCGCTGGCTCGACGAACTCGGCAAGAACGGTACGGAGATCAAGGGAAGTGCCCAATCATGACGAATAGCCGGACGCCTGCCGCACTGGTACTGGAGGACGGCCGGGTCTTCCGCGGCACCGCCTACGGGGCCGAGGGGCGCACCCTCGGCGAGGCCGTGTTCTGCACCGGGATGACCGGCTACCAGGAAACGCTGACCGACCCCTCCTACCACCGCCAGATCGTGGTGCAGACCGCGCCGCAGATCGGGAACACCGGGTGGAACGACGAGGACGACGAGTCCGCCCGCATCTGGGTCTCGGGTTACGTGGTCCGCGACCCCGCCCGCACCCCGTCCAACTGGCGCTCCACCCGCTCGCTCGACGACGCGCTCGTCGAGCAGGGCGTGGTCGGCATCGCCGGGGTCGACACCCGCACGCTCACCCGCCACCTGCGCGAGCAGGGCGCGATGCGCTCCGGGGTGTTCTCCGGTGACGCGCTGGGCTCCGACGACGAGATGATCGGCGAGGTGCTGGCCAGCCCGCCGATGAAGGGCGCCGACCTGGCGGGCGAGGTCACCACGGCCGAGGCCTACGTGGTCCCCGCGGTCGGCGAGCGCCGGTTCCGGGTCGCCGCGCTGGACCTCGGCATCAAGTCGAACACGCCGCGCCAGATGACCGCGCGCGGCATCGAGGTGCACGTCCTGCCCTCGTCCAGCTCGCTCGACCAGCTGCTGGAGATCGAGCCCGACGGGGTGTTCCTGTCCAACGGGCCGGGCGACCCGGCGACCACCGAGCACGCCACCGCGCTGACCCGGTCGGTGCTCGAGCGGCGCATCCCGCTGTTCGGCATCTGCTTCGGCAACCAGATCCTCGGCCGCGCGCTGGGGCTGGGCACCTACAAGATGCGTTACGGGCACCGCGGCATCAACATCCCGGTGATCGACGTGGCCACCGGCCGGGTGGCGATCACCGCGCAGAACCACGGCTTCGCTCTCGAGGGCGAGCCCGGCCAGCGGTTCGACTCGCCCTTCGGCGCCGCGACGATCAGCCACTACTGCCCGAACGACGACACGGTCGAGGGCGTGCGCGCCGAGGACGTTCCCGCGTTCTCCGTGCAGTACCACCCCGAAGCCGCCGCCGGCCCGCACGACGCGGCCCCCCTCTTCGACGAGTTCGTCACCCTGATGGAGACAGCCAAGTAATGCCGAAACGCACAGACATCGAGCACGTCCTCGTCATCGGATCCGGCCCGATCGTGATCGGGCAGGCCGCCGAATTCGACTACTCCGGCACCCAGGCCTGCCGCGTGCTGCGCGAAGAGGGCCTGCGGGTCAGCCTGGTGAACTCCAACCCGGCGACGATCATGACCGATCCGGAGTTCGCCGACGCGACCTACATCGAGCCGGTCACCCCGGACTTCGTCGAGAAGGTCATCGCAGCTGAACGTCCCCAGGCGCTCCTGGCCACCCTCGGCGGGCAGACCGCGCTGAACTGCGCGGTCGCTCTGCACGAACGCGGCGTCCTGGAGAAGTACGGCGTCGAACTGATCGGCGCCGACATCGACGCCATCCAGCGCGGCGAGGACCGGCAGAAGTTCAAGGACATCGTCCGGCAGGTCGGCGCCGACGTGCCGCGCAGCGCGGTGTGCCACTCGATGGACGAGGTCCGCAAGACGGTCGAGGACCTCGGCCTGCCGGTGGTCATCCGCCCGTCGTTCACCATGGGCGGGCTCGGCTCGGGCATGGCGCACACCCCGGAGGACCTGGAGCGCCTGGCCTCGACGGGGCTCGAGGAAAGCCCGGTCACCGAGGTGCTCATCGAGGAGAGCGTGCTCGGCTGGAAGGAGTACGAACTCGAGCTGATGCGCGACCGCAGCGACAACGTGGTGGTCATCTGCTCGATCGAGAACATCGACGCGATGGGCGTGCACACCGGTGACTCGGTCACCGTGGCGCCCGCCATGACCCTGACCGACCGCGAATACCAGCACATGCGCGACGTCGGCATCGACGTGCTGCGCGCGGTCGGCGTGGACACCGGCGGCTGCAACATCCAGTTCGCGATCAACCCGCGCGACGGCCGCATGGTGGTCATCGAGATGAACCCGCGGGTGTCGCGGTCGAGCGCGCTGGCCTCGAAGGCGACCGGCTTCCCGATCGCCAAGATCGCCGCCAAGCTGGCCATCGGCTACACCCTCGACGAGATCCGCAACGACATCACCGGCGAGACCCCGGCCTCGTTCGAGCCGACGCTGGACTACGTCGTGGTGAAGGTGCCGCGGTTCGCCTTCGAGAAGTTCCCCGGCGCGGACCCGACGCTCACCACCACCATGAAGAGCGTCGGCGAGGCCATGTCCATGGGCCGCAGCTTCCCCGAAGCGCTCGGCAAGGCGCTGCGCTCGATCGACACCAAGGCGGCGGGCTTCTGGACCACGCCCGACCCCGACGGTGCCACCCTCGAGTCCACCCTGGAGGACCTGCGCACCCCGCACGACGGCCGCCTGTACGCGGTGGAGCGGGCCCTGCGACTGGGCGCCACGGTCCAGCAGGTGCACGAGGCCAGCTGGATCGACCCGTGGTTCATCGACCAGATCGCGTTGATCGGCGAGGTGGGCAAGGAGATCTCCACCGCGCCGGTGCTCGACGGCGAACTGCTGCGCCGCGGCAAGCGGACCGGCCTGTCCGACCGCCAGATCGCCGCGCTGCGCCCCGAACTGGCCGGTGAGGACGGCGTGCGGGCGCTGCGGCACCGCCTCGGCGTGCGCCCGGTGTTCAAGACGGTGGACACGTGCGCGGCCGAGTTCGCCGCGAAGACCCCGTACCACTACTCGGCCTACGAGACCGATCCCGCCGCGGAGTCGGAGGTGGCGCCCCAGCCGGACAAGCCGAAGGTGCTCATCCTCGGCTCCGGCCCGAACCGGATCGGGCAGGGCATCGAGTTCGACTACTCCTGCGTGCACGCCGCGCTGGCCCTGCGCGAGGCCGGGTTCGAAGCGGTGATGGTGAACTGCAACCCGGAGACCGTGTCCACCGACTACGACACCTCCGACCGGCTCTACTTCGAGCCGCTGTCCTTCGAGGACGTGCTCGAGGTGGTGCACGCCGAACGCGAGTCGGGCACGGTCGCCGGCGTCATCGTCCAACTGGGTGGACAGACCCCGCTGGCCCTCGCGCGCCGCCTCGCCGCGGCCGGGGTGCCGGTGGTCGGCACCTCACCCGAGGCGATCCACCTGGCCGAGGACCGCGGTGCCTTCGGCGAGGTGCTGCGGGCGGCGGGGCTGCCAGCCCCGCGCTACGGCACGGCGACCTCCTTCGAAGGCGCCAAGCGGATCGCCGACGAGATCGGCTACCCGGTGCTGGTGCGCCCGTCGTACGTGCTCGGCGGCCGCGGCATGGAGATCGTCTACGACGAGCAGACCCTGGCCGGCTACATCCAGCGCGCCACCGAGGTCACCCCGGAACACCCGGTGCTGGTCGACCGCTTCCTCGACGACTCCATCGAGATCGACGTGGACGCCCTGTTCGACGGCGAGGAGCTGTACCTGGGCGGCGTGATGGAGCACATCGAGGAGGCCGGCATCCACTCCGGCGACTCCTCGTGCGCGCTGCCGCCGATCACCCTGGGCCGGACCGATCTGGACACCGTCCGCCGGTCCACCGAGGCGATCGCGCGCGGCGTCGGCGTGCGCGGCCTGTTGAACGTGCAGTACGCGCTCAAGGACGACGTGCTCTACGTGCTGGAGGCGAACCCGCGTGCCTCGCGCACGGTGCCGTTCGTGTCCAAGGCGACCGCGGTGCCGCTGGCGAAGGCGGCTTCGCTGATCATGACCGGCTCCACGATCAAGGAGCTGCGCGCTTCCGGCGTGCTCCCGGCCGAGGGCGACGGCGGCGACCTGCCCGCCGACTCGCCGGTGTCGGTCAAGGAAGCCGTGCTGCCCTTCCACCGGTTCCGCACCCCGGAGGGCCACGGCGTGGATTCCTTGCTGGGCCCGGAGATGAAGTCCACCGGTGAGGTCATGGGCGTGGACGTCTCCTTCGGCAAGGCGTTCGCCAAGTCGCAGAGCGGCGCCTACGGTTCACTGCCCACCTCGGGCCGGGTCTTCGTCTCGGTGGCCAACCGGGACAAGCGCTCGCTGGTCTTCCCGGTCAAGCGCCTCGCCGACCTCGGCTTCGAGATCCTGGCCACTTCCGGCACCGCGGAAGTGCTGCGCCGCAACGGGATCCAGTGCTCGGTGCTGCGCAAGCACTTCGAGGGCAGCACCGAAGGCGAGCCCAACGTGGTCGAGGTGATCCTCAGCGGCGGCGTGGACATGGTGATCAACACCCCGTACGGCAACAGCGGCCCGCGGGTGGACGGATACGAGATCCGCACGGCCGCCGTTTCCCGCGACATCCCTTGCATCACCACGATCCAGGGCGCTGCCGCGGCCGTACACGGCATCGAGGCGCTCATCCGGGGTGACATCGGGGTGCGCTCCCTCCAGGAGCTCCAGGCGGCTCTCCGGGCCTCGAAATGATCATGGAACGGTTCGGGGCGCGGCTGACCGAGGCGATCGCGGCCCGGGGCTCGCTGTGCGCCGGGGTGGACCCCCACCCCGGCCTGCTGCGGGCGTGGGGCCTGCCGGAGGACGCGAGCGGGCTGGAGCGGTTCGCGCTGACCGCCACCGAGGCGATCGCCGAGCACGTGGCGATCATCAAGCCGCAGTCGGCGTTCTTCGAGGCCTACGGATCGAAGGGCGTCGCCGTGCTCGAGCGCGTGGCCGAGCTGGCCCGCGCGGCGGGCACGCTGGTCCTGCTCGACGTCAAACGTGGTGACATCGGTTCGACCATGGCCGCCTACACCGCGGCCTACCTGACCGACGGCGCCCCGCTCGCCGCCGACGCCATCACCGTCTCGCCCTACCTCGGGTTCGGCTCGCTGGACGCGGCGCTGACGGCCGCCGAGACCAGCGGGCGCGGGGTGTTCGTGCTCGCGCGCACGTCGAACCCGGAAAGCGCCGGACTCCAGGGCACGGTGGCCCAGTCCGGCCGCACGGTGGCGCAGGAAATCGTCGACGCGGTCGCCGAGCGCAACGCGGGAACCGCGCCGCTCGGCGACATCGGCGTGGTCGCCGGCGCGACAATCGGTCGCGGGGAGCTGGATCTGAATAGGCTGAACGGCCCAATCCTGGCGCCCGGTTTCGGCGCCCAAGGCGCCACCGCGGCCGATTTACGTGCTCTTTTCGGGGCGGGTTCACCAGCGGTGCTGGCGGCTTCCTCACGCGACATCCTGCGCCACGGACCGGCTCCCCAGGCCCTGCGGGAGGCGGTGTTCCGGGTACGGGATTCGTTGCGGGACTGAACTTTCCGTGCCTGGCGCACGTTGTTCACCGAGTACGCGCAAGTGGTCCGAACAGGCGTGCGGCACGCCGATACCACCACCCGCATCCCCAGGTGGAGGCCCACCCCCGCATTGTGGCAGGTATGGCAGGTGGGTACCGTCCCGAGGACGGCCGAATTATTGAGTAATACCGGAGGAAATCGTGGCACTTCCCCAGCTGACCGAGGAACAGCGTGCTGAGGCGCTGAAGAAGGCCGCTGCTGCCCGTCGCGCCCGCGCAGAGCTCAAGGAGCGGCTGAAGCGGGGTGGCACCACGCTGGTCGATGTGCTCAAGCAGGCGGACGAGGACGAGGTTCTCGGCAAGATGAAGGTTTCCGCTCTGCTGGAAGCCCTGCCCGGCGTCGGCAAGGTCCGTGCGCAGCAGACGATGGAGCGGCTCGAAATCGCTCCGAGCCGTCGCCTGCGTGGACTCGGTGACCGGCAGCGCAAGGCGCTGCTCGCCGAGTTCAGCGGCGAGTGAGCAGCGAGGAACACGGCGGCACCACAGCTGAGGGTGGGCCGGTGGCGGGGAACCGGCACCGGCTCACCGTCGTATCCGGGCCGTCCGGGGTCGGCAAGTCCAGTGTCGTCACCGAACTGCGCAAGCTGGACCCGGGGATCTTCTTCAGCGTCTCGGTGACCACCCGCCGCCCCCGTCCCGGCGAGGTGGACGGCGAGCACTACCACTTCATCGACCGGCCCGCCTTCGACGCGATGGTGGCCAAGGGGGAACTGCTCGAGCACGCCGAGTTCACCGGCAACTGCTACGGCACCCCGCGCGCCCCGGTGGAGAAGGCGCTGGCCGAGGGCAAGCAGGCGATCCTGGAGATCGAATTGCAGGGCGCCCGCCAGGTCCGCACCGCGATGCCGCAGGCCAGGCTGGTGATGCTGGTCCCGCCGTCGTGGGGGGTGCTGGTGGGCAGGCTGACCGGCCGCGGCACCGAAGCCGACGAGGCGGTCCGGGCCCGGCTGGCCGAAGCGGAGCGTGAACTGGCCGCGTCCGGCGAGTTCGACGCGACCGTGGTCAACGCCGACGTGAAGACCGCCGCGGCGGAGTTGTTAAGCTTGATGACGAGCTAGCTTGATTTCCACAACCGTTCAGGAGTACTGCGCGTGACCATCACCCTGGGTGCACAGCACGAGGAACTCGAAGGCATCACCAACCCGCCGATCGACGACCTGCTCGAGAAGGTCAGTTCGAAGTACGCGCTGGTGATCTACTCGGCCAAGCGCGCCCGCCAGATCAACGACTACTACGCGCAGCTCGGTGAGGGCCTGCTGGAGTACGTCGGCCCGCTCGTCGAGCCGGGTCCCCGTGAGAAGCCGCTGTCGATCGCGCTGCGCGAGATCCACGCCGGCCTGCTCGAGCACACCGAAGGCGAATGAGCCAGGCCCTGGGGCGCAAGCCCAGGGTCGTACTCGGTGTCGGCGGCGGCATCGCCGCCTACAAGGCCTGCGAAGTGCTGCGCGGGCTGACCGAGTCCGGGCACGACGTGCGCGTGGTGCCCACCGAAGCCGCGCTGAACTTCGTCGGCGCGGCCACGTTCGAGGCGCTGTCCGGGCACCCCGTGCACACCGGGGTGTTCACCGACGTGCCCAGCGTGCAGCACGTCCGCATCGGCCACGAGGCGGACCTGGTGCTGGTGGTGCCCGCCACCGCGGACCTGCTGGCCAGGGCCGCGCACGGGCTCGCCGACGACCTGCTGACCGGCACGCTGCTGGTGGCCAGGTGCCCGGTGGCGTTCTTCCCGGCCATGCACACCGAGATGTGGCAGCACCCGGCCACCAGGGACAACGTCGCGCTGCTGCGCTCGCGCGGACTCGTGGTCACCGAACCGGACGCGGGCCGGTTGACTGGCGCCGACACCGGCAAGGGCAGGCTGGCCGACCCGCGCGAGATCGTCGACCTGGCGCGACTGCTGCTCGCCGCCCCGGACGCGCTGCCGCGTGACCTCGAGGGCCTGCGCGTGGTGATCTCGGCCGGAGGCACGCGCGAGCCGCTCGACCCGGTCCGCTACCTCGGCAACCGATCTTCCGGCAAGCAGGGTTACGCGCTCGCGCGCGTGGCCGCGCAGCGCGGCGCCGAGGTCACCCTGGTCGCCGCCCACACCGTCGATCTGCCCGATCCCGCGGGCGCGGCGGTGGTGCACGTGTCGACCGCCGATCAGCTTTCCGAAGTGGTTCGCGCCGAATCCGCAACCGCCGATGTGGTGGTGATGGCGGCCGCGGTGGCCGATTTCCGGCCCGCTTCCCGAGCCGAGCACAAAATCAAGAAAAGCGATGACGGCGGGGCACCGACCGTCGAATTGGTGCGCAATCCGGACATTCTGGCCGGCTTGGTCCAGGCCCGTCCGCCGGGACAGGTGGTGGTCGGATTCGCCGCCGAAACCGGGGACGCCGGTGGCGACGTACTCCACCACGCTCGGGCCAAACTCAAGCGCAAGGGCGCTGACCTGCTGGTGGTCAACGCGGTCGGCGAGGGCAAGGCGTTCGAGGTGGAGGACAACTCCGGCTGGCTGCTCGGCGCGGACGGCACCGAGGTGCCTATCCCGCTCGGCGCGAAAGCGCAACTGGCGGCCGCGGTCTGGGACGCGGTTGTGGGCTTGCGCAAAACACAAGGTGTTTGAGGCTCGCGGGCCAGTACGCTTACGGGTGACCAGGGGACCCAAGAAAGGGAAGTGACGAGAATCGTGAGTGCGTCGAACCGCAGGTTGTTCACTTCCGAGTCGGTGACCGAGGGACATCCGGACAAGATCTGCGATGCGATCAGCGACTCGATCCTTGATGCCCTGCTGAGCAAGGACCCGCGCAGCCGGGTCGCCGTGGAAACCCTGATCACCACCGGCCAGGTGCACGTCGCCGGCGAGGTGACCACCGAGGCCTACGCCGACATCCCGACCATCGTGCGGGACGTGATCCTGCGCATCGGCTACGACTCGTCCGCCAAGGGGTTCGACGGCAACTCGTGCGGGGTCAACGTGGCGATCGGCGCGCAGTCGCCGGACATCGCGCAAGGTGTCGACACCGCGTACGAGTCGCGGCTGGAGAACGCCGCCGACGACATCGACCGCCAGGGCGCGGGCGACCAGGGCCTGATGTTCGGCTACGCCTGCTCGGACACGCCCGAGCTGATGCCGCTGCCGATCGCGCTGGCGCACCGGCTCTCGCAGCGCCTGACCGGCGTGCGCAACAACGGCGTGCTGCCGTACCTGCGCCCGGACGGCAAGACCCAGGTGACCATCGAGTACGCCGGTGACCAGCCGGTGCGCCTGGACACCGTGGTCGTGTCGACCCAGCACGCCGACGGCATCGACCTGGAGAAGATGCTCGGCGTCGACGTCAAGGAGCACGTGGTCGCGCCGGAGCTGGCCGAGCTGGAGCTCGACACCACCGACGTGCGGCTGCTGGTCAACCCGACCGGCCGCTTCGTCATCGGCGGGCCGATGGGTGACGCCGGGCTGACCGGCCGCAAGATCATCGTCGACACCTACGGCGGCATGGCCCGCCACGGTGGCGGCGCGTTCTCCGGGAAGGACCCGTCGAAGGTGGACCGGTCCGCGGCGTACGCGATGCGCTGGGTGGCCAAGAACGTGGTGGCCGCCGGGCTGGCTTCACGGGTCGAGGTGCAGGTCGCCTACGCGATCGGCAAGGCGTCCCCGGTGGGCCTGTTCGTGGAGACCTTCGGGACCGAGACGGTGGACCCGTCGAAGATCCAGGCCGCTATCCGCGAGGTGTTCGACCTGCGCCCGGCCGCGATCATCCGCGACCTGGACCTGCTGCGCCCGATCTACGCGCCCACCGCGGCGTACGGGCACTTCGGCCGCCCGGAGCTCGGGCTGCCCTGGGAGAGCACGCAGCGTGCGGCCGACCTGCGGTCGATCGCCGGCGCCTGAGCACTCGTTCCGCTGAAGCCCTCGGCCCCGATCGGGGCCGAGGGCTTCTTCTGGTAGAGATCACCACGTGAACGGCGCGACCCCGCTGTGGGACCTCCCCGAGCCGCCGCCCGCCCCGCGCAAGACGGGGACCGGCGCGGCCGCCACGGTCAACCGCGCCGCACCGAAGTCGAAGGCGGCGGCCGCGAAAGCCGCCGCCGCCGAGCGCCGGGGTGCGCAGAAACCGGCGCCGAGCGAACCGGTCGCCAGGGTGGTCGTGGACGTGCCGCTCGCGCACCTGGACCGCACGTTCGACTACCAGGTGCCGGAGAAGTTCCACGAGACCGCGGTGCCGGGCTGCCGGGTGCGGGTCCGGTTCGCCGGCCAGCTGGTCGACGGTTTCCTGCTCGAACGCGCGGACACCACCGAGCACCAGGGCAAGCTGAGCTTCCTGGAGCGGGTCACCTCCAGTGAACCGGTGCTCGGGCCGGAGCTGGCCGCGCTGGGGCGGGCGGTGGCGCAGCGGTACGGCGGCACGCTGATCGACGTGCTGCGCCTGGCCATCCCGCCGCGGCACGCGAAGGCCGAAGGCGAACCGCCGCGCGAGCCGGCGCCGGTGCCGGAGGCACCCGGTCAAACCGGTTGGCCGCGCTATCCCGCCGGTGGCTCGTTCATCGAAGCGGTCGGTTCGGGGCGCCGGGCGCACGCGGTGTGGCAGGCGTTGCCGGGGGAGGACTGGCCGCGCCGGCTCGCCGAAGCGGCGGCCACCGTCGCCGCCGCCGGGCGGGGCGCGGTCCTGGTCGTCCCGGATCAACGCGACCTGAAGCGGGTGCACCAGGCCTGCGTCGAACTGGTCGGCGACGAGGCGGTCGTCGCGCTGACCGCGGAGAGCGGGCCCGCCGAGCGCTACCGCCGCTGGCTCGCCGTGTCGCGCGGGGCGGTCAAGGTGGTCGTCGGCACGCGGGCCACCATGTTCGCCCCGGTGGACAACCCCGGCCTGTTCGTGGTCTGGGACGACGGGGACGACCTGCACGCCGACCCGCACATGCCGTACCCGCAGGTGCGGGACGTGCTCATGGTCCGGGCGCACGCCAGCAACGCGTCGCTCCTGGTCGCCGGGTTCAACCGGACGGCCGAGGCGCAGCTGCTCGTCGAGACCGGCTGGGCGCATCCGATCGTGGCGAGCCGGGAGGACCTGCGCGCGCGCTCACCCCGGATCACGCCGGTGGGGGAGGACTTCGACGTCGCCAGGGACGAGGCCGCGAAGGCGGCGCGCCTGCCGTCGGTCGCCTTCGAAGCGGCACGCCAGGGGCTGGCCGCCGGTGCGCCGGTGCTGGTCCAAGTGCCGCGACGCGGCTATGTCCCCGCCCTCGCCTGCGGTCAGTGCCGCACCCCGGCGCGGTGTCGCCGCTGCGCGGGGCCGTTGGTCCTGCCAGGTGGACGCGACCAGGATGGCCCGCGGGCCCCCCATTGCCGGTGGTGCGGCGTTCCCGAGGCCGGGTTCCGCTGCCCGGCCTGCGGCTCGGCGCGTCTGCGGGCGGTGGTGATCGGCGCGAAGCGGACCGCCGAGGAGATGGGCCGTGCGTTCCCCGGGATCGCCGTGCGTACTTCCGGTGCGACCGAGGTGCTGGCGGAGGTGCCCGCGCGCCCGGCGCTGGTGGTCGCGACGCCGGGCGCGGAACCGGTCGCCGAAGGCGGTTACGGGGCCGCGCTGCTGCTCGACGGCTGGGCGCTGCTCGGCAGGCAGGACCTGCGCGCGGCCGAGGAGACGCTGCGCCGGTGGATGGCCGCGGCGGCGTTGGTGCGGCCGGGGCCGGAGGGCGGCCGGGTGATCGTCGGGGCGGAGGCCGCGCTGAAGCCGGTGCAGGCGCTGATGCGCTGGGATCCCGCCTGGCACGCGAGTGTCGAACTGGGTGAACGCCGCGAGCTGGGCTTCCCGCCGGCGGTGCGAATGGCCAGCGTGGAGGGCACTCCGGAGACCGTCGCCTCCTACCTCGACGAGACGCGGCTGCCGAACACGGCCGAGCTGCTGGGGCCGGTGCCGCTCGGTGAGATCGACGACGAGGGCCGGTCGGAACGGGAGCGCATGCTGATCCGCGTTCCGCGCGAAGACGGCCGCGCGCTGGCGGCGGCGCTGGCGAGTGGGCAGGCCGTGCGCAGCGCGCGGAAGGAAGCCGAGGCGCTGCGGGTGCAGCTGGATCCGCTGGAGCTGATCTAGGACCGGCGAAGCCCGCGTGCCTACGGGCGGTCGGCGGGCGAGTTCAACCAGTTGAGCACGGCCCGCATCCCCGCCTCCCAGTGAGCGGTGAGCAGGTCCGCGGCGCGATCGGTGTCGCCGGAGGCGAACTCGACGAGGATTTCGAGGTGCTGGCGGTCCGGTTCAGTGCGGTCGACCGTCTCGCGCATGTAGGTCAGCTCGTAGCGCGACAGGTTGGTGCGCACCCGGCTGACCATCTCCTGGAGCTGGCGGTTGCCCGCAGCGGCGACCAAGCCCGCGTGCCAGTCCGAGTCGAGGCGCCAGCGCCGGATGGGGTCGGTGCAGTCTTCGAGCTCGGCGAGGATGTGTTCGAGTGCGCGCACCACCGAGGGCGGAGGAGTGCCCGCGGTTCGCACGGCGAGGCTCTCCAGCGTGCCCAGGATCGGGTACAACTCGGCGGCCTCTCGAGCGTCGAGGGGGCGCACGGTGAAGCCCTTCGCCAGGGCTGAACGCAGCACGCCCTCGGCTTCGAGGCGGAGGAGTGCTTCGCGGACCGGTGTGCGGGAGACGTCCAACTGGCGTGACAAGGCGGCCTCGGTGACCGCGGTGCCCGGCGGATAGGCGCCGGACCAGAACAACTCGACGATCCGCGCGTACACGGCGTCGCGCAGGGGCTCGGCGCGGGTGATAGGCGTCGCGGACACCTGCTCATCGTATACGATACGCAGATGGTGGCGCTCTCCGCGGCGAACATCGCCGAAGCTGGTCAGCTGGTTGAACCGCTCTTCCGCAACACCCCGCAGTTCCACGATCCGGTGCTGGACCAGCGGCTGGGCCGCGAGCTGGTGCTCAAGGTCGAGACGCTGAACCCGCTCGGCTCATTCAAAGGTCGCGGGGCGAGCTACTTCGTCCGCGGGCTCGAACCAGGGCGGGAGGTCGTCTGCGCTTCCGCGGGCAACTTCGGCCAGGGGATCGCCTACGCCGCCGCCGCGCGGGGCATTCCGGTCACCGTGTTCACCGCGGAGAACGCGAACGCGGGCAAGGTCGCGCGCATGCGGTCGTTCGGCGCGGACGTGAAGCAGTTCGGAGCCGACTTCGACGTGGCGAAGGACGCCGCGCGTGAGTACGCCGCGGCTGACGGGCGGTTGTTCGTGGAGGACGGCGAGGCGCCGGCGATCGCGGAGGGCGCGGGAACGATCGGCGTCGAGCTCGTGCCTCTCGACCTCGATACGTTGTTGGTGCCGGTCGGCAACGGGGCGCTGATCGCGGGTATCGGCTGCTATCTCAAAGCACACAGCGCCTGGACCAGGGTCATCGGTGTGTGTGCGGCTGGTGCGCCCGCGATGCTGCGCAGCTGGCACGACCGCACCCCCGTCACCACCGACAGCGTGGACACCATGGCCGACGGGATCGCGGTCCGCGTGCCGGTGCCCGCCGCGGTCGGCTGGATGCTCGAGTACGTCGACGACATGCTGGCCGTCGAAGAGGCGACCATCGGCCGGGCGATGCGCCTGCTCCGCGAAACCACGGGTCAACTGGTTGAACCGTCCGCCGCGGCCGGGATCGCCGCGCTGCTCGATCACGAGATCCCCGGCGAACGCACCGGTACGATCATCACCGGCCGCAATTACCTCCGCGAGACCGGCTGACCGCCGAGACTGGTGATTTTCGCGGTGCGCTGGGGCAGGATGTCGCGCATGCCTGTTCAGCGCAGAACCCGACTCCTCCGCAGCGTTCTCGCCGTGTCGTGCGCGACGGCACTGCTCACCGCCGGTGCCCCCGCGTCGGCGGCCCCCGGCGCGCCGCCGGGCAAGGTTCCCGAGCAGGTCGGCCACCTCGGCGCGGTGTCCAGCATCGACGCCGACGCCAGCCAGATCGGCATCGACGTGCTCCGCCGCGGCGGCAACGCGGTGGACGCGGCGGTGGCCACGGCCGCGGCGCTCGGGGTCACCGACCCGTTCTCCGCGGGCATCGGCGGCGGCGGGTTCTTCGTCTTCTACGAGGCACGCACCGGCAAGGTGCACACCATCGACGGCCGCGAGACCGCGCCCGGCACCGCGGACGAGAACCTGTTCGTCGAGAACGGCAAGGCGATCCCGTTCGCCGAGGCGGTGACCAGCGGGCTGTCCGTCGGCACGCCCGGCACCCCGGCCACCTGGCTCGACGCGCTGCGCAAGTGGGGCACCCTGCCGCTGGCCAAGGCGATGAAACCGGCCGAGGACCTGGCCAGGCACGGGTTCACCGTGGACAAGACCTTCCACGACCAGATCGCGAACAACGCCGCCCGCTTCAGCGCGTTCCCGGCGACGCGCGAGCTCTACCTGCCCGGTGGCGCGCCGCCGGTGGTGGGCAGCCGGTTCGCCAACCCGGACCTCGCCAAGACCTACCGCGAGCTGGCGCGCACCGGCAACGCGGCGCTCTACCGCGGCCGCATCGGCGAGGACGTGGTGCGCACGGTCCAGCAGCCCCCGGTCGACCCGGCCGCCGGTCTCAAGGTCCGCCCCGGCAAGTTGAGCGGGGAGGACTTGGCGAAGTACCGCACGGTCGACCGCGAACCGACCCACACCGAGTACCGCGGGCTCGACGTCTACGGGATGCCCGCGCCCTCGTCCGGTGGGCTGTCCGTCGGCGAGGCGCTGAACATCCTCGAAGGCACCGACCTGTCGCAGCTGGACAAGACGCAGTACCTGCACCGGTTCCTCGAATCCACCCGGTTGTCCTTCGCCGACCGCAACCGCTGGATCGGCGACCCGGCGTTCGTGGACGTGCCGTCCGCGGAACTGCTGAGCCAGGAGTTCGCCGACAGCCGCGCGTGCCTGATCGACCCGGCCCAGGCACTGGTCAGCCCGGTCGCACCAGGTGACCCGCGCGATCCCCAGCCGTGCGCGGCGGGCGACACCCCGGCGCCCACGCCGTACGAGGGCGAGAACACCACGCACCTCACCGCCGCGGACAGGTGGGGCAACGTGGTCGCCTACACGCTGACCATCGAGCAGGAAGGGGGCAGCGGCATGGTCGTGCCCGGCCGCGGCTTCCTGCTGAACAACGAGCTGACCGACTTCTCCATGGTGCCGGTGACGCCGGGCGTGCCCGACCCGAACCTGCCCGCCGCGGGCAAGCGGCCGCGGTCCTCGATGGCGCCGACGATCGTGCTCAAGGACGGCAAGCCGTTGCTCGCCGCCGGTTCCCCGGGTGGCGCGTCGATCATCACCACCGTGCTGCAGGTGCTGACCGGCCGGCTCGACCGCGACCTGTCGCTGGTCGAAGCCATCGCCGAACCACGCGCGTCGCAGCGGAACTCGGACAACGCGCAGGTCGAGCAGGCGTTCCTGAACCAGCCGGAGACCGCGCAGCTGCGCGCGCTCGGGCAGGAGTTCGCTTCGGCGCCGGGGGAGATCGGCGCGTCGACGGCGGTGGAACTGCTGCCGGACGGCCGCTGGCTCGCCGCCGCGGAACCGGTGCGGCGCGGCGGTGGCTCCGCCCGGGTGGTGCTGCCCGTTCCGCACCCCTGACCGGCGAGGTCGGGGCGAACATCACCGGCGGATAGACTCGCCGGTGATGTTCGCTCCCCTTGACTCCTTCCCACCACCCGCCGGTACCCCCGAGGGGGTCCGATGAGGCTGGTCTTCGCCGGTACCCCGGAACCGGCCGTGCCCGCGCTGCGCGCCCTGCTCGACTCCGGCCGCCATGAGGTCGTCGCCGTGGTGACCCGGCCCGACGCCCAGGCCGGCCGTGGCCGCAAGGTGCTGCGCTCACCCGTCGGCGCGCTCGCCGACGAGCACGGCATCGAGGTGCTCACCCCGGCGCGCGCCGGCGACCCGGATTTCCTGGCCCGGCTGACCGAACTGGCCCCGGACGCCTGTCCCGTGGTCGCTTACGGCGCGCTGCTGCCGCAGGCCGCGCTCGACATCCCGGTGCACGGCTGGGTGAACCTGCACTTCTCGCTGCTGCCCGCGTGGCGTGGCGCGGCGCCGGTGCAGGCGGCGGTCCGGGCGGGCGACGAGATCACCGGCGCCTCCACCTTCCGGATCGTCAAGGAACTCGACGCCGGACCGGTTTTCGGCGTGGTGACCGAGAAGATCGCCGCCACCGACACCGCCGGGGAACTGCTCGGCAGGCTCGCCGAGTCCGGCGCCCGGCTGCTGTTGTCCACAATGGATGGCATCGAGGACGGCAAGCTGACCGCGGTCCCGCAGACCCCGGAGGGCCTCAGCTACGCGCCGAAGATCTCCGTGGAAGACGCGCGGGTCTCGTTCGAGGACCCGGCCATCGCGGTGGACCGGCTGGTCCGCGCGGTCACCCCGGATCCCGGTGCCTGGGCGGAGTTCCGCGGGGAGCGGGTCAAACTGGGACCGGTGTCGGTCGCGGAAGACCCGGACGAGCCGCTCGCGCCGGGTGAGCTGCGGGTGGAGAAGAAGCGGGTGCTCGCCGGGACCGCCACCAGACCGGTGGTGCTCGGCCAGGTGCAGGCGCAGGGCAAAAAACGAATGGCTGCCACCGATTGGGCGCGCGGCACGAGGATCGAGCAGGGAGAGCGCCTGACATGAACAGCCAGCCCCACCGCGGTGAGCGCGGCGACCGTGGTGACCGCGCCGACCGCGCCGACCGCGGGGAGCGGCGCCCGTCGAGGCCGCAACGCGGCCGTCCGGCGCCGCGCAAGGACGGACCGCGCCGCCCGCCGCCCGAGGACCCCGCCCGCCGGGCCGCGCTGGACGTGCTCCGCGCCGTCCGCGAACGCGACGCCTACGCGAACCTGGTACTCCCGGATCTGCTGCGCGAGCGCCGGATCAAGGGGCGCGACGCCGCGCTCGCGACCGAGCTGACCTACGGCGCCTCCCGGGCGCAGGGCCTGCTCGACGCGGTGATCACTGCCTGCCTCGACCGGCCGCTGTCCAGAGTGGACGGTGTGGTGCTGGATGGCCTCCGGCTGGGTGCCTACCAGTTGCTGCGCACGCGGATCCCCGAGCACGCCGCCGTGACGTCCACTGTGGACCTCGTACGCGCGGACGCCGGTTCGCACACCGCCGGTTTCGTCAACGCCGTGCTGCGCGCGGTCTCGGCCAAGGACGAGGCGGCCTGGCTCGACGAGCTCGCGCCGTCGCCCGACGAGGATCCGATCGGCAACTTCGCGCTGCGCACCGCGCACCCGCGCTGGGTCGCCCGTTCCTTCGCGGAAGCGCTGGGGGACAAGGGACCCGAGCTGGAAGCGGCCCTCGCCGCCGACGACGCGCGACCCGAGGTGCACCTGGTCGCCCGTCCGGGTGAGATCTCCGCCGACGAACTGGCCGCGATCACCGGCGGCGACCCGGCGCCCTACTCGCCCTACGGCGTGCGGCTGCCCGCCGGTTCCGGTGACCCCGCCGACGCCGAACCGGTGCGCGAAAAGCTGGCCGCCGTGCAGGACGAAGGCAGTCAGCTGTGCGCGGTCGCGGTGACCAGGGTCCCGGTCGACGGCCGTGACGAGCGCTGGCTCGACCTGTGCGCGGGACCGGGCGGCAAGGCCCTCATGCTCGGCGCGCTCGCCGCGTTGTCCGGCGCCACCGTGGACGCGGTGGAAAAGGCGCCGCACCGGGCGAACCTGGTCCGGAAGTCGACCGAGGGCCTGCCGGTGACCGTGCACGTCGCCGACGGCCGCGAACCCGAACTGGAAGAGGGCTACGACCGCGTCCTGGTCGACGCGCCGTGCAGCGGCCTCGGCTCGCTGCGCCGCCGTCCCGAGTCACGCTGGCGGCGCCAGCCGTCGGATGTGGCGGACCTGACCAAGCTGCAGGCGGAACTGCTCGCCTCCGCGCTGAAGCTGGTGCGGCCCGGCGGCATCGTCACCTACGTGGTCTGCTCGCCGCACCTCGCCGAGACCGAGGGCGTGGTGGGGGAGATCGCCCGCCGCGCCAAGGCCGAGACGCTCGACGCGCGCGAGTTCTTCCCCGGCGTGCCGCAGCTCGGTGACGGGCCGTACGTGCAGCTGTGGCCGCACCGGCACGGCACCGACGCGATGTTCTGCGCGGTTCTGCGCCGTCCGGAGACCGCCTGATGGATCGAGTGCTCGGGCTCGTCGGCAGTTCCTGCGGCGGCCTCGACACCCGCTTCCGCACCGAACTCGCCGAACCGGCGGCCGCCCGCGGCTGGCGGCTGGCCATCACGCTCACGCCGACCGCGTCGCGCTGGTTGGACTCGGCCGGCGAACTGGAGCGCCTGCGGGAACTGACGGATCTGCCCGTCCGGTCGGTCTCACGGCTGCCCGGTGAACCACGGCCGCACCCGGATCCGGCGTACTTCCTGTTCGCGCCGGCGTCGGCCAACTCGGTGGCCAAGCTGGCGCTGGGCCTGGCCGACAACCAGGCGCTGACCGTGCTCGGCGACGCGCTCGGTGAACCTGGCGTGACCATCGCGGTCGGCTACCAGGTGCGGGACGCGCGGTTCGCGCACCCGGCGTGGCAGGGGCACCTGGCCGCGCTCGGCGGCGCGGGCGTGCGGTTGAACCGGTTGGACCACGGCGGCCCGTGGACCGGCGTACTGGACGAACTGGACGCTTGACCTCAAGTAAACCTGAGCTCCTACGGTCGTGCCGAGACCACTCGAGACGATCTTGGAGCCAGTCATGCACGCGATCCGCCAGCACGAGTTCGGCCCGGCCGAGACCCTCCGGTACGAGGAAGCGGAGAACCCGAAGCCGGGGCGCGGGCAGGTGCGGATCAGCGTCCGCGCGGCCGGGGTCCACCTGCTCGACACCGCGCTCCGCAAAGGTATCGGCGGCGGGCCGATGCCGCTGCCCGAACTGCCGATGACCCCGGGCCGCGAGGTAGCGGGCGTGGTCGACGGACTCGGCGAGGACGCCGACCCCGGCTGGCTGGGCAAGCGGGTGGTGGCCCACCTGGGCGCGGCCAGCGGCGGGTACGCCGAACTCGCCGTCGCGCCGGTCACCTCGCTGCAGGAGATCCCCGACGGCGTCACCGACGAGGGCGCGGTCGCCACCATCGGCACCGGCCGGACCGCGATGGCCGTGCTGAACGACGCCAAGATCACCGCCACCGACGTCGTGCTCGTCACCGCGGCGGCGGGCGGCATCGGCAGCTTCGCGGTGCAGTCCGCGCACAACGCCGGCGCCTTCGTCATCGGCCTCGCCCGCGGTGAGGAGAAGCTGGCGATCGTCCGCGAACTCGGCGCCGACCTGGTCTTCGACTACAGCGAGGACGGCTGGGCGGCGCGGGTCCGGGAAGCGCTCGGCGACCGTGAAGTGACCGTGGTGCTGGACGGCGTCGGCGGCGGCCAGGGTCGTGAGGCGCTGGGACTGCTCGGCGTGGGCGGCAGGCTGGTCATGTTCGGCTGGTCGGCCGGCGAGCCACTGGAGTTGTCCGCAATGGACTTCTACGGCCGCGGGCTGACTGTCTCGGTGCCGATCGGCCAGCGGATCATGCGCACGCCCGGCGCGATGCGCGCCCTGGAGGACCAGGCGCTCGCCGAGGTCGCGGCCGGCCGGATCGTGCCACTGGTCAACGAGCCGATCCCGCTGGCCGAAGCCGCGCGGGCGCACACGGAACTGGAGCACCGCCGGACCGTCGGCAAGGTCGTCCTCCGGCCCTGACCGGGCGTGTCCCACCCGTGACGTGAGCATCGCAGCATGCGAGACGGACGCCAGGGCACGACCTCCTAGACTGCGGGTCGTGGCACATCGACCCTTGATCGCACCCAGCATCCTCTCCGCCGACTTCGCCCGGCTCGGCGCGGAGATCGAAGCCGTGGCCGGGCACGGCGAGACCCGGGCCGACTGGGTGCACGTCGACGTGATGGACGCGCACTTCGTCCCGAACCTGACCCTGGGCCTGCCCGTGGTGCAGTCGCTGCTCAAGCACACCGACCTGCCGCTGGACTGCCACCTGATGATCGAGGACCCCGACCGCTGGGCGATCGGGTACGCCGAGGCCGGCGCGCACAACGTGACCGTGCACGCCGAGGCCGCGGGCGATCCGGTGAAGCTGGCCAAGGACCTGCGGGCGGCCGGGGCGAAGGCGGGCCTGTCGATCAAGCCCGGCACGCCGCTCGAGGACCACCTCGACACGCTCAAGCACTACGACACGCTGCTGGTCATGTCGGTTGAACCGGGCTTCGGCGGGCAATCCTTCATCGCCGACGTGCTGGAGAAGGTGCGCACCGCGCGCCGCCTGGTCGACACCGGGCACCTCAAGCTGCTCGTGGAGATCGACGGCGGGATCAACGCCGACACCATCGAACAGGCCGCGGAGGCGGGGGTCGACTGCTTCGTCGCGGGCTCCGCGGTCTACGGCGCCGGGGACCCCGGCAAGGCCGTGGCCGCCCTGCGCGAGCAGGCCGCCCGGGCCGCCGGGCGCTGAGGCGAGAAACAACAGGAGGCCGTTCAAGTGTTCACCGGAATCGTCGAAGAGCTCGGCGAGATCACCGCCGTGGAGCAGCTCACCCACGCCGCCCGGCTGGCCGTGCGGGGGCCGGTGGTCACCTCGGACGCCAAGCACGGCGACTCCATCGCGGTCAACGGCGTCTGCCTGACCGTGGTCGAGGTGAGCGGCGACACGTTCACCGTGGATGTGGTGCACGAGACACTTCAGCGCTCCAGCCTGGCCAAGGTCGCCAAGGGTGACCGGGTCAACCTGGAGCGCGCGACCGCGCTGGGCGACCGGCTCGGCGGGCACATCATGCAGGGTCACGTGGACGGCACCGGGGTGTTCCTGTCCAGGGACCCGGACGGGCTGACCCACTTCGCGCTGCCGCCCGCGCTGGCCAGGTACGTGGTGGAGAAGGGGTCGATCGCGGTGGACGGGGTGTCGCTGACCGTGGCCGCGATCGGTGCCGAGGAGTTCTCCATCGCGCTCATCCCGACCACGCTCGAGCTGACCACTCTCGGCAGGCGGGAACCGGGCGATTCGGTCAACCTCGAGGTCGACGTGCTGGCGAAGTACGTGGAGAAGCTGGCTGCGCCACATCTGCCGACGGCCGGGACGCACACGGTGGACAATGGCGGTACTGACGGCGGCACCAAGGAGCAGCGCGGATGAGTGAGATCGACGAGTGGGCGCCGGCGAGCGGACAGACCCCGGCCGGACCCGGCGCGCACGCCGCCGCGATCGACCGGGCGATCGCCGACATCCGGGCGGGCAAGCCGGTGGTCGTGGTCGACGACGAGGACCGCGAGAACGAGGGTGACCTCATCTTCGCCGCGGAGAAGGCCACGCCGGAGCTGCTCGCGTTCATGGTGCGCTACACCTCGGGCTACGTCTGCGTCGCGCTGACCGAACAGGACTGCGAGCGCCTCGACCTGCCGCCGATGTACCACACGAACCAGGACCAGCGCGGCACCGCGTACACGGTCACGGTGGACGCCGCCGCGGGCATCAGCACCGGCATCTCGGCCGCCGACCGCTGTCACACGATCCGGTTGCTGGCCGATCCGAAGTCCGATTCCACCGACTTCCGCCGCCCCGGCCACGTGGTGCCGCTGCGTGCGAAGGAGGGCGGCGTGCTGCGCCGGCCAGGGCACACCGAGGCGTCGGTCGACCTGGCTCGACTCGCCGGGCTGTCACCCGCCGGGGTGCTCTGCGAGATCGTGTCGCAGAAGGACGAGGGCGACATGGCCCGCCGCGACGAGCTCGAGGTGTTCGCCGCCGACCACGACCTGCAGCTGATCACCATCGCCGACCTGATCGCCTACCGGCGGCGGACCGAGAGCCAGGTCGAGCGGGTGGCCGAGGCCCGCATCCCGCTGGCCCACGGCACCTTCCGCGCGGTCGGCTACGACAGCCTGCTCGACGGCATCGAGCACGTCGCGTTCGTCTACGGTGACATCGGCGACGGCGAGGACATCCTGGTCCGCGTGCACTCCGAGTGCCTCACCGGCGATGTGTTCGGCTCGCTGCGCTGCGACTGCGGCCCGCAGCTCGACGCCGCGCTCGCCGCCGTGGCGGAGGAAGGCCGCGGGATCGTGCTCTACGTGCGCGGGCACGAGGGCCGGGGGATCGGCCTGCTGCACAAGCTGCAGGCCTACCAGTTGCAGGACGCCGGGGCCGACACGGTGGACGCGAACCTGGCGCTCGGCGTGCCCGCCGACGCCCGCGACTACGGCACCGGCGCGCAGATCCTGTGCGACCTCGGCGTGAAGTCGATGCGGCTGCTGACGAACAACCCGGCCAAGCGCGTCGGCCTGGAGGGCTACGGCCTGCGCGTGACCGGCCGCATGCCGCTGCCGATTTCGCCCAACCCGGAGAACCTGCGCTACCTCAAGACCAAGCGCGACCGGATGGGGCACGACCTGTCCCAGCTGGAGCACTTCGACGACGTGGGCGCTGTCGGCGCCGTGGGCGGCGACGACGTGGTGAACGGGGGTGGCGGCCGGTGAGCGGGGAAGGACGGCCGTCCAACGGGTTCGACCTGAGCGAGTGCGCGAACCTGCGCCTGGCGATCGTGGCCACCAAGTGGCACGAGGAGATCACCGGCAGCCTGCTCGAGCGCGCGCTGGCCACCGCCCGCGAGGCGAAGCTGGAGGAGGAGCCCACCGTGGTCCGGGTCTCCGGGGCGGTGGAACTGCCGGTGGTCGCGCAGGCGCTGGCGCGCACGCACGACGCGGTGGTCGCGCTCGGCGTGGTGATCCGCGGCGGGACGCCGCACTTCGAGTACGTGTGCGACGCGGTGACCGCGGGGCTGACCAGGGTGGCGCTCGACGAGAGCACGCCGGTCGGCAACGGGGTGCTCACCTGCGACACCGAACAGCAGGCACGGGACCGGGCCGGGTTGCCCGGCTCGGCCGAGGACAAGGGCGCCGAGGCGACCGTGGCGGCGCTGGACACCGCGCACGTGCTGCGTGGCCTGCGGCAGCCGTGGACCGAACGAGGATTCGTGTGACCGGGACGAGCGTGACTGGAACGAGGATGACCACCGAGCCGGCCAGTGTGACCGTCCGCCCGCGCCGGGCGGTGTGGATGTGCGGCGCGCTGGCACTGCTGCTGATCGGCGTGTTCACCACGGTGGCCCTGCTGCTGCGCAACTCCGACACCGGGGTGATCTTCCAGACCGCCGACCAGGTGGCGATGATCGGCATCGGCGTGCTGCTGGCCGGGCTGACCATGCTCTTCGCGCTGCCGAGGGCGACCGCCGACGCCGAGGGTGTCACCGTGCGCAACGTGCTGGGCTCGAAGCGGTTCTCCTGGTCGGACGTGCTGTCGGTGAGCTTCCCCGACGGCGCGTCCTTCGCGCGGCTCGAACTGCCCGAGGACGAGTACTACTCGGTGCTCGCCGTGCAGGCGGTCGACCGGGATCGGGCGGTCGCGGCGGTGCGTGCGCTGCGCAAGCTGCACCGCCGGTTCCACGCCGAGAACGAGGCCGGCTCAGAGGGCTAGAGCCCGAGGTCGGCTAGAGCTCGAGGTCGACGACCACCGGTGCGTGGTCGGAGCCGCCCTTGCCCTTGCGTTCCTCGCGGTCGACGTAGGAGTCGGTGATCGCGCCGGCGAACCGCGGGTCGGCGAGCACCAGGTCGATGCGCATGCCGCGGTTCTTCGGGAAGGCCAGCTGGCGGTAGTCCCAGTAGGTGAACGGCTGGTCGTACTTGAGCGGCCGCGGCAGCACGTCGGTCAGCCCGGCTTCGAGCACCCGGCCGAGCGCCTCGCGTTCCGGCGCGGTCACGTGGGTGGAGTCGGTGTAGGCGGCGATGTCCCAGACGTCGGTGTCGGCGGGCGCGATGTTGAAGTCGCCGAGCACCGCGAACGGCAGGTCCAGCTTCTTCTCCGCCTCGACCGTCTCGCGCAGCGCGTTCAACCAGCGCAACTTGTAGTCGTAGTGGGTGTGCCCCGGCACTCGCCCGTTCGGCACGTACACCGACCACACCCGCACCCCGCCGCAGGTCGCACCGATCGCCCGCGGTTCGATCGCGTCCTCGTAGCTCGGCTGGTCGGCCAGTCCGCGCTGGACGTCGTCGAGGCCGACGCGGGAGAGGACCGCGACGCCGTTCCACCGGCCGACGCCGTAGGCCGCGGTCTCGTAGCCGAGCGCCCGCACCTCTTCGTGCGGGAAGGCATCGCTGTCGCACTTGAGTTCCTGGAGGCACAGCACGTCGGGCTGGTTGGACTCGAGCCAGTTCTGCAGCCGCGGCAGCCGGGCGCCGACGGAGTTCACGTTCCAGGTGGCGATGCGCATGCGCCCATTGTCCAGACCGGCCCCGGGCATGGGAACGGCCGCCCCCGCCGGGTCGGTGCCCGGCGGGAGCGGCCGCGGATCAGGGGCGGGCGTGCCGGACTCAGACGCCCGCGGTCTGGCTGATCCAGGAGCGGCTGCTGGCCACGCTCGCGTAGTTGTTGGTGCCGGTGGTGTTGCTGCCGTCCTGGTTCTGCACGGTGGACGCGACCCCGACCTGCTTGCCGCCGGCGATCTGCGGGCCGCCCGAGTCGCCCTTCCACGCCGAGCCGTTGACGCCCTCGCTCTGGATGGCCGGGCCGCCGTAGGCGTCGGTGGACTGACCGGTCACGGTCACCTTGGCGGTCTTGAGCACCGGCGAGGCCGGGCCGGTCGGGGTGGTGCGGCCCCAGCCGTAGATGTCGTTCGTCGAGCCGACGGCCGGGTCGGCGTCGCCCAGGGTGATGAACTCGGCCTCGATCGGCGTGGTCAGGTGCAGCAGCGCGATGTCGCCGGCGGGGGAGACCTCCTGCTGGTCGACCGTGGCCTCGGTGCCGGAGCCGAGGTCGTTGCTGCCGACCTTGACGCTCATCGAGTCACCCAGGCAGTGCTCCGCGGTGAGCACCCACTCGGCGGCGATGATGCTGCCGGAGCAGTTGAAGTTGCCGCCCACGTAGATCTGCGCGCCCCACGGCACGGCGGGGGCGGTCTCGCCGCCGACGATGAACGGCTGGACCTCGTCGGCACCGGCGACACCACCGGCGAACAGGGTCATGGCGAGCGTGGCGGACGCCGCGCAGGCGGCGCCAAGGGTACGGACTCGGCTCACGGGCGAGGTCCTTTCGAAAAACCGGCTTCCGGGACCACCGAGGATTCGGCGTTGCGGCGGAACGTAATCGCCCGCGTCACACCGCAGATACCGACGATCGTCGGATGGTGGCGACTTACCTACGGAAGGAGGTAATTTTCCTACCACGCGTCATAGGGCCACCCGGTCCGGTGGAAACAGAGATCATCCCGGCGGGTGAGGGCCGGGGGTGCGTCAGAGTGTCGGGGTGGCGCCATAGGCTTGTCTTCGTGGCTGACCCGTCGACCTACCGCCCCTCGCCGGGGAGCATTCCCGACGCCCCCGGCGTGTACAAGTTCCGCGATTCCACCCAGCGGGTCGTCTACGTCGGCAAGGCCAAGAGCCTGCGCAGCCGGCTGAACTCCTACTTCGCCGACCTGTCCGGGCTGCACCCGCGCACCCGCCAGATGGTGACCACAGCGGCGAGCGTCGAGTGGACCGTGGTCGGCACCGAGGTCGAGGCGCTCCAGCTGGAGTACAACTGGATCAAGGAGTTCGACCCGCGGTTCAACGTGCGTTACCGCGACGACAAGAGCTACCCGGTGCTCGCGGTGACCCTGCACGAGGAGTTCCCGCGGCTGCACGTCTACCGCGGTTCGCGCAAGCGCGGGGTGCGGTACTTCGGCCCGTACGCGCACGCGTGGGCCATCCGCGAGACGCTCGACCTGCTGCTGCGCGTGTTCCCGGCCCGCACCTGCTCGGCCGGGGTGTTCCGGCGGCACACCCAGATCGGCAGGCCGTGCCTGCTCGGCTACATCGGCAAGTGCTCGGCGCCGTGCGTGGGGCGCGTCTCCGCCGACGAGCACCGCGACATCGTCGAGGACTTCTGCGACTTCCTCGCCGGGCGCACCGACCTGATGATGCGCCGCCTGGAACGCGAGATGGCGCAGGCGTCCGAAGAGCTGGAGTTCGAGCGGGCCGCCCGGCTGCGTGACGACCTTGGCGCGCTGCGCCGCGCGATGGAGAAGCAGGCGGTGGTGCTCGGCGACGGCACCGACGCCGACGTGGTCGCCTTCGCGCACGACGAACTGGAGGCCGCGGTCCAGGTCTTCCACGTGCGCGGCGGCCGGGTCCGCGGGCAGCGCGGCTGGGTGGTCGACAAGGCCGAGGAGATGGACGTCCCGGCGCTGGTCGAGCAGTTCATCGCGCAGTTCTACGGCGAGCAGGCCGAACTCGAACCCGGCGAGGACGGCACGGGCACGCCGGTGCCGCGTGAACTGCTGGTGCCCGAACTGCCCGCCGAACCCGAGGCGGTGGAGGAGTGGCTGACCGGCCTGCGCGGCGCCAAGGTACGCATACGGGTCCCCCAGCGGGGTGACAAACGCGCGCTCGCCGAAACCGTGTCCCGCAACGCCCAGGAGGCGTTCACCCAGCACAAGCTGCGCCGCGCCGGTGATCTCACCGCCCGCTCGGCCGCCCTCGCCGAGCTGCAGGAACACCTCGCGCTGGACTCCGCGCCGCTGCGCATCGAGTGCGTGGACATCAGCCACATCGCCGGGACCGACGTGGTCGCCTCGCTGGTGGTCTTCGAGGACGGCGTGCCGCGCAAGTCCGAGTACCGCCGGTTCGCCCTGCGCGAGGCCGCTGACGAGGGCGATGTCGCCTCGATCGCCGAGGTGGTGCGGCGCCGGTTCGCCCGCTACCTGAAGGAGACGGCCGAAGGCGCGGGCCAGCCGGGACCCGAGGGCCCGGCGCCCGGGATCGACCCGGAGACCGGCCGCCCGCGGAAGTTCGCCTACCCGCCGAACCTGCTGGTCGTCGACGGTGCCGGACCCCAGGCCACGGCCGCCGCGGACGTGCTGGCCGAGCTCGGCATCACCGACGTCGCCGTGGTCGGGCTGGCGAAACGGCTCGAAGAGGTGTGGCTGCCCGCCGATCCGGACCCGGTCATCCTGCCGCGGACCTCCGACGCGCTGTACCTTCTGCAACGCGTGCGCGACGAGGCGCACCGGTTCGCGATCAGGTACCACCGCGAGAAGCGGTCGAAGCGGCTGCAGGTGTCCGCATTGGACGGTGTGCCGGGTCTCGGGCAGGCTCGCCGGACCGCGTTGATCAAGCACTTCGGTTCGGTGAAGAAACTGAAGCAGGCCACTGTGGACGAGATCTCGGGAGTGCCCGGCGTCGGCAGGCGCACCGCGCAGGCGGTGCACGCCGCGCTGGCCGGGGAGACCACCACCACCGGTAGAGAAGGGGAAACGGGCACGTGAGCGGGGAGCAGGAGAACAGGGAGCACACCTCCGGGATGGAGGTGGCGGTGGTCAGCGGCCTGTCCGGGGCCGGGCGGAGCACCGCGGCGAAGTGCCTGGAGGACCTCGGCTGGTTCGTGGTGGACAACCTGCCGCCGGAGCTGATCGCCACCATGGTCGAGCTGGGCGCGCAGGCCCGCGGCGCGATCACGAAGGTCGCGGTGGTGATGGACGTGCGCTCGCGCGCCTTCACCGACGACCTCGCCTCGGTGATCAAGGACCTCGACGCCCGCGGCTACAAACCGAGGGTGCTCTTCCTCGAGGCCACCGACGCGGTGCTGGTGCGCCGGTTCGAGGCGGTCCGGCGCGGGCACCCGATGCAGGGCGACGGCAGGCTGGCCGACGGCATCACCGCCGAGCGCGCGCTGCTGGCGCCGCTGCGCGAGGAAGCCGACCTGGTGCTGGAGACCTCGGCGCTGTCGGTGCACGAGCTGCGCGCCAAGATCGAGGACGCGTTCGGCTCGGAGGCGAGCACGCAGACCAGGGTCACCGTGCTGTCCTTCGGCTACAAGTACGGCCTGCCGATGGACGCGGACCTGGTGATGGACGTGCGCTTCCTGCCGAACCCCTTCTGGATCCCGGAACTGCGCGAGCACACCGGCCTCGACGGCGAGGTGCGCAACTACGTGCTCAGCCAGGAGGGCGCCGAGGAGTTCCTCGACCGCTACCATCAGCTGCTGCGCCTGGTCGGAGCCGGCTACAAGCGCGAGGGCAAGCGGTACCTCACCCTCGCCGTCGGCTGCACCGGCGGCAAGCACCGCAGCGTCGCCCTGTCCGAGGAACTCGCGCGACGACTGTCCAATGAGGACGGGATGGCGGTCAAGGTCGTGCACCGCGACCTCGGCCGCGAGTAAGGAGCGAAGTTGCGCGCTGTCGCGCTCGGTGGCGGGCACGGACTGCACGCCACCCTCACCGCGTTGCGGCGGATCACCGAGGACGTCACCGCGGTGGTCACCGTCGCGGACGACGGTGGTTCGTCGGGACGGCTGCGCCGGGAGCTGGGGCTGCTGCCGCCCGGCGATCTGCGGCAGGCGCTGGCCGCGCTGACCGCCACCGAGGACGGCGGCACCCTGTGGGCGGAGGTGTTCCAGCACCGCTTCGGCGGCAGCGGCGCGCTCAACGGCCACGCGGTGGGGAACCTGCTGCTGGCCGGGTTGTTCGAGGTGCTCGGCGATCCGGTCGCCGCGCTGGACGAGGCGGTCCACCTGGTCGGCGCGTCCGGTCGGGTGCTGCCGATGTGCCCGGAGCCACTGGAGATCGAGGCCGAGGTGACCGGGCTGGAGAACGGCGCGGTCAGCCGCATCCGCGGTCAGGTCGCGGTGGCCAGCACCCCCGGTCAGGTCAAGCGGATCACCCTGCGCAACCCCGGGCGCCCGTCGGAGCCCCCGGCGGCGTGCACCGAAGCGGTGGACGCCGTGCTCGGCGCGGACGCGGTGTTCCTCGGCCCGGGATCGTGGTTCACCAGCGTGCTGCCACACCTGCTGGTGCCCGGGTTGCACGACGCGCTCGTGGCGACGAAGGCGACCAAGGTGGTGATCCTCAACCTCATCCCGCAGCCGGGGGAGACGGCTGGCTTCTCACCCGAACGGCATCTGCACGTACTCTTCGAGCACGCGCCACAGCTGAAGGTGGACGTGGTGGTCGCCGACCGCGACTGGGTGCCCACCCCGGTCCGGTTGCGCCAGGCCGCCGCGGAACTGGGCGCGACAGCGCATCTGGTTTCGATCGCCGATCCCGACGTGGCGGGCAGGCACGACCCGGACGCGCTGGCGAAGTGCGTGCGAGAGGCACTCGGTCTGGCGGACCGGGGCGAACAGGCAGAGCAGGAGGGGCAGGGGCGATGGCGATGACCGCGTCGGTCAAGGACGAGCTGAGCCGGCTGGAGATCACCAAGGTCGGGCCGCGGCGGTCGGAGGTGGCCTCCCTGCTGCGGTTCGCCGGCGGCCTGCACATCGTCGCCGGCCGGGTCGTGGTCGAGGCCGAGCTGGACACCGGTTCGGTGGCGCGGCGCCTGCGCAAGGAGATCCACGACCTGTACGGGCACCTGTCCGACGTGCACGTGATCTCGTCCAGCGGGTTGCGCAAGGGCACCCGGTACGTGGTGCGCGTGGTCAAGGACGGCGAGGGACTGGCCCGGCAGACCGGGCTGATCGACCAGCGCGGCCGCCCGGTGCGCGGGCTGCCCTCGGCGGTGGTCTCCGGTGGCGTCGCCGACGCCGAAGCCGCGTGGCGCGGGGCTTTCCTGGCCCACGGCTCGCTGACCGAACCGGGGAGATCGTCCTCTTTGGAGGTCACCTGCCCCGGCCCGGAGGCGGCGCTGGCACTGGTCGGCGCGGCCCGGCGGATGGGCATCCAGGCGAAGTCGCGGGAGGTGCGCGGCGCGGACCGCGTGGTGATCCGCGACGGCGACGCGATCGGCGCGCTGCTGACCCGCCTCGGCGCGCATTCGAGCGTGCTGAAGTGGGAAGAACGGCGGATGCGCCGGGAGGTGCGGGCCACCGCGAACCGGCTGGCGAACTTCGACGACGCGAACCTGCGGCGCTCGGCGCGGGCCGCGGTGGCCGCCGCCGCGCGGGTGGAGCGCGCGCTGGACATCCTCGGCGACTCGGCGCCGGACCACCTGCTCGCCGCGGGCAGGCTCCGCCTGTCCAACCGGCAGGCCTCGCTGGAGGAACTGGGGCAGCTGTCCGATCCGGTGATGACCAAGGACGCGGTGGCCGGGCGGATCCGCCGCCTGCTCGCGATGGCCGACAAGAAGGCCCGCGAGCAGGGCGTGCCCGACACCGAATCGGCGGTCACCGCGGAGATGCTCGAGGAAGAAGAGGCCTGAGCCCGGGGACCGGCTGGGGTGGTCCGCCGCCGCTCAACCACCCCAGCCGTCCCGAGATCTCATCCCGGAAGACGGTTTCCTGTCAACGGGTACGAAGGCGTTCACCCAGCGCGACGCCGCCCGGTCAGTCGGCGACGTCGGCGTGGGCGAGCACCTTGGTGATCTTCGCCCGGACGAGGTATTCGCCGGGCACGGCGTTCCGCTCGCCGAAGGCCGCGCCCCGCTCCTCGCCCATGTACCGGACGCCGATCCTGGTGGCCCACTCCAGCATCTCGTCGAGGTCCTCGCGCAGTGTGGCTTCCGCGGTGAACTGCAGGTAGGAGTACGGCGGGCGCTGGTCGTCGACGCACAGCGAGAACCGCGGGTCGCGCCGGAACGCCTTGCCCTTGAGCGAATCCCGCCCGGTGTTGAAGATCAGCTCGTCGTAGCCGGGCCCTTCGTTGAGCACGAACCAGATCGGCGTCACGTGGGGTGCACCGTTCGCCCGCACCACCGCCAGCTTGCCCGTCCGCGTGCCTTCGCTCGCGAACGCCCACCACTCTTCCCTGCTCATCTCACGCATGGCGCAGACGCTACCGATGCGCCCGCCGGCGCGCCCGTCGCGGACGGCTAACCTGGCTCGCTGTGCACACCGAAGAGCTGATCACCGCGGGTGCCGCCGACGAAGGGCTGACCCGGCGGCTGAAGGCGCTCGCCTGCACCGCGCCCCTGCACGACCTCGACGCGCGCAAGGCCAAGCTCGACTGGGCCGACGCCACGGTCTACCAGATGGCCGAGATCGCGCTGCACACCATCGACCAGGTCACCATCGCGATGGACTTCGACACCGGCGCGGACCACCACCAGGTGGCCGAGCGCCTGCTGCCGTTCATCGCCGCGCAGGCCCCGGACCGCCCGGCCGCCGAGCACACCAGGGTGGCGCGCTGGGTGCTGGACAACCTGATCAACGTCGGCACCACCGACCGCGGGTTTCGCCGGGTCTACGGCTCGGTCGCCGCGGACGGCCGCTACCAGCGCCGCGCCTTCGACTTCAAGCTGCTGGTCGAACTGGCCGCACCGGACGGCGAGGTGTACCTGCGCGCCACCGACGAGGCGATCAACGTGCTCGTCGGCGCGCTCGACACCGACGTCGAGTCGGCGCAGATCGCCGCCGAGGTCAAACTGGAGAACCTGATCAGCCGCGGCAGGCTGGCCGACGCCAAGCTCGCCGCCGAGCAGGCGCGCTACCGGACCGTCCAGTACGGCGAGACGCTGCGCGCGAAGCTGGACGCCACCCGCCGCGACGTGCGCGCGGTCGACTGGGAGCGTGAGATCCCGGACCTGCTCGACTCCGCGCTCAGCCACATCGAGTCCCGGTTCCGCGCGGAGAACGCGATCCTGAAGAACATCACCGCGGCCCGTGACGAGGCCGAGGACCCGGTGCACAAGCGCCGCGCGGCCGAGCTGGTGGACATCGTCGGCGACTGCATCCGGCGCCACACCCAGCTGCAGTCCCGGCTGCAGGCGGCGGGCGCGGTCTTCCGCGCCGAACAGGACCGCCAGCAGTTCTCCGGCCCGCCGCAGCGCGCCGCGATCGACCTGTTCGGCCAGCTGCTGGTGCCGACGCTGGGCCTGCCGCTGGCCGACGCGGTCGAGCCGATGCGCCGCTACTTCCACGCCGGCACCGGGGTGAGCGTGCCGGTGGTGCCGTCGCTGTCCGCGCTGGTCTCGCTGCTGCTGCGCCCGGCGCCCGAGCGCGATCAGCTGGTCGGCGAGGTGCCCGAGCCGGAGCTGCTGCCCGCCGAGGACACCGACCGCTACTCCGACGAGCAGTGGCGCCAGGCCGACGAACTGCTCACCCTGCCCGAGGTGCCCCGGCGGCTGTCCGGGCTGATCGAGGAGGCCCGCAGGCTGGACCCGGCTCTGCCGCGCCTGGTCGCGCTGCGCGCGGTGCACGCCTATGGTCCGGAGGTCGGCGCGGCGATCCGCCAGGGGGAGCGGCGGGTACTGCTGGCGGTGGACGACGGCACCGAACTCGACGATCCGGAGTTCGGCGGCTCGGACCTGCTGCTGATGACCGCACAGGTCGACCAAGGGGACGAGAACCCGGGGGAAGACACGGAGGGGGTCGCGTGAGCGCGCTGACCAACGACGCCGAAGCGGCGGCGAGGCTGATCTCGTTCGGCATGCGGCCGAAACAGCTGCCCGCCCGCGACGTGGTCTACGGCGACCTGGTCCGGCGTTACGGCGAGGACAGCGCGTTCAAGCAGCTGACCCACGCCGTGGCCGCCGGGCTCGGGCTGATGGTGCTGGAGGTGAGCACGGCCGCCGGTGCCGTGCTCGCGGCCACCGACGAGTCGGTGTTCGAGATCAAGATGGACAGCTACGCGCGTCAGAGCAAGATCCGCGAGCGCCGCGACACCGAGAAGGTCCTGCACGGGCTGATCCACCTCGCCGCCGCCGCGCTCGGTTTCCCGCGCCCGGACGACCTCGCCAACGACACCTACATCGGCCGGGTCAGCGTCGAGCAGGTCGACGGCATGGTCCGCGAGGCCTGCCGCATCCTCGACGAGCGCGCGGCCGCCGCCGAAGCCAACAACGACCCGCTGGCCGACGCGCCCGAGCTGGAACAGGCGTGGCGCGCCTACGCCCGGCGCCCGGCCGCCGCGGCGACCAAGGACGGCAGGCTCGCCCCCGACACCACCCGCGGCATGGTCGCCCGCGCCCTGCGCTTCCTCGCCGACCAGGGCTTCCTGGTGCAGGTCAGCGCCGAACAGGGCGGCACCTACCGGACCACCCCGCGGTACCAGATCCAGGTGCGCGAACTCGCCGCCGACCTGGCCTTCGAGGAACTGCTGGCCCTCGGCGTGCTCGAGGTCGCCGACGGCGGCGGCACCCTGCGCGCGACCATCTCGGACACCCTCCAGTAACGGAAACCACTGCCATGTATGAGCTTTCGCGTGTGCGCCTGCATTCGGTCGGCCCGGCCGGTGCCCGCTACCAGGACGTCGTGCTGGACTTCAGCGGCGTCGGCGAACCGGTGACCACCCCGCGCCAGGACGCCCTGTTCGCCGCGGGCATCCACTCGGCCGAGACCGGTCCGGTGCGGCGGCCCTCGCCGGCGAGCGTGCTGTTCCTGGAGAACGGCGGCGGCAAGTCGGTGCTGATCAAGCTGATCTTCTCGGTGATGCTGCCGGGGCGGCGGCAGGTGGTCGGCACCACCAGCACCCGCGTGCTGGAGAAGTTCGTGGCCGGCAAGGACGTGGCGCACGTGGTGCTGGAGTGGCAGCACACCGAGACCGGCGAGCGGGTGATCACCGGGAAGGCCTCGGAGTGGCGCGGGCACGTGGTGTCCTCCGATCCGGCGAACCTGATCGACTCCTGGTACTGCTTCCGCCCCGCCACCTCGCTCGGCCTGGACTCCCTGCCGCTGACCGAGGACGGCAGGCTGCTCACCCTGTCCGGGTTCCACGACCGGCTCGCGAAGGCACACGCCGACACCCCGGAGCTGGAGCTGTACTGGACGCGGCGGCACAGCGACTGGACCGGCAGGCTCGATCAGCTCGGCCTGGACACCGAACTGTTCCGCTACCAGCGCGCGATGAACGCCGGTGAAGGCGAGGCGGCCGACGCCTTCACCTTCGGCACCGACGAGGCGTTCGCCGAGTTCCTGCTCAAGGCCGTGCTGTCCGAGGACGAGCCGAAGGAACTCGCCGAGGTACTGGCCACCTACGCGGAGAACCTGGCTCAGCGCGGCGATCTGATGGCCGAGCGGGACTTCGTCGCCGGCGCGCTGGAATTGCTGGGGCCGCTGGCCGACGAGGAGTCGCTGGCCGCCGCCTCCCGCAAGCTCGCCGCCACCGCGCGGGCCGAGCTGGCCGAACTGGCCGGGATGATCGCCGCGCGCGAGAAGGTGGAGAGCGACCGGCTGGAGGTGCTCGAAGCCCACGTCGACGAGCTCAAGACCGCCGAGAAACTCGCCGAAGGGGACCACCGCAGGCTCACCGCCACGGTGACCGAGCTGCGGCGCGTGGTCGCCGGGATGCGGCTGGAAGAGGCCACCGAGACCCGCAAGCGGATCGACGAGTCGTACACCGAGGCCAAGGTCGAGGCTGAGGCGTGGCGCGAGACCACCACGGTTCTCGCGCACCTCAACGCCTCGCGCAAGGCACGCGACATCCGCGAACTGGTCGGGAGCCGCGAGCAGAAGGCGCAACCCGCGCTGGAGGCGAAGAACGCCGCCGCGACGGCGTTCGCCCGCGGGCTGCTGGCGCTGGCCAAGGACGCGCAGGGGCAGGCGGACGCGGCCGACAAGGCGGCGAAGGCGCTGCTGGCCGAGGCCGAGCGCGCCCAGCAGGACCGCGACGAAGCGACCGCCACCGCGGCGACCAGGCGCGCGGAGGCCGACGGGCTCGCCGGGCGCATCGCCGAGGTGCGGGCGGAGATCGCCGACGCGGTCCGCGACGGCCTCCTGGCCGATGCCGCCGAAGTGGCCGAAAGCACGCGGATCGCCCGTGCGGCAGCCGAAACAGCGGCTTCGGAGCTGGACGGCCGGGAAGCGGAACTGGAGGCGGTCGCCGAGGAACTCGGGGCCGCGCAAGCCGCCGCGAACGAGGCGCACCAGGCCGCCGGTTCCGCCCGCGACCGGCACGAACGCGCGGCCGAGGAGCTGGAACGCGCCACGCGCCGCACCGACAGCCTGGCCGCCGAGCCGCGCTTCGTCGAGCTGCTCGGCACCGAGGACGTGCAGCTGGAGACCGATGTCCCGGCACTGACCGACCGCCTGCGTGAGGCACGGGCGACGGCCGAACGCGAGCAGACTTCCTTGCGCATGGCCGAATCCGCCGACGAGCGCATCCTCGCCGCACTGGGTTCGGGTGGCCTGCTGCCGCCGCCGGAAGAGGTGCAGGCCGCGCTCGACGCACTGGAGTCCGCCGGGATCACCGCGTGGTCCGGCTGGCGTTATCTGTCCAAACTGGACGGGAAGAAGCGTGCGGCCGTGCTTTCCCGTGCCCCGCAGCTGGTTTCCGGGGTGCTGCTCAACGAGGCGTCGCAGGTGGACCGGGCACGCGAGGTGCTCACCGGGCTGAAGCTTCTGCCCAGCGCGATGATCGCGGTCGGCACCACGGCCGCCCTCGCGGGATCGTCCGAAGGCGGCTCGTCGTCCGGTGGTGTCGAATTCGTCGTCCCGCCCAATCCGGCCATGTACGACGAAGACGCGGCCGACGCCGAACGCCGGGCGGTCGCCGAACGCCACGCCACCCGGTTGCGCCGACTGTCCGCTTTGGACGAAGCGATCACCGCCGACGGGGCCCTGTTGTGGAAACTGGCCACCTGGCGCGAGGACTACCCGCCGGGCGCCATGGCGAACCTGGCCGAACGGGCACAGTCGGCGATCACCGCTCGCGACAACGCGGAGAAGGCATTGGTGACGGCGAACGCCGAACTGGAACGCCTGACCGCCAAACGGGTCTCCCTGCGGGAACGCGTCCCGGAGCTGCGTTCCACGCTCGCCGCGGCCGAGGACCGCGCCCGGCGGCTCGACGCGCTGGCGGTCCGGTCGGCGAAGATCCCGCAGTGGACCGAAGAGGCCGAGCACGCGCGCGAAATCGTCGAGCGGGCGGAGGCACAGGCCAAGGAATCCGGGGCCAAAGCGGCGAAACTGCGTGAACAGGCCGGTGAGGAGCAGCGCACGGCCGACGGCCACCGGCGCACCGCCTCCGGCGCGCGGTCCGAACTCGCCGAGGTGCCGGGTGCCGGCTCGGTGAGCGAAACGGACCCCGCCCCGGCGGAGCCGGTCGACGCGCTGCGCCGGACCTTCGCCTCCGCCGCCGAGGCCTACGCCAAGGTCGAGGTCGGCAGCGACCTGCGCGCCGAGCTCGAGCAGGCCGAAAGCGCCGAGGCGAACGCCCATGCCGCGGTGGAGGCGCTGGAGGACCCGGTGCGGGCCCGCGCCGCCGAGCTGCTGGAAACCCCGGACGGCTCCGACGCCTCCGCCCGCGCCGCCGCGCAGGCGCGGGCCGGTCGTGCGGTCGCCGCGCTCGAAGAAGAACGCGCCGAGGTGATCGCCGAGGTCGCCACCAGGAAGGCCGAACTCGAGCAATTGCCGCGGCAGACCGGCGCGGCCGGATCCGGCGACCGCCCCCGCGACGTCGAACACGGCCGGGAACTCATCGACGCGGCGAGTGCGGAAGTTTCCGCCGCCGCCCGCAAATGGGAAGACCTCACCCGCCGGCGCGCCGACGCGGCCGAAACCTTCGAATCCGCGAAGAATTCCTCGGCCGGTTTCGGCCTGCTCGCCGAATCGCTGGCGAACCTCGTTCCCGACGGCGAACCCGCCCGGATTTACGACGGCGATCTGGAGTCCGCGCGCGCCCGGCACCAGGCCCTCAATTCGACCTGGACCGGTGCCGGGGAAGCGGTCGAGCACGCCGAAAAACGCGTCCGGGAACAGGCCGACGCGCTGGCCCAGTACGCTACCGAGAAACGGTTCGAGAAGCTCGGCACCCCGGTGCGCCAGCAGGTCATTTCCGTCAAACGGGACAGCCTGCCCGGCCACGCCGCGGAATGGGCCGAAGCGCTGCGGCCCCGCCTGCGCACGCTCACCGACGACCTCGCGCAGATCGACCGCCACCGCTCCGGCATCGTCGCCCGCCTGCAGGGCATGGTGGACGGCGCGCTGCGTACGCTGCGGTCCGCACAGCGCGTTTCCCGGCTGCCCGACGGCCTCGGCGACTGGTCCGGCCAGGAGTTCCTGCGCATCCGGTTCACCGAACTGGAGGACAACCACCTCGCCGAACGCCTGGGCGAGGTGGTCGACGAGGCCGCCGTCGGCAAGACCAGCGACGGCCGCGACGTCAAGCGGGACGGCATGTCCCTGCTGCTGCGCGCGGTGCAGGCCGCGGTGCCCAAGGGGTTCCGCGTCGACATGCTCAAGCCGGACTCGGTGCTGCGCACCGAACGCCAGCGCGTGTCGGAGATCAGGGACGTGTTCTCCGGCGGGCAGCAGCTGACCGCGGCGATCATCCTCTACTGCACGCTCGCCGCGCTGCGGGCGAACAACCGGGGCCGCCTGCGCAACCGCCATTCCGGGGTGCTGTTCCTGGACAATCCGATCGGCCGGGCGTCGGCCGGATATCTGCTGGAACTGCAGCGCGCGGTGGCCGACGCGCTCGGTGTCCAGCTCATCTACACCACCGGGTTGTTCGACGCCGGGGCGTTGAGCGAATTCCCGCTCATCGTGCGCTTGCGCAATGACGCGGACCTGCGCGCGGGCCGCAAGTACCTTTCGGTGGACGCCACGATCCGCCGCGAAGTGGACGAACTCGGTGAGCCGGATGGCACAGCGCGCCTTTCCGCGGCACGCATGTTCGTCCGCGGCGGGTGAAAGCATTCGAAACCTGCTGAAGTCGTCAGGCAAACGGGTCAAGATCAGGGCGCGCCCTTGCCGGTGAACCGGCTGCGGCGCTACCGTCCGGCTCGGTTTCGCGGCCAAAGCGCGGAACGCCTGATACGGGGAGAACACCAGCAGTGATTCCGGCCGCAGCCGAACGCGCCGCGAGCACCGAAAGGGCTGCCAGCGATCCGACCGGAGCCACCGGAGCCACCGGAGCCGGTCCGGGGCCGGCGCGGTGACCGCTCCGCTGGCCGATGATCTGTTCTTCCTCGCGCACGACGATCGCACCGGGAAACGGCGGCTCAACGAACGGGACGCCGGGTTCGGCCTGGCCGGCGCGGTGCTCGCCGAACTGCTGCTGGCCGGGCGCGTCACCGTCGAACACGGGCGGGTGCGGGTGCTCGACCCGCGCCTGCCGCGCTGCGAAGTGCTGGGCCCGGCGCTGAAGGACATGGTCGCCGAACCGGAGTCGCGCGTGGTTCGCGACTGGCTGCGCTACCTCGGGCGCACCGCCTACGAATCGGTGGCGCGGCGGCTGCTGGGCAGCGGTCAGCTGCGCGTGGTCAAGTCCCGGCTGCCGTGGCGGCCCGACACCTACGAACCGGTCGACATCAACGCCGCGGCCTGGCCCGCCGCCCGCCTGTCCGGCCCGATCGCGCGGCTCGACCCGGTCGACACCCTCGACGTCGTGCTCTCCGGGCTGGTCATCGCCACCGGGCTCGACCGGTACGTCTTCTACACCGCCTCACCGGACGCCCGGCAGTACCTCGAGCGGCTGGTCATCGAACTCCCCGCGCCGTTGCGGGTGCTCGTGCTGGAAACCGAAACGGCCGTCGGCGACGCCGTGCTCCACCACCGCATGTAGGTCCCCACCCCTCCAGGAGAGCGACGATGAACGATCGACCAGCCAGACCCAGTCCCGTCTCCCAGGCACTGGCTTCGGACCGGCTCGGCGCTTCGGCCGTGGTCTTCTTCGTGATCAGCGCGGCCACCCCGCTGACCGTGGTCGCCGGGGTGGTCACCACCGGGTACGCCACCACCGCCCTGATCGGCATCCCGGTCGCGTTCGTGGTCATCGCGCTGGTGCTGGCGCTGTTCTCGGTGGGGTACGTGGCGATGGCCCGGCACGTGGCGATCGCCGGCGCGTTCTACGGCTTCATCAGCCGCGGGCTGGGCAAGCCGTTCGGCGTCGGCGCGGCGTGGATCGCGTTGCTGTCCTACAACCTGCTGCAGGTCGGGCTCTACGGCGCGGCGGGCGTGGCGGCCGCGCCGCTGTTCCGCGAGTGGTTCGGCACGGACCTGCCGTGGTGGCTGTTCGCGCTGGCCGCGTGGGTGCTCGTCGCCGCGCTCGGGCTGCAGCACGTGGACGTCAACGGCAAGGTGCTCGCCGTGCTGCTGGCCGCCGAGGTGGCGGTGATCGCGGTCTACAGCGTGTCCAATGTGGCCAACCCGGCGGGCGGGGAGGTCAGCTTCGCCACGCTGGCGCCCGCCGAGCTGTTCGGCCCGGGCGCCGGCGCGATCCTGGCGCTCGCGGTGCTGGGATTCGTCGGGTTCGAGTCCTCGGTGGTGTTCAGCGAAGAGGTCCGGAACCCGCGGCGCACGGTCGCCGTGGCGACCTACGTCTCGCTCGCCGCGATCGGCGGGCTCTACGCGTTCGCGTCGTGGGCGATGAGCGTGGCCACCGGGCCGGACCGCATCGTCGGACAGTCGCAGGCCCAGAGTTCGGAACTGCTGTTCTCGCTGGCCGATTCACAGCTCGGGCACGGGATGGCCACCGCGGGCCGGGTGCTGTTCGTGACCAGCATCCTCGCCGCGATGATCTCCTTCCACAACACCATCGCGCGCTACACCTTCGCGCTCGGCCGCGAAGGCGTGCTGCCCGCCGCGCTGGGCCGGACCTCGCCGCGCACCGGTTCGCCGGTGGCCGGGTCGATGATCCAGAGCGGGGTCGGGCTGGCGGTGATCGGCCTGTTCGCGCTGGCCGGCTGGGATCCGCTGGTGCACCTGTTCTTCTGGGGCGGCAATTCCGGCGGCCTCGGCGTCCTCGTGCTGATCGTGGCGACCTCGTTCTCCGTGGTGCTGTTCTTCGCGCGGCAGCCGTCGGGGGAGAACCTGTGGCGGCGGCTGATCGCCCCCGCCCTCGCCTCGCTGGCCGTGCTGGTGGTGCTCGTGCTGGTGCTGGCGAACTTCGGGACGCTGCTGGGCGTGCCGCCGGAGTCGCCGCTGCCGTGGCTGGTGCCGGTGATCCACGGCCTGGTCGGGCTCGCGGGCGTGCTGTGGGCGCTGGTGCTGCGCATCCGGCGGCCGCAGGTGTACTCCGCGATCGGCCTCGGCGCGAAGAACAAGGCACTGGCCGGGCCGGAGGACTACCGGGGGACCCACCTGTGACCGGGACGACCGCGATCCGCCGCGCCCGCGCCGCCGAAGCCGGGCGCGTCGCCGGCCTGATCGCCACCGCGTTCGAATCGCTGGACGTGTCGAAGTGGCTGGTGCCCGACCCGCACCCGCGCCGGGCGACGCTGGCCGGGAACTTCCACATCCTGGTGGACCACGTGCTGGCGCACGGGCACGTCGACCTGCTCGGCGACCACGCCGCGGCGGTGTGGCTGCCGCAGGAGGCCGGCGTCGAACTGCCACCCCCGCCGGACTACGACGCCCGGCTGCTGGCGGCGTGCGGCCCGTACACCGACCGGTTCCGCGCACTGGACGACGCCTTCGAGGCGAGTCACCCGCATGAACCGCACCACCACCTGGCGTTCATGGCCGTGCACCCGGACGCGCAGGGTCAGGGCCTCGGCACGACGCTGCTGCGGCACCACCACCGGGAACTGGACGCCGCGGGCACGGCCGCCTACCTGGAGGCGAGCAGCCTGCGGGCCGCCGCCCTCTACGAACGGGAGGGCTATCACTTCCGCGGCGAGCCGTTCCACCTCCCGGACGGCCCGCCGATGTACCCGATGTGGCGGGACCCGGCCTGAGTCAGGCCGGGTCAGTCCTTGCGGCCGCTGACGGCGAGGCTGGTGCCCAGGCCGATCATCACCAGCCCGCCGGTGCCGCCGATCAGGGACAGGCGCCGCGGTGAACCGGCGAACCACGAGCGCGCGGTCCCGGCGACGAACGCCCACGCCGAGTCGCACAGCAACGCGGTCACCGGCAGCAGGATGCCCAGCACCAGCATCTGCGCGGGCACCGAACCGGCGCCCTGGTCGACGAACTGCGGCAGCACCGCGGCCAGGAACACGATCGACTTGGGGTTCGCGAACCCGACCACCAGGCCGTCGCGGACCACCCGCCACACCGGGGCACGCGTCTCCGGCACGTCGCCGTCGAAGGCCGCCGCCAGCGACCCGCGGTGCCGGAACGCCTGCACTCCCAGGTAGACCAGGTAGGCCGCACCGGCGAACTTGATCGCGGTGAACACCGCGGCCGAACCCTCGACGAGCGCGCCGAGCCCGAAGGCCACCCCGACCACCTGCAGGTACACCCCGGCGGCGTTCCCGGCGACGGTGAGCAGCGCGTCGCGGCGCCCGGCGGTGAGCGCCCGGCTGATGGTGAACAGCACGCTCGGCCCCGGCACGATGACCATCAGGAAGGTGAGCGCGGCGAAGGCGGCGAAGTGACTGACGGAGACCATGCCGGAGGCTAACCCGCCGGCGTCGTCCCGGGCACCCGAATTGTCGGCGGCCGGTGGTAGGAATCCGGCATGCGCGTGACCGACGACCAGCGCCGCGCCCGGCTCGCCCGGCGCCACCTCCTCGCCACCCCCGGCGCCACCCCGGAGGAGGCGGCGGAGGCCGTGGTCGCGCTCCACGCCACCGACCCGGCGACCGTGCACCTCTCGGTCGCTGCCCGCACTACCGAGCCCGCAGTGCCCGAGACCGAGCGGTCGCTCTACGACGACCGCACCCTCGTCCGGCTGCTCGGCATGCGGCGCACCATGTTCGTCGTGCCGCGCGAGGTCGCGCCCGTGGTTCAGGCGGCTTGTGCCGACGACATCGCCGCGAAGCAGCGCACCCTCCTGGTCAAGCACCTCACCGAGAACGGGCACCCGGAAAGCGTGCCGGAGGCCGCCGGGTGGCTGGCCGAGGTCGAGGAGGCGGCCGTCGAGGCGTTGCTGGCCCGCGGTGAGGCGCTCGGCCAGGAACTCGCCGCGGACGTGCCGGGCCTGCGACAGCGACTGCGGATGGCGCCGGGCAAGCCGTACGAGGCGATCGGCAACGTGACCAGCCGCGTGCTGTTCCTGCTCGCGGCGCAGGGCCGGATCGTGCGCGGCCGCCCGCGTGGCACCTGGTTGTCCACGCAGTACCGGTGGTCGCCGATGGACGCGTGGCTGCCGGGCGGCCTGCCCCGGATCGACCCCGGAACCGCCCGTGTCGAACTGGCACGACGCTGGCTGCACGCCTACGGCCCGGCGCCGATCGAGGACCTGCGCTGGTGGACGGGCTGGACGGCGGCGCAGACCAAGAAGGCGCTGGCCGAGATCGGCCCGGCCGAGGTGGACCTCGAAGGCGGCGGCACCGGCCTGCTGCTGCCCGGCGACCTCGAGCCCGAACCGGAATCGGAGCCGTGGGTCGCGCTGCTGCCCGCGCTCGACCCGACGCCGATGGGCTGGGCCGCACGCGAGTGGTACTTGGGTTCGCCTGGCCCGCACCGGGACGCGTTGTTCGACCGCAGCGGCAACATCGGGCCGACGATCTGGTGCGACGGCCGCATCGCCGGCGGCTGGGCCCAGCGCCCGGACGGGGAGATCGCGTTCCGCTGTTTGGCCGACGTCGGCGTCGAAGCCACCGAGAAGATCGGCGCGGCGGCCGCCCGGATGGGGGAGTGGCTCGGGGAGATCCGCGTCATCCCGCGCTTCCGGACGCCGCTGGAACGCGAGCTGAGCGGATCATCTTGATCGATGACTTGATCGATTCTTGACCCCGGGCCCGGTGTAGTGGAAGTCTCGCTGGGGCATGCGGGAACGCCCAGGCCAGCACGCTAGGGTTGCCCCGAGTCCCCAGTCTGGCCGGGCCGGGCCCGGCCGAACCTTCAGAGGAGTGGCAGCAGTGACGGTTCGCGTAGGTGTGAACGGCTTCGGTCGGATCGGCCGCAACTTCTTCCGCGCCGTGCAGGCCAGCGGCCACGACATCGAGGTGGTCGCGTTCAACGACCTCGGCGATGTCGCCACCATGGCCCACCTGCTGAAGTACGACAGCGTCCTCGGGCGCTACCCCGACGAGGTGAGCGTCAGCGACGAGGGCCTCGTCGTCGGCGGCAAGACCATCAAGGCGCTCGCCGAGCGCGACCCGGCCAACCTGCCCTGGGGCGACCTGGGCGTGGACGTGGTCGTGGAGTCCACCGGCTTCTTCACCAACGCCGACGCGGCCAAGGCGCACGTCGCCGGTGGCGCGAAGAAGGTCATCATCTCGGCCCCGGCCAAGGGCGAGGACCTGACCGTGGTGCTCGGCGTGAACGACCACCTCTACGACGGCTCGCAGACGATCATCTCGAACGCCTCCTGCACCACCAACTGCCTGGCCCCGCTGGCCAAGGTGCTGCACGACGCCTTCGGCATCGAGCAGGGCCTGATGACCACCATCCACGCCTACACCCAGGACCAGAACCTGCAGGACGGGCCGCACAAGGACCCGCGCCGCGCCCGCGCCGCCGCGCTGAACGTCGTGCCGACCTCCACCGGCGCGGCCAAGGCCATCGGCCTCGTGCTGCCGGAGCTGAACGGCAAGCTGGACGGCTACTCGCTGCGCGTGCCCGTGCCCACCGGCTCGATCACCGACCTCACCGTCGACCTGACCAAGAAGGCCTCGCTCGAGGAGATCAACGCCGCGTACAAGGCCGCCGCGGACGGCCCGCTCAAGGGCATCCTGCGCTACAGCGAGGACCCGATCGTCTCCAGCGACATCGTCAACGACCCGGCCTCGTGCATCTACGACGCGCCGATCACCAAGGTCCTCGGCAACCAGGTCAAGGTCTACGGCTGGTACGACAACGAGTGGGGCTACTCCAGCCGCCTCGTGGACCTGGTCAAGCTCGTCGGCGGCAAGCTCTCCTGAGCCATGGCCGTCAAAACTCTCGATGACCTGATCAGCGAGGGTGTCGCGGGTCGGCGCGTGCTGGTGCGCGCCGACCTCAACGTCCCCCTCGACGGCGACCGGATCACCGACGACGGGCGGGTCCGGGCCGCGCTGCCGACGATCGAGCGCCTGGCCGCGGCCGGCGCGCGCGTGATCGTGGCGGCGCACCTGGGCCGCCCCAAGGGCGAGCCGGACCCCAAGTTCTCCCTCGCGCCGGTCTCGGCGCGGCTCGGTGAACTGCTCGGTGCCGACGTGACCCTGGCGGCCGACGTGGTCGGCGACAGCGCCAAGTCGGTCACCGGCGCGCTGGCCGACGGCCAGGTGGCCCTGCTGGAGAACGTGCGGTTCGACCCGCGCGAGACCAGCAAGGTCGAGGACGAGCGGGCCGACCTGGCCCGCGAGCTGGCCGCCCTGACCGAGGACAGTGCTGGTGCCTCCGGCGCCGGCGGGCGCGGGGGCGCGTTCGTCTCCGACGGGTTCGGCGTGGTGCACCGCAAGCAGGCCTCGGTGTTCGACATCGCGGGCGTGCTCCCGGCCTACACCGGCGGCCTCGTGCTGGCCGAGCTCGAGGTGCTGCGCAAGCTCACCGAGGAGCCCGCCCGGCCCTACGCCGTCGTGCTCGGCGGCGCCAAGGTCTCGGACAAGCTCGGCGTGATCGCCAACCTGCTGACCAAGGTCGACCGGCTGCTCATCGGCGGCGGCATGGCCTACACCTTCCTCAAGGCCCAGGGCTACGAGGTGGGCGGGTCGCTGCTGCAGGCCGACCAGCTCGACCAGGTCAGCGGCTTCCTCGCCGAGGCCGAGAAGCGCGGCGTCGAACTGGTGCTCCCGGTCGACGTGCTGGCCGCGACCGAGTTCGCCGCCGACGCCCCGTACGAGGTGGTCGAAGCCACCGCGATCCCGGCCGACCGCCAGGGCCTGGACATCGGCCCGAAGACGCGTGAGCTGTTCGCGGGCAAGCTGGCCGACGCGGCGACGGTGTTCTGGAACGGCCCGATGGGCGTGTTCGAGTTCGAGGCCTTCGCCGGTGGCACCAGGGCGGTCGCCGAGGCGATCGCCGGCAGCGACGCCTTCAGCGTGGTCGGCGGTGGCGACTCCGCGGCCGCGGTGCGTCAGCTCGGCCTGCCGGAGGACGGTTTCTCGCACATCTCGACCGGCGGCGGCGCGTCGCTGGAATACCTCGAGGGCAAGGACCTGCCCGGCGTCTCGGTTCTGGGGGAGTAGGCAAACAGTGGCACGCAAAGTTCTCATCGCCGGCAACTGGAAGATGAACCTCAACCACCTCGAGGCCATCGCGCTGGTGCAGAAGATCGCCTTCTCGCTCCCGGAGAAGTACTACGCCAAGGTGGACGTGACGGTGCTGCCGCCGTTCACCGACATCCGCAGCGTGCAGACGCTCACCGACGGCGACAAGCTCCTGCTCACCTACGGGGCGCAGGACCTGTCGCCGAACGACTCCGGTGCCTACACCGGGGACATCTCGGGGCCGATGCTCGCCAAGCTCGGGTGCACCTACGTCACCATCGGGCACTCCGAGCGCCGCGAGTACCACGCCGAGAGCGACGAACTGGTGAACAAGAAGGTGCGTGCCGCGCTCAAGCACGCGCTTTCCCCGATCCTGTGCGTCGGTGAGCCGCTCGAGGTGCGCGAAGCGGGCGGGCAGATCGAGCACACCACGAACCAGCTCGTCGCGGGCCTGAAGGGGCTCAAGGCGGAGCAGGTGAAGAACGTGGTCGTCGCCTACGAACCGGTCTGGGCCATCGGCACCGGACGCGTCGCCACCCCGGCCGACGCGGAGGAGGTCTGCGCCGCACTGCGGGCCACGCTGGCGGAGAAGTACGGTTCGGAAATCGCCGACGACGTGCGCGTGCTCTACGGTGGTTCGGTCAAATCGGGCAATATCGGCGACCTGGTCAAGTGCGAGAACATCGACGGTGCGCTGGTCGGCGGAGCGAGCTTGGACGCCGACGAATTCACCAAGCTCTGCGCGCTGGCGGCTGGCGGGCCGCTGCCCTGATCCGGGCGGTCACCGGGTAATGTGGGTCACGGTGCTCGTCGGCCCGCGCTGATCGCGCGTTTTCACCGAACACAGAGGATGAAATGAAACTGTTCCTGCAAGTGGTGTTGATCGCTTCCAGTGTGCTGCTGGTCGTCGCCGTTCTCCTGCACCGGGGACGCGGAGGCGGGCTGTCCTCCCTGTTCGGTGGCGGCATGCAGTCCAGCCTTTCGGGATCGAGCGTGGCCGAGAAGAACCTCGACCGGATCACGCTCGCACTGGGTGCGGTCTGGCTGATCAGCATCGTCGGCCTGGGCCTGCTGCTGAAGATCTGAGCGGCACGAGCCGTGGACCCGGCCGGGTGCGCGCCCGGCCGAACAGAGTGATCGGGGGTTCGGGGGACGTCCTCCGAGCAGTCGACGCGAAGTGGCACGGCGTACCGTGCGGGTGCGCCGGGAACAAGACCGGGGTGTGAGAGTTCATGGTTGGCGGAAACGCGATTCGGGGTACCAGAGTCGGGGCGGGCCCGTCCGGCGAGTCCGAACGGGGGGAGTCGGCGCCGCGGCGCCGGATCTCGTACTGGTGCGCCAACGGGCACGAGGCACGCCCGTCGTTCGCCTTGGAAGCCGAAATTCCCGAGGAGTGGGACTGCCCGCGGTGCGGGCTGCCCGGTGGGCAGGACGAGCAGAACCCGCCCGCCGCGCCGCGGACGGAGCCGTACAAGACGCATCTCGCCTACGTGAAGGAGCGCCGCAGCGACGCGGATGGTGAAGCCATCCTCGCCGAAGCGCTCGACCGGCTGCGCAAGCGGCGCGAGATCATCTGAACACCAATGCCAGGAATGGGGCATTACTAGCGTTCAATGCTGGTAATGCCCCATTCCTGGCGTTCGGGGGCTAGCGGGGCAGCGGGTAGACCGCGCGGACGCGGAAGCCGCCGTCGTCGGTGGGGGCCGTTTCGAAGGTGCCGCCGAGCAGGCGTGCCCGCTCGGCCAGGCCGGTCAGGCCGTGGCCGCCCGAGGGCAGCGACCGCGCCGGTTCGCAGGGCTGTTCGTTGAGCACTTCCACGCCGAGCCCGTCGTCCTCACCGCGCACCGACACCCTCGCTTTCGCGCCCGGTGCGTGCTTGTGCACGTTGGTCAGGCATTCCTGCACGGTCCGGTAGGCCGCCGCGGAGACCTGCCGGGGCAGCTGGTCGGGAATGCGCTCCACGGTGAGCTGCACCGGCACGTCCGAGGTCCGGATCAATTGGTGCAACTCGTCGATTCCGGGCTGTGGCCCGTCCTCGTCCACCCCGGAACGCAGCACGCCGACCAGCGTGCGCAGTTCCTCCAATGTGCGCTTGCTCAGGTGCCGGATGTTCTCCGCGGCTTGGTGCGCCTCGGTACCCGGCGCGGAAATCGACAGCACGTTGGCTTGCATGGCGATCAGCGTGATGTCGTGGGACACCACGTCGTGCATTTCCCTGGCGAGCCGGGCGCGTTCCTGCGCGCGGACGGCCTGGGCGTGCAACTGCTGCTCGCGGTCCCGGCTCGCGGCCAGTTCGGCCAGCTTGTCGGACAGCTCGCTCCTGGCCCGGATCAGCAGGCCCAGCGCCACCGGCATCCCGGCGACGACCACGCCGTAGATCCCGTCGAGCACGTGCTCCTGCCAGCTGAGCGCGGCGAACTCGTCCAGCGGCCAGAGGATGAACCGGCTGGCCCAGACCATGCCGAAGCCGGCCATGGTCTGCCAGTTCAACCCGCGCCGGGTGGCCAGCATGCCGAGCGCGATCATCGCCGCCAGCTGGGCCCAGCCCGCGAGGTAACCGGGGAAGGTGGCCAGTACCACCCCGAACGGCAGCCACCGCCGCGCGACCAGCGCCACGCACGAGAGCGCCGAGAGCCAGATCGAATAGGTCATGGCCTCTTCGGGAAAGACGAGCCAGACGTCCAGTACGGCGAGCGCGATCGCCAGGACGTCGATCGACAGCGCGCGCACGGCCCGTTTCCGGAACCAGTCCGCGATGCTGCCGTCACGGATGTGCCCGGTCGTGCCGGAACGGCCGACCGACATTCCTGGTATGGAGAGTCCCTCTGTGGTCATCGCATGGACCTCTCGTCTTGTGGACTTAACCAATGAGAGGGGTCCATCACCCGATCGGGACGCGTCCAGCGGCACAAATTAGCGGACGCTAACGTTGTTTTGCCGGTTGGCGGTAAGTTTCCGGCCATTCAGCCGTATGCGTGTCCCATTTGACCGCCGGGGCTCACCCGTCCGGGGGATGACGTCAAGTGTCCGATAATCGGACAGGTGTGACGTGCGGTGTCAGAGGATGCGCGGACGGTAGACGTTCGACGTCTTCGCCGCGGCCGTGCGGTCCAGCAGCCAGAGCGTGCGGCGCTGCCCGCGCGCGCCCGCCACCGGCAACTGCACCTCACCGGCGCCGGCCAGCGCGAGCGCCACGGCGTCGGCCTTCGCCTCACCGGTGGTCACCAGCCATACCTCGGACGAGCGCCGGATCGCGGGCAGCGTCAGCGAGATCCGGGTCGGCGGCGGCTTGGGCGAGTTCCGCACGGCGATCACCGAACGGTCGGTCTCGTAGACCGCCGGGGTCTCCGGGAAGATCGACGCGGTGTGGCCCTCGCCGCCGAGGCCGAGCAGGGTGACGTCGAAGGTCGGCACGTCGTGGTGGTCCTCCGGCCGCGTGTTGCGGGCCAGCACCCTGGCGTAGTCGGCCGCGGCGGCGTCCGGGTCGTCGCCGAACTCCCCGTCGGACGGCGCCATCGCGTGCACCCGCGCCGGGTCGACCGGCACGTGGTCCAGCAGCGCCTCGCGGGCCTGCTTCTCGTTGCGCTCGTCGTCGCCCGCGGGCAGGAACCGCTCGTCGCCCCAGTACAGGTCGAGCTTCGACCAGTCCACCGCGTCCCTGGCGGGGGAGTGGCGCAGCTCGCGCAGGATCGCGATGCCCGTGCTCCCACCGGTCAGCACCAGCGAAGCGGAGCCGCGCGCGGCCTGCACGTCGACCAGCCGGGTGACCAGCCGGGCCGCGCAGGCCGCCGCGAGCAACTGCGGATCGGAGTAGACGACAACCTCGGAAGTGCTCATGCCTTCGCTTTCGCCGGATCCTTCGCGGCCCTGCCCGATTCCCTGCCGGAAACCTTGCCCGTTCCCTTACCCGATCCCCCGGCCGGAGCCTTACCGGATTCCTTACCGGAGTTCTCGGCCGCGTTCTCGCCCGATTCGCTGCCAGAGGCCTTGGTCGAACTCCTGGTCGACTCCTTGACCGCCGCCTTCGCGGGGGCCTTGCCGGATTCCTTGGCCGAACTCCCGGCGGACGGCTGGCCCGGTTCCTTGGCCGCAGCCTTGGGCGAGTCCTTGGCGGATCGCCTGGCCGGAGCCGAGGCCGGGTCCTTGACCGTGGTCTTGGCCGAGTCCGTAGCCGTGGTCTTGGCGGGGGCCTTGCGCGAGGTGGCCGCGATCTTGCCGAGGCCGTGCAGCGCCGCTTCGTAGATCTCGTCCGGGTCGAGCCGGCGGAGTTCTTCGATCAGGCAGTCCTTGTTGTCCCGCCGCTGCAGGGCGATCCGCCGCGCCGGTTGGCCCGGCTGGGTGAGCGTGCCCACCCGGCCGTCCGGCCGGGTCAGCTCGATCGCCCCGGAGCGCCGCTCCAGCGTGACCGACAGGATGCCCTGCGCACTGCTCGACTTGACCCGCTTGACCGGCGCCTTCAGGTACTCGGCCAGCCAGCCCGCGAGCAGCTCGGTCGACGGCGAGTCGGCCTCACCGGTGACCGTGGCCGAGAGCACCTTCTCGTACGGCGGCAGGTCCAGCGCGCTGACCAGCTGGGCCCGCCAGTTGGTCAGCCGCGTCCAGGCCAGGTCGGTGTCCCCGTCGGTGTAGGCCTTGCTGCGGGTGCCGAGCGCGCGGATCGGGTTCTTCTCCGCGGCCGAGTCGGTGATCCGGCGCTGGGCCAGCTCACCGAGCTGGTCCTCGGCCGGGTTCCGCGGCCCGGCCCCCGGCCACCAGGTGACGATCGGCGCGTCGGGCAGCAGCAGCGGCACCACCGCGCTCTGGCTGTTCGCCGCCAGCGCGCCGTACAGCCGCAGCACGATCACCTCGCTCGCCCCGGCGTCCCCGCCGACGCGGATCTGCCCGTCGATGCGCGGTGCCGCGGTCTTCGAGCCCTTGGCCACCACGATCACCCGCGACGGGTGCTCCCGGCTGGCCTCGTTGGCCGCGTCGATCGCGTCTTCCAGGTGCTCGTCGTCGTCCGCGGCGATGACCAGGGTCAGCACCCGGCCCAGCGCCACGGCGCCACCGCGTTCCCGCAGTTCGACCAGCTTCTTGTTCAGCTGCGAAGTGGTGGTGGACGGCAGGTCGATGATCACGGGCGCCTCCAGTGTTCTTGCGGGACACCCGCACCCGGTCGGCGCCCGTGGCGTGCTTCGCGATTGTCGATCACGGGCGCCTCCAGTTGCGTCCGGTGGCCGCCAGCATTTCATCGGCCGAAGAAGGCCCCCACGAGCCGGGCGGATACTCCTCGGGCCTGCCGTGCTTCGCCCAGTGCGCCAGCACCGGGTCGAGGATCTCCCAGGACAGCTCGACCTCTTCGTTCACCGGGAACAGCGACGGCTCGCCGAGCAGCACGTCCAGGATGAGCCGCTCGTAGGCCTCCGGCGAGGACTCGGTGAAGGCGTGCCCGTACCCGAAGTCCATCGTGACGTCGCGGACCTCCATCGTGGTCCCCGGCACCTTCGAGCCGAACCGCAGCGTCACGCCCTCGTCCGGTTGCACCCGGATGACCAGCGCGTTCTGCCCCAGCTCCTCGGTGGCGGTGGAGTCGAACGGCAGGTGCGGCGCCCGCTTGAACACCACCGCGATCTCGGTGACCCGGCGGCCCAGCCGCTTGCCGGTGCGCAGGTAGAACGGCACCCCGGCCCAGCGGCGGTTCTGCACCTCCAGCGTCACCGCGGCGTAGGTCTCGGTGGTCGAGTCCTTGGAGAACCCGCCCTCCTGCAGCAGGCCGGGCACCTTCTTGCCGCCCTGCCAGCCGCCGGTGTACTGCCCGCGCGCGGTGGTCCGGTCGAACGGCGCCAGCGGCTTGGTCGCGCCGAGCACCTTGACCTTCTCCGCGCGCAGCGCCTTCGGCTCGAACGAGACCGGCTCCTCCATCGCGGTGAACGCGAGCAGCTGGAGCAGGTGGTTCTGGATGACGTCGCGGGCGGCGCCGATGCCGTCGTAGTACCCCGCGCGCCCGCCGAGGCCGATGTCCTCGGCCATGGTGATCTGCACGTGGTCGACGTAGTTGGCGTTCCAGATCGGCTCGAACAGCTGGTTCGCGAAGCGCAGCGCCAGGATGTTCTGCACCGTCTCCTTGCCGAGGTAGTGGTCGATCCGGAAGACCGACTCCTCGGGGAAGACGTCGTTGACGATCGCGTTCAGCTCCCGCGCGCTGCGCAGGTCGTGCCCGAACGGCTTCTCGATCACCACGCGGCGCCAGGTGTCCTGGTCGGTGGCGGCCAGCCCGGACCGGGCCAGCTGCTTGGTCACCACCGGGAACGCGCTCGGCGGGATCGACAGGTAGAACGCGGTGTTGCCACCGGTCCCGCGCTCGGCGTCCAGGTCGCGCACGGTCTGCGCGAGCCGGTCGAAGGCATCGTCGTCGTCGAAGGTGCCCTGGACGAACCGGATCCCTTCGGCGAGCCGGTTCCACACCGACTCGCGGAACGGGGTGCGCGAGTGCTCGGCGACCGAGTCGTGCACCAGCTCGCCGAAGTCCTGGTGCTCCCAGTCGCGGCGGGCGAAGCCGACCAGCGAGAAGCCGGCGGGCAGCAGCCCGCGGTGGGCCAGGTCGTAGATCGCGGGCATCAGCTTCTTGCGGGACAGGTCACCGGTGACGCCGAAGATCACCAGGCTGGACGGCCCGGCGATCCTCGGCAGCCGCTTGTCGCGGTGGTCCCGCAGCGGGTTGGTCCAGCTCACGCCAGCGCCTCCAGCGCGGCCACCAGCTGTGCCAGCCCGGCGGCCCGGTCGGTGAAGTGCAGCCGCAGCACCGGGCGGCCGTGCTCGGCGAGCACCTGCCCGTCGCCGAGCGCCTGCGCCAGTTGCAGCCCGGCCAGGGTGTAGGGCCGGTCCGGCACGTCCAGGTCGGCTTCCGCGGCCCCGGTCACCTGCAGGAAGAACCCGTTCGGGTGGCCACCCTTGTGGTACTGCCCGGTCGAGTGCAGGAACCGCGGGCCCCAGCCGAAGGTGGTCTGCAGCCCGGTCCGCTTGGCCAGCTGCGCGCGCAGCAGCGCCGTGGACGCGTCGTCGAGCCGGTCCAGGTAGGCCTGCACGGCCAGGTACGCCGACGGCGCCGAGGTGGCCGAGTCCAAAAAGGACTTCAGTGCCTCGGACAGGTTCGCCGCGTCCAGGCCGTAGCCCTCGATCGCGCCGTCGGTGAAGGACGGCTTGGCGCTGCCGCCCGAACCGGCGGGCTCGTCCAGCAGCGCACGCGCCGCCTTCTTCGCCGCTTCCACGTCGGGCTGGTCGAACGGGTCGATCCCGAGCAGCCGCCCGGCCAGCGCGGTGGCGAACTCCCACAGCAGGAACTGCGCGCCGAGCGAGCCGGTGACCGCGAGCTGGGCCGGCGCCGTCGCCTGCCCGACCGCCACCGCGGTGGCGTCGGCCCCGGCGTCGGCGAACCCGGCCGCCTCCGGTGACTCGACCACCACCGGCAGCAGGCCGGTGCCCTGCTTGCCGGTGGACTCGGCGATGAGCTGCTCGGCCCAGTCGCCGAAACCCTTGATGCCGGAGCCGGTGTCGGCGAAGACGACCTTCTCGGCGTTCTGCGCGTGCCGGGCGCCGAGCGCCGCCGCCAGCCGGATGGCCGGGTTGGACTCGTCGTCGGCGGACAGCTGGTCGGCCACGCCCGCGGCCTGGTCCAGCAGCCGCGCCACGTCCGCCCCGGCCAGCCCGGAGGGCACCAGGCCGAACGCGGTCAGCGCCGAGTACCGGCCGCCGACGTGCGGGTCGGCCAGGAAGACCTTGCGGTAACCCTCCTGTTCGGACAGTTCCGCCAGCGGCGAGCCGGGGTCGGTGACCACGACGATCCGCCGCTTGGCCTCGATCCCGTTGTCGGAGAACGCCTTCGCGAAGATCCGGCGGTGGCTGTCGGTCTCCACCGTGCCGCCCGACTTCGACGAGACCACCAGCACGGTCCGCTCCAGATCCCCGGCCAGCGCGTCGGCGACCTGCCCGGGGTCGGTGGTGTCGAGCACGGTGAGCGCGACGCCCTCGGTCCCGGTGATCACCTCCGGCGCCAGCGAGGAGCCGCCCATCCCGGCCAGCACCACGCGGTCCACGCCCTCGGACCGCAGTTCCGTGCGCAGCGCCTCGATCTCGCCGATCAGCGGGCGCGAGGACTTGTGCAGGGTGGTCCAGGACAGCCGGACGGCCGCCTCGGCTTCGGCCTCGGCACCCCACAGCGTGGGGTCCTGGGCGGCCAGGCGCGAGGCGGCCTTGTCCGCGATCAGGCTGTCCGCGAGCGGCTTCGCCTGTTCTTGCAGCGCGGGGTCGACGATCGTGACCCCCGCGCCCGTCTCTTCCGCTGCCATGCCTTCGCTCAGCCCTTCGCCTTCGCCAGCTGCCCGGTGACCGTCTCGAGCAGTTCGCCCCAGGACTTCTCGAACTTGTCCACGCCTTCGTTCTCCAGCGTGAGGAACACGTCGGTGATGTCGATGCCGACGCCCTCGAGCTTGGTGAAGACCTCGCGTGCCGCGGCTTCGGTGCCGGTGACCTTGTCGCCCTCGATCTCGGCGTGGTCGCCAGCGGCGAACAGCGTCTTCTCCGGCATGGTGTTCACCGTGTTCGCGACCACCAGCTGGTCCACGTACCGGGTGTCCGAATAGGACGGGTCCTTCACCCCGGTGGAGGCCCACAGCGGGCGCTGCGCGTTGGCGCCGTCGGCGACCAGCGCCTTCCAGCGGTCGGAGGCGAACAGCTCCTCGTAGGCGGCGTAGGCGATCCGCGCGTTGGCGATGGCGGCCTCACCGCGCAGCGCCTTGGCCTCGTCGGTGCCGATGGCGTCGAGGCGCTTGTCGATCTCGGAGTCCACCCGCGAGACGAAGAACGAGGCGACCGAGTGGATGCCCTTGAGGTCGTGCCCGTTCGACTTCGCCTGCTCGAGGCCGGCGAAGTAGGCGTCGATGACCGCGCGGTAGCGCTCCTCGGAGAAGATCAGCGTGACGTTGACGCTGATGCCCTCGGCGAGCGTGCGGGTGATCGCCGGCAGGCCCTCCTCGGTGGCCGGGATCTTGACCAGGATGTTCGGCCGGTCGACCGTCTTCCACAGGTCCTGCGCCTCGGCCGCGGTGGCGTCGGCGTCCTTGGCCAGCCGCGGGTCCACCTCGATGGACACCCGGCCGTCCACCCCGTTGGTGGCGGTGTAGACCTCGCGGAACAGGTCCGCGGCGTTGCGCACGTCGGTGGTGGTCAGCTCGCGCACGGCGGCGTCCACGCCGGCCCCGCGCGCGGCCAGCTCGCGGACCTGCTTGTCGTAGGCCTCGCCCTTCGACAGGGCGCCGGCGAAGATGGTCGGGTTCGTGGTGACCCCCACGACGTGCTGGTCGCGGATCAGGCCGGCCAGGTTGCCGGAGTCCAGCCGCTCCCTGGACAGGTCGTCGAGCCAGATCGAGACACCGGCCTCGGACAGCCGGGCGAGCCGATCGGTGCTGCTCATGACTTCATCCCCTTCGGTGGAATTCAGGAGTTCTTGGCGGTGTCCAGCGACCGGCGCGCGGCGTCGACCACGGCTTCGGCGGTGATGCCGAACTCGCGGTACAGGGTGGCGAAGTCGGCGGAGGCACCGAAGTGCTCGATCGAGACGATCTCGCCGGTGTCCCCGACGAACTTGTGCCACGACTGGGCGACGCCCGCCTCCACGGCCACGCGCGCCTTCACCCCGGCGGGGATCACGGACTCGCGGTACGCCTGGTTCTGCGCCTCGAACCACTCGACGCACGGCATGGACACCACACGGGTGGCAACGCCGTCGGCCTCGAGCTTCTTCCTGGCCTCGACGGCCAGCTGCACCTCGGAACCGGTGGCGATGAGCACCACGTCCGGGGTGGCGCCCGACGCCTCGGCGAGCACGTAACCGCCGCGGGCCACGCCCTCGGCGCTGGTGCCCTCGAGCACCGGCACGTTCTGGCGGGTCAGCGCCAGGCCGGAGGGGTGGTGGACGTCCTCCAGCACGGCCTTCCACGCCGCCGCGGTCTCGTTGGCGTCGGCCGGGCGGACCACGTTCAGCCCCGGGATCGCGCGCAGCGCGGAGAGCTGCTCGATCGGCTGGTGCGTCGGGCCGTCCTCGCCGAGGCCGATCGAGTCGTGCGTCCAGACGTAGATGACCGGCGCCTTCATCAGCGCGGCCAGGCGCACCGGCGGGCGCATGTAGTCGGAGAAGATCAGGAAGGTCGCGCCGTAGGGGCGGGTGCCGCCGTGCAGCGCGATGCCGTTGAGGATCGAGCCCATCGCGTGCTCGCGGACCCCGAAGTGCAGCGTCCGGCCGTACGGGCTGGTCTTCCACATGTCGGTGGCCGCGGACTCCGGGCCGAACGAGTCGGCGCCCTTCATCGTGGTGTTGTTGCTCTCGGCCAGGTCGGCCGAGCCGCCCCACAGCTCCGGCAGCGCGTCGGCGAGCGAGTTCAGCACCTCACCGGAGGCCTTGCGGGTGGCGATGCCCTTGGCGTCGGGCTCCCACGAGGGCAGCTTGTCGGCCCAGCCGGCGGGCAGTTCGCGCTTGGCCAGCCGGGCGGCGAGCGCGGCGCGCTCGGGGTTCGCGGCGGCCCACTCGTCGAACTTGCCCTGCCACTCGGCGCGGGCGGCCTTGCCGCGCTCGGAGGCCTTGCGGGTGTGCTCGATCACCTCGGCGGCGACGTCGAAGTCCTTGGTCTCGTCGAAGCCGAGGATCTTCTTCACCGCGGCGACCTCGTCGCCGCCCAGCGCGGCGCCGTGCGCCTTGCCGGTGTTCATCTTGTTCGGCGCCGGGAAGCCGATCACCGTGCGCAGCAGGATGAACGACGGGCGGGTGGTCTCGGCCTTGGCGGCCTCGACCGCGGCCTCGAAGGCCACCACGTCCTCACCGCCGTCGACCACCTGCACGTGCCAGCCGTAGGCCTCGTAGCGCTTCGCGGTGTCCTCGGACAGCGCGATGTTGGTGTCGTCCTCGATGGAGATCTTGTTGTCGTCGTAGATGACGGTGAGGTTGCCCAGTTCCTGGCGCCCGGCGATGGACGAAGCCTCCGAGGTCACGCCCTCTTCGATGTCGCCGTCGGAGGCGATCACGTAGATGTGGTGGTCGAAGATGCTTTCGCCGGGGGCGGGCTCGGGGTCGAGCAGGCCGCGCTCGCGGCGGGCCGCCATCGCCATGCCCACGCCGTTGGCCAGGCCCTGGCCCAGCGGGCCGGTGGTGGTCTCGACGCCGGGGGTGTGGCGGTACTCCGGGTGGCCGGGGGTCTTCGAGTCCCAGCGGCGGAGCTGCTTGAGGTCCTCCAGCTCCAGGCCGTAACCGGCCAGGTAAAGCTGGATGTAGAGGGTCAGGCTGGAGTGCCCGGCGGAGAGGATGAACCGGTCACGCGCCGGCCACTCCGGGTCGGCCGGGTCGTGCCGCATGATCCGCTGGAACAGGGAGTAGGCGGCCGGGGCCAGGCTCATCGCCGTGCCGGGGTGCCCGCTGCCGCAGTTCTCCACGGCGTCCGCCGCGAGCACCCGGGCGGTGTCCACCGCGCGGGTGTCCAGCTCGGTCCAGTCGGCGGGGTAGTTCCGCCGGATGAGAGGGTTGTTCTCGCTGCTGAGGGCGGTTTCGGACACTGAACTCGAACTCCCCGTCTTCGGTGATTCGCTTGCTGGGAACGATGCTTGCCGGCGGGCGCGCCTTGATCGATCCGGGATGCACGATATTCCTGTTCGCCACCCCTCGCAGGGTGCGCCACGCCCACGCGGGCAAGCCTAGTCCTAGGCGTACCCGCCGCTGTGCGCCCCAACCGTGTCAAGACCCCCACAGTGGATACGCGCACGACGGCGATTACGATCGGTCAGGGCGCAGGCCCGGCGTGGTTTCGGGCCCACCGCGAGATCGAAGTCCGAGCCACGTTCCACCCCGGACCGACTGTGAGTAGCAGGGAGCGAAATGTCGTTGGTGCACGCCGCGCACGGACGCGGTGAAACCAGCGCCGTGGACGCACCCGAGGAGCCAGGTGGCCGGCGCAGCCCCCGCCGGGTCATCGGTGCCTACGCCGCGCTCGCCAAACCGCGCGTGATCGAGCTGCTGCTCGTCACCACCATCCCGGCGATGTTCCTGGCCGGGCGCGAGATCCCCAACCCCTGGCTGGTGCTGGCCACCCTGGTCGGCGGCACGATGGCCGCGGGCAGCGCGAACGCGCTGAACTGCGTGATCGACGCCGACATCGACAAGGTGATGAACCGCACCAAGCGGCGCCCGCTGGTGAAGGCCTCGGTGCCGCGGCGCAACGCCCTGATCTTCGGGCTGGTGCTGGGGGTCGCCTCGTTCGCTGTGTTGTTCTTCACGGTGAACCTGCTCGCGGCGATCCTCGCCATCGCGACGATCCTGTTCTACATCTTCGTCTACACACTGGGTCTCAAGCGGCGGACGCCGCAGAACGTGGTGTGGGGCGGTGCCGCGGGCTGCATGCCGGTGGTGATCGGCTGGGCCGCGGTCTCCGGTTCGGTCCAGTGGCCCGCGTTCGTGATGTTCGGCGTGATCTTCTTCTGGACGCCGCCGCACACCTGGGCGCTGGCGATGAAGTACCGCGACGACTACGAGCGCGCCGGCGTGCCGATGCTGCCGGTGGTGGCCACCCCGCAGCACGTGGCCAAGCAGATCGTCATCTACTCGTGGGTGATGGTCGGCTGGACCCTGCTGCTGGCCCCGGCCACGAGCTGGCTCTACGCCTGTTTCGCCGCGCTCGCCGGTGCGTGGTTCCTGTTCTACGCGCACCGGCTGCGCGCCGCGGTGAACCGCGGGGTGGAGACCAAGCCGATGGCGTTGTTCCACCGGTCGAACACCTACCTGATGATCGTGTTCTGCGCGCTCGCCGTGGACTCCGCGATCGGCCTGCCCGTCATCGGCCTGCCGTTCCTCTGAGCCGGTTGATTGCTATGAGTGGGGCATTACTTGCGTTGAACGCAAGTAATGCCCCACTCATAGCATTGAGTCAGCCGCCCTGCGCGTAGGCCAGTGGCGGCAGGATGGCCTGGGCGTCGGCGCCGCCGCGCCACAGGCCGATCACCAGCGCCGCGGTCGCCTCCAGCAGGCCGGCCCGCGCCCGCTGGTCCGCACCTCGTGCCCGGCACGCGCCCACTGCGCGCGGATCGGCGGCATCCGGTCGAAGGTGCTCACCGAAACCCTGCGGCGCCTGGAGTTCAACGGACTCACCCCGCTGGGCGAGACCCTGCTCGAACCGATCGGGGCGCCGGGGGAGTGGGCGTTCGCGCACGGCGGCGAAGTGACGGCGGCTCGGCCGGATCGAGCGGGCCACCCGCGTAGAATCGATCGGAACCCCCTCGTACGAAAGTGAGTCACCCTTGTCCGTGTCCCCTGGGGACTCCGATCTCGAGCACGAGCAGGTCTACGTCACCAAGCTCTACGAGATGCTCGACGCCGAACGCGACCTCACCCAGCGACGGCTCGACGAAACCCTCCGCCTGACCGGCGGCACCCCGCAGGCCCGCACCGAGCGCGACGTCGCCACCGCGACCTACACCGAACGGCTGGCCCAGCTGGGCTCGGTCGAGCAGGGGCTGTGCTTCGGCAGGCTCGACTTCCACGAGCAGGAGACGGCCTACATCGGCAGGCTCGGCCTGTTCGACACCGAAGACGACTACCGGCCGCTTCTGGTGGACTGGCGGGCCCCGGTGGCGCGCCCGTTCTACCTGGCCACCGCGGCTTCACCCGAAGGTGTGCGACGGCGGCGGCACATCCGCAGCCTGTCCCGGCGCGTCACCGGCGTGGACGACGAGATCCTGGACCTCGGCGAGGCGAGCGACGGCGACCACGACCTCGGCCTGGCCGGGGAGGCGGCGCTGCTGGCCGCGCTGACCCAGCGGCGCACCGGTGAGATGAGCGACATCGTCGCCACCATCCAGGCCGAGCAGGACCGGATCATCCGCGCCGGGATGAACGGCGTGCTGGTGGTCCAGGGCGGGCCGGGCACCGGCAAGACCGCCGTCGCCCTGCACCGCGCGGCGTACCTGCTCTACACCTTCCGCCAGCAGCTGACCAAGCGCGGGGTGCTGGTGATCGGGCCGAACAGCACCTTCCTGCGGTACATCGGCCAGGTGCTGCCGTCGCTGGGAGAGACCGGCGTGCTGCTGGCCACGGTCGGCCAGCTCTACCCGGGCATCACCGCCACCGGCGCGGACGACCGCGGCGCCGCCGAGGTCAAGGGGCGCGCGGTGATGGCGGACGTGCTCGCGAACGCGGTGAAGGACCGGCAGGTGGTTCCGTCACCGGTGCTGGAAGTCGAGGTGGAACGCGAAATCCTGCGACTGGACAAGCGCACCTGCTCCGACGCGCGGGCCAAGGCCCGCCGTTCGCGGCGCCCGCACAACCAGGCGCGCCGCATCTTCGTCGCCGAACTGCTCGACGCGCTCACCCGGCAGGCCGCCCGCCGTCTCGGGGACAACCTGCTCGACGCGCGTGACGTCAACGACATCCGGGCCGAACTCGCCGAGGACAAGGCCGTGCGCCGGGCGATGGACGAGCTGTGGCCGGTGCTCACCCCCGAGGAGGTGCTCGACGACCTCTTCGCCGTGCCCGAGCGCCTGACCGCCGCGGCGTCGAAGCTGCTCGGCGAGCCGGAACGCGCGCTGCTGCGGCGTGAGCCGGGAGCGGACTGGACGCCCGCCGACGTCCCGCTGCTGGACGAACTCGCCGAACTGCTCGGCTGGGACGACACCGAGGAACGCGCCGCGCGGGCACGTGAGGAACGTGAGCAGCGCGCGTACGCCGAGGGCGTGCTGGACATCCTGGAGCAGGACGAGGAGATCATCGACCCCGAGCTGCTGCGGGTGAGCGACGTGCTCGACGCGGAACTGTTCGCCGAGCGGCAGCAGGAGCGCAGCGAGCTGACCGCCGCCCAGCGGGCCGCGCAGGACCGCACCTGGACCTTCGGGCACGTGATCGTGGACGAGGCGCAGGAACTGTCCGAAATGGACTGGCGGACCATCATGCGCCGCATCCCCAGCCGGTCGATGACCGTGGTCGGCGACGTGGCGCAGACCGGGGCCGAAGGTGGCGCGTCGGCCTGGGGCGACGTGCTCGGCAAGTACGTGGCCGACCGGTGGCGGCTCGAAGAGCTGACGGTCAACTACCGCACGCCGGCGGAGATCATGGCGCTGGCCGCTCGGGCGCTGGAGCGGGTCGACCCGGAGCTGAGGGTGCCGACCTCGGTGCGGTCCACCGGTGTCGAACCGTGGCAGGCACCACTGGCCTCGGCCGACGTCCCGGCGCTGGTGCGCGCCGAACTGTCCGAAGTGGACGGCGGAACGGTGGCCGTGCTGTGCCCGCCGGAGCGGGTCGACGCGGTGCGGGAACTGGTGGGCGAGGACGAACGGCTGTCGGTGCTGACCGTGGAACTGGCCAAGGGCCTCGAATTCGACTCCGTGGTGCTCGTCGCGCCGGAGGAGATCGCCGCCGGGTCACCGCGGGGCTGGAACGACCTGTACGTGGCGCTGACCCGCGCCACGCGGCGGCTCGGGGTGCTCCACGCCGGGTCGGAGCCGTTCCCGGCCGGGAGCTAGGCTGCCCGTTATGCGGAACTCTGCCAAGCTCATGGTCGTGGTCGCCGCCGCACTGACCCTCGGTGCGTGCGCCAACTCCGAACAGGCCTCCACCCAGCCCCCGGGTTCGAACCAGCAGCCGTCGATCGCGCCCGCCGGGCCGAACACCGGCGTGCCGGGACCCGGCTCGGTGACCGCGCTGCCCGAGCAGCCCGCCGGGCCCGAGTGCACGGTGGACCAGATCGAGGTCACCGGTGAAGTGGGCAAGCAGCCGGAGATCAAGCTGCCCGACGGCTGCGCCGCGCCGACCAAGCTGCTGACCAAGGACCTCGAGCCGGGTGAGGGCACCGCGGCCACCGCGGGCAGCGCGATCGAGGCGAACTACCTCCTGCTGACGTGGAGCAACAAGCAGGTCGCGGACAACTCGTACGAGAAGGGCAAGCCGCTGGCGCTGACGCTGGGCGCGCAGCAGGTCATCCCGGGCTGGGAGCAGGGCCTGGAAGGCATCTACCAGGGCGGGCGCCGGTTGATCGTGGTGCCGCCGGACCTGGCGTACGGCAAGCAGCTCGGCCACCCGCTGCAGAAGGAAACCCTGGCCTTCGTGGTCGACGCGGTGAAGGTCGCCCCGGGCACCAACTGAGCCCCTCGGACCTGTCACCAATGTGGGGTGGTCTCAACCGGTGGTTGCAACTTATGCCGGTGTGGAGAGTAGTGCACGCAGGCGTTGGGCTGGTGAGTGCCAGCCCAGTGTCTGGCGTGGGCGGTCGTTGAGTTCGGCGGCCACGGTGGCGAGGTCGTCGGCGGTGTGGGTGGCGAGGTTGGTGTGTTTGGGGAAGTACTGGCGGAGGAGTCCGTTGGTGTTCTCGTTGGAGCCGCGTTGCCAGGGGCTGCTGGGGTCGGCGAAGTAGATGGGCATGTGGGTGGCCAGGGTGATGTCGGGGTGGCGGGCCATTTCGTTGCCGCGGTCCCAGGTCATCGAGCGGCGTAGATGCTGGGGCAGGGCGGTGATGGCGGGGATCATCGCGTCGCGGACGTGTTCGGCGGTGTGCCCGTCGGGTAGGTGGAGCAGGATGACGAAGCGGGTGGTGCGCTCGACCAGGGTCCCGATCGCGGAGGCGTTGTTCTTGCCGAGGATGAGGTCGCCTTCCCAGTGCCCGGGCACCGCCCGGTCAGCGGCCTCGGCCGGGCGCTGCGAGATCGGGATCGGCGAGCCCAGTTTCGAGGCCTGCGCGCGGGCGCGGGCCCGGTTCCGCGGTACTCGCAGCGCCCGCCCGGTGCGCAGGCAGGACGCGAGCTCCTTGCGTAACGCGCCGCGGGCTTGGACGAACAGCGACTGATAGATCGTCTCGGGGCTGACCCGCATCCCCGGATCGTCGGGGAACCGCTCGGGCAGGGTCGCGCTGATCTGCGCGGGAGACCACTTCGCCTGCAACCCGGCCTGCACCTGCTCACGCAGCCGCGCATCGGCGGCCAGTTTCGCCGGTTTCGGCCGTCTGCCGCGTTCGCGGGCCAGTTCGTGCGCGACCGAGGCCCGGTAGTGTTCTCGCGCATCGGTGCCGGCGTGCTCGGTGCCCAGCACCCGCCCCACGGTGCGGTCGATCTCCCGGCCGATGGTGGACTTGTCCCGCCCCAGCCGGGCGGCGATCTCGGTGTTGGACTCGCCCCGGGCGATCCCCACCGCGATCTCCTCCCGCTCGGCCAGGCTCAGAAACCGGCCCGACCCCGGCCGGGGAATCTTGGCGTTCGCGCTCACCCCGCCAGCCTGAGCGAACCACCGCCGCCCTGTCTCGTGCGACACGCCCACCACCCGCGACGCCGCCCGCACCGACAACCCCGCCCGCACCCCAGACCAAAACCCCGCCACCAACTCCACCGACAACCGACGACCCATCACAACCCCTCCCACTACACAGAGTTGCAACCACCGCTAGACGCCGGGTGGCTTTCGGGACGCCAGACGTCTCGAAAGCCACTTTCGTGACATAGCTTCGGTGGCACAGCGGGCCGGTGACACAAATGTGGCTTTGGGGGCGGAATCCGCCCCCAAAGCCACATTTGTGTCACGGGTCGGGCCACGCGCCCCCGGCTCAGGGGATCAGCAGGAGCTTTCCGGTGGTTTTCCGGCCCTGCAGGTCTTCGTGGGCCTGGCGTGCGTCCGCGAGGGGGTAGCGGCCGCCGATCCGGATCTTCAGGGAGCCTTCGGCCACGGCGCCGAACAGTTCCTCCGCCCGCCAGTCCAGTTCCTCGCGGGTGGCGGTGTAGTCCCCGGTCTTGGGCCGCGTCATGAAGATCGAGCCCGCGGCGTTCAGGCGCAGCGGGTCGACCGGCGGCACCGCGCCGCTGGCGTTGCCGAACAGCACCAGCATGCCGCGCCGCCGCACGCTGGCCATGCTGCCGTCCACAGTGGACTTGCCGACCCCGTCGTAGACCGCCGCGACGCCTTCGCCGTCGGTGAGTTTCCTGGTCGCCTCGGCGAAGTCCACCTGGTCGTACCGGATCACCTCGTCCGCGCCCGCCTCGCGCGCGAGCTGCTCCTTCTCCTCGGTCGACACGGTGCCGATCACCCTGGCGCCCTTCGCCTTGGCCAGCTGGGTGAGCAGCAGCCCGACCCCGCCCGCCGCCGCGTGCACCAGGACCGTGTCGCCCTCCTGGACCGGGTAGGTCGAGGAGACCAGGTAGTGCGCGGTGATGCCCTGCAGCAGGGTCGCCGCGGCGATGTCGTCGCCGACCTCGCCGGGCACGCGGACGGCGGCCGCGGCGGGCACCCGTGCCTGTCCCGCGTAGCTGCCCGAGACGCCCTGCCACGCCACCCGGTCACCGGCGGAGAACTCGCTCACGCCCTCGCCGACGGCGGTGACCCGTCCGGCGCCTTCCAGGCCGAGCACCAGCGGCAGCTCCACCTGGTACAACCCGCCGCGCTGGTAGGTGTCGATGTAGTTGACCCCCGCCGCGGCCACCTCGACCAGCAGTTCACCCGGCCCGGGCTGCCCGGGGTCGATCTCGGTGAACTCCAGTACCTCCGGGCCACCGGTCTGCTGGATCCGTACTGCTGGGGTCGGCATGCGTCCTCCTCGATCGTGCGCTTCCTCCTCCTGGCAACTATGGCCGGGGCCACGATGTTCCGCCTACCCGCCGGCTGCCCGATAGGCTCGGCGCGTGGCTGAAGAGAACGAGAAGACGCAACCGGCCGAACCGACCAGCCGTCAGCTGGGCACCGCCCGCGAGTTCGTGGCGAAGCACGGCGAGGCGGGCCGGGCCGTGGTGGAGAACATCGGCCGCGCCGGGGCCAGGGTGGTGCTGGTCGGCGCGGACGGCGCGATCGGCGACGTGCTCGTCCCCAGCGTGGAGACCGGCGAGCGGCTGGTGGCCGCGGTCGACGGCCTCGAAGCGTCCACCTGGGACAACGAGACCGTCGGCGCGACCAAGATCGGCGCGCGCTACCGCCGCCGCATGGCCAGCCCGCTCTAGGTCTAGGCGCTCTCGGCGGGTTTGACCAGCTTGGCGGCCAGGCGCTCCGGCTTCGGCCAGCGCACGTCCCGCGCCCAGCCGAGCTTTTCGAACACCCAGATCACCCGCGCCGACACGTCGACCTGACCGCGCAGCACCCCGTGCCGGGCGCAGGTCGGGTCGGCGTGGTGCGAGTTGTGCCACGACTCACCCATGGACAGGATCGCCAGCGGCCAGAAGTTCGCCGCCTTGTCACGGCTGGCGAACGGGCGGTCGCCGACCATGTGGCAGATGGAGTTGACCGACCAGGTCACGTGGTGCAGGAAGGCGATGCGCACCAGCCCGGCCCAGAAGAACGCGGTCACCGCGCCCCACAGCGACCAGGTGAGCAGGCCGCCGAGCAGGGCGGGCGCGGCCAGGCTGAGCGTGGTCCACAGCCAGAAGTAGCGGTTGACCACGCGCAGGTCGTCGTCGGCCAGCAGGTCCGGCGCGAACCGCTCGTAGCTGGTCACCTCGCGCTGGAACATCCAGCCCATGTGCGCGTGCCAGAACCCCTTCGCCAGCGCCATCGGCGAGGTGCCGAACAGCCACGGCGAGTGCGGGTCGCCCTCGCGGTCGGCGAAGGCGTGGTGCCTGCGGTGGCTGGCGACCCAGAAGATCACCGAGCCCTGCACCGCCATGCCGCCCGCCACGGCGAGCGCGATCCGCAGCGGCCGCGCCGCCTTGAACGCGCCGTGGGTGAAGTAGCGGTGGTAGCCGACGGTCACGCCGAGCGTGCCGATGACGTAGAACGCCGCCGCGAGGCCGACGTCGACCCAGTTGAGCCCCCACCCCCAGGCGAAGGGCACCGCTGCCACCAGCGCGGCGAACGGGATGAGCAGGAACGCCTTGAGCACCACCATCTCGGCGGTGGAGCGCTGATGGGAGACGATCGGCTTCGGCCCGGTGGCCGCCGAGGGTGACTTCATGGGCTTGAGCCTATTCGGACATTTGGGCTGGCGGCCCGCGCCCTCGTTAAGCGCCGGTGTCGGTCAGTCGGCGGTCGCGAGTACCGGGGCGTCCGCGGGGTACCTCGAGGGCACCGGACCGCGGTCGCGGGTGGCGCACCACAGCGCCGCGGTGGCCACGATGACCAGCGCCGACCCGAGCACGTGGAAGGAGACCAGCGCCTCCGGGATGCCGAGCGCGTACTGCAGGCTGCCGAGCCCGCCCTGCGCCAGCGCGACCACCCACAGCACGCCGTAGCGCCGCCAGGTCGCCGCGGGCACGCCGGTGCGGGAGAAGTTCAGCCCGAGCACCGCCAGCACGACCAGGAACGCCACCAGCAGTCCGCCGTGGACCTGGGCGAGGGTTTCGATCGGCGCGTCGAGGCGCGGGGTGTCGGGGTCGCCGCCGTGCGGGCCGGCCCCGGTCACCGTGGTCCCGGCGACCAGCACCGCGCCGAGCAGGACGACCAGCGCGACCATCAGCTTGCGCCCGAGCGGCTGGATCAGCCAGCGGGGCCGCTCGTCACCCTCGTCGAACGCGCGCAGCAGCATGAACGCCAGCCACACCAGCGGGGTGGAGGCGAGGAAGTGGATGGCCACGGTCCACCAGAGGAGCCCGGCGAGCACGGTCATGCCGCCGACCACGGCTTGGGCGACCACGCCGAGCGGCATCGTCCAGGCCAGCGCGACCAGGCGCCGCCTGCTCGGCTGGTCGATCTGGATGCGCCACGCGGCCAGCACGCACAACCCGGCGACCACGATCACCAGCCCGGTGAGCAGCCGGTTGCCGAACTCGATCCACTGGGTCAGCGCGTCCAGTTCGGGGTGCTCGACCGGGAACATGCTGCCCGGGAAGCACTGCGGCCAGGTGGGGCAGCCGAGCCCGGAGCCGGTGACGCGCACGATCGAGCCGGTCACCCCGATCCCGCCCTGGGTGATCACCGCGGCGATGGCGAGCACGCGCCGCACCACGATGGACGGATAGGGAAGACGGGCGACGAGCGACTTCAACGGCACGCCCCGATGGTAGGCGGCCGGTTCCCCGCCCCGGCTGAGAGGTCTGAGCCCTGGCTCCCGCCGACGATTGCTATGAGTGGGGCATTACTTGCATTCGACGCAAGTAATGCCCCATTCCTAGCAATCGTGGAGCGAGCCGAGGCCAAAGACTCAGACTCAGTTCAGGCGGGTGGTGCGGGTGGCGAGCGCGCCCGCGGCGGCGGCCCACACCGCGAGCACGCCGACCGGGCCCCAGCTGAAGTGACCGTCCAGCAGGGCCGAGCGCAGGCCTTCGGCGAGCGCGCCGGAGGGCAGCAGGGCGACGACGTCGCCGAGCGCGCCCGGCATCGCGGCGGGCACCAGCAGGATGCCGCCGGCCAGCAGCAGCACGAACCACACCACGTTCGCCAGCGCCAGCACCGCCTCGGCCTTCAGCGAACCGCCCAGGAGCACGCCCAGCGCGCCGAAGGCGAAGGTCCCGGCGACCAGGAACACCAGCGTCGCCAGCAGCCCGCCCGGTGACGGCGACCAGCCGAGCAGCGCGGCCACCAGCCCGAGCACCACGGCCTGGATGGCGACCACCACCAGCGCCGCGAGCAACCGCCCGGCGACCAGCAGCCAGCGCGGCAGCGCGGTGGCCGAGAGCCGCTTCAGCACGCCGTAGCGCCGGTCGAACCCGAGCGCGATGGCCTGCCCGGTGAACGCCGACGACATCACCGCCAGCGCCAGGATCCGCGGGGTCACCCAGTCCACCGCGGCGACCGGGCCCAGTTCACCCGAAGGCAGGATGTCGAGCAGGCTCAACCCGAGCAGCAGCGCCAGGGGGATGAGCAGGGTGAGCAGGATCTGCTCGCCGTGGCGCAGGGTCAGCGCGATCTCCACCCTGGCGTGCGTGCGCAGCATGCGGCCGAGCGCGCCGCGGCCCGGCGCGGGGGTGAAGGTCCCCGGCGCGAAGCGGGGGTGGCCCTCACGAGCCCTGGTGGCGGTCATCCGCGCAGCTCCCGTCCCGTCAGCTCCAGGAACACCTCTTCGAGGTCCCGGCGGCCGACGTGCAGTTCTTCGGCGAGCACGCCCTGCTGGGCGCACCACGCGGTGACCGCGGACACCACCTGCGGATCGACCACACCCTCGACCCGGTAGCTGCCGGGCGCGGATTCGCGCACCACGTAGCCCTCGGGCAGCGCCGCCGAAAGCAGCGCGGTGTCGAGCCCGGCTCGCGCGCGGAAACGCAGTTGCGCGGCTTCACCGGCCTCGGCGGTCAGTTCGCTCGGTGCGCCCTCGGCGATCACCTTGCCCCCGTCGACGATGACTACGTGATCGGCGAGCGTTTCGGCTTCTTCCATCAGGTGTGTGGTCAGCAGCACACTCACGCCGTCGGCACGCAAGGCCGCGAGCAGGTCCCAGACCAGGCGCCGCGCCTGCGGGTCCATGCCCGCGGTCGGCTCGTCGAGGAAGACCAGTTCGGGACGCCCGACCAGGGCGCACGCCAGTGACAGGCGCTGCTGCTGGCCACCGGAGAGCCGCTTGAACGGGGTGCGCCGCGCGCCGTCGAGGCCGAGCACTTCGAGCAGCCACGCCGGGTCGAGCGGACGGGCCGCGCAGGAGGCCACCAGCGCGAGCATCTCGTCGGCACGCACGCCGGGGTAGGCGCCGCCGCCCTGCGGCATCACGCCGATCCGCGGCCGCAGCTTCTCGCCCTGGCCTGCCGGATCCAGCCCGAGCACCCGGACGGTGCCGGAATCGGGCCGCTGGAAGCCTTCGCACACCTCGACCGTGGTCGTCTTGCCCGCCCCGTTCGGGCCCAGCAGGGCCAGCAGCGTGCCCTGCGGCATCCGCAGGTCGAGGCCATCGACGGCGGTGACCTTCTTGGTGGATCCGAAGCGCTTCACCAGCCCGGTTATCTCCACGGCGGGTGCACTCACAACAAGCAAGGGTAGAGGTTGCCTCAGGCGGGCTGTCTGCGGCTGGGGTAGACCTCGTCGTCGAGGTGCGCCGGGGACAGCGCGCCGGAGATCGCGGCGGCGTCGGGGCGGGTGAAGATCAGCGGGCACATGCGCCGCACCACCAGCAGCGCCAGCACCACCAGCACGATCGCCGCGGTGTAGGCCTGGAACGGCACGAAGGTCCGGCCGCCGAAGCTGCCGCCGGTGGAGAAGACCACCAGCGAGAGCACCACGCTCGACCAGGTCGCCGCCACCCGGAACCGCGAGGTGCCCGCCGCCGCGGCCAGCGGGATGGCCGCCCACAGCAGGTACCAGGGCTGCAGCGCCACGTGCAGCACCATCACCGCGCCGAGGGACACGCCGAGCCCGATGATCGGGCGGTAGCGCCACTTCAGGCTGTCCCAGATGAACTTGGCGGTGACGATCGCGGCCACCAGGTAGCCGAGGTTGCCCAGGATCGGCACCAGCGCGTTCGTGTGGTTCCCCAGATCGAGTGAAATGCCGAGCAGGCCGCCGAGGTTGCCGAGTTCGGCGGTCGGCGAGATCCACGCCCGCACCAGGCCCGGTGTGTCCAGCGCGCCGATCCAGCCGAAGCCGAGGCCGGTGAGCAGGGTGACCCCGACGAAGACCACCGCGAACACCGCGAACATCGGCGCGGCCGCGCGGAAGAGGTCCTTGATGCCGCCGTGCCAGCGCCGCGCCACCATCACGGTGAAGAACGGCAGCGCCAGGATCGCGCTCACCTTGACCAGCACGCCCAGGGTGATCACCGCCACGCCGAGCGCGATGAACCGCAGTTCACCGGCGGCGACCGGCGGCGGGGTGTCGCCCTTGACCCGCATGGGCAGTTTGCGCAGGCCCAGTTCGAGCCCGGCGACCATCAGCCCCAGCGCCAGCGCGTCGTTGTGGGCCCCGGCCACCAGGTGGAAGATCAGCAGCGGGTTGAGCGCGCCCAGCCAGAGCGCGGTGGCGGGCTGCACGCCGAAGCGCGAGGCGAGCCGCGGCAGCGCCCAGACGATCAGCACCACCCCGACCACGGCCAGGCCGCGGTGCAGCATCACCCCGGTGACGATGTTGTTGCCCGACAGCTCCGCCAGCCAGCTGCCGAACCGCAGGTAGAGCGGCCCGTACGGGGCCGGGGTCTCGCGCCACATGTTCGACACGCCCGCGGTCAGCGGGTCGCCGATGCCCAGCGCCTCGGCCGGGCCCAGCGCGTACGGGTCCATCCCGCGGCGCACGATCTCGCTCTGCGCCAAGTAGCTGTAGACGTCGCGGGAGAACAGCGGCGGGATGAACAGCAGCGGGGTCACCCAGGTGATCAGCGCCCGGTGCAGCTGCTTCGGCGTGGCCAGCCGGGCGTTGGCCGGGCGGGCGAACCGGCCGAGCATCAGCCAGGCGATGACCACCATCAGGATGCCGGTGGCCGCGATCGCCAGCGAGACCGTGGAAATGCGGGCGAACACGCGCAGGACCGGGATCTCCAGCACCGGGTTGATCACCGGGGCGGCCCCCGCCCCCAGCGAGCCGGTCGCCAGGAACAGCGACCCGGTGGTGCCGAACCGGCGGATGATCTTGAGTGCGCGCTCCTCGGTGACGTCCAGCGGTTGCGGTACGGCGGGCTCCACGGGCGACCTGGTCTCCACTCCGGCAGGGTATCCACTGGGCTGTCACCGTGATGTCGGTCACCCGGAAATGGTCCTCCTTTGCCCCGTGCCCCGATATACGACACACTTGTGTTGTGAAAAAGACGGGCACCCCGGGACAGCGGCGGGACGGCGACGACCGGACCGCGGCCGCCGGCGTGCCCGCGCAGGCCAGCGCCGACGGCCGGACCCGGCACGAAGTGGCGCGGCTGCTGCTCGAAGAAGGGCCGATCACCGCCGCGGTGGTCGCCGAGCGGCTCGGCATCAGCCCGACCGCCGTGCGCCGCCACCTCGACACCCTGCTCGACGGCGGGGAGGCCGAGGCGCTCGACGCACCCCGGCGCGGACCGCGGGGGAGGGGGCGCCCGGCCAGGGCGTTCCGGCTCACCGACAGCGGCCGGGCCCGGTTCGGGCACGCCTACGACGACCTCGCGGTCTCGGCCGTCCGGTTCCTCGCGGAGCACGCGGGCCCGGACGCCGTCCGCGCGTTCGCCGAGAGCCGCGTCGCGGCCTTGGTGGAGCCCCACCGCGACGCGGTGACCAGCTCCGCGGAGCCCGCCTCCCGGGCGGAGGCCCTCGCCACGGCCTTGACCAGGGAGGGTTACGCTGCCTCGACCCGGCAGGTCCGCACGGGCGAACAGCTGTGCCAGCACCACTGCCCGGTGGCCCACGTGGCCGCCGAGTTCCCCCAGCTCTGCGAAGCCGAAACCGAGGCCTTCGCGAAGCTGCTGGGTACCCACGTGCAGCGCCTCGCGACCATCGCGCGCGGGGACACCGCCTGCACCACCCACGTACCCGCGGAGAATCCGCGCGGTATGGAAGCACCATCTCCGGACGGAGGGAATCCCGTATGACTGCCGCTGCCGAGCAGCGCACTCCCACCACAGCGCCCCTGTCCCAGGAAGAGACCATCGACTCCCTGGGCAACTACGCGTACGGCTGGGCGGACTCCGACGCCGCCGGGGCCAGCGCCCGGCGCGGCCTCAACGAGGATGTCGTCATCGACATCTCGGCGAAGAAGTCCGAGCCGGAGTGGATGCGTGACGCGCGCCTCAAGGCGCTGAAGCTGTTCGACCTCAAGCCCATGCCCAACTGGGGCGCGGACCTGTCGGGCATCGACTTCGACAACATCAAGTACTTCGTGCGCTCCAGCGAGAAGCAGGCCACCAGCTGGGAAGAGCTGCCCGAGGACATCAAGAACACCTACGACCGGCTCGGCATCCCCGAGGCGGAGAAGCAGCGCCTCGTCGCCGGGGTCGCCGCGCAGTACGAGTCCGAGGTCGTCTACCACTCCATCCGCGAGGACCTGGAGAAGCTGGGCGTGCTCTTCCTGGACACCGACACCGCGCTGCGCGAGCACCCGGAGCTGTTCAAGGAGTACTTCGGCTCGGTCATCCCGGCCGGGGACAACAAGTTCTCCGCGCTGAACACCGCGGTGTGGTCCGGTGGCTCCTTCATCTACGTGCCGCCCGGCGTGCACGTGGACATCCCGCTGCAGGCCTACTTCCGGATCAACACCGAGAACATGGGCCAGTTCGAGCGCACGCTGATCATCGTCGACGAGGGTGCCTACGTGCACTACGTCGAGGGCTGCACGGCGCCGATCTACCAGTCCGACTCGCTGCACTCGGCGGTCGTGGAGATCATCGTGAAGAAGGGCGGCCGCTGCCGCTACACCACGATCCAGAACTGGTCGAACAACGTCTACAACCTGGTCACCAAGCGGGCCAAGGCCGAAGAGGGCGCGACCATGGAATGGGTCGACGGCAACATCGGCTCCAAGGTCACGATGAAGTACCCGTCGGTCTTCCTGATGGGCGAGCACGCCAAGGGCGAAGTGCTCTCGGTCGCCTTCGCCGGTGAGGGCCAGCACCAGGACGCCGGCGCGAAGATGGAGCACCTGGCGCCGTACACCTCCTCGACCGTGGTGTCGAAGTCGGTGGCGCGCGGCGGTGGCCGCACCTCCTACCGCGGCCTGGTCAAGATCGCCAAGCGGGCGCACCACTCGCGCTCCAGCGTGGTCTGCGACGCGCTGCTGGTGGACACGATCTCGCGGTCGGACACCTACCCGTACGTGGACATCCGCAACGACGAGGTGTCCATGGGCCACGAGGCCACGGTCTCCAAGGTCAGCGCGGACCAGCTGTTCTACCTGATGTCGCGTGGCCTGACCGAGGAAGAGGCCATGGCCATGGTGGTCCGCGGGTTCGTCGAGCCCATCGCGCGCGAGCTCCCGATGGAGTACGCGCTCGAACTGAACCGCCTGATCGAGCTGCAGATGGAAGGGTCCGTCGGCTGATATGACGGCTAGCACTGACACCGAGAACAACGTGGCCGCCGCCGCGCGGGAGGCCGTCATCCCGGCTGCCTCCCGCGCGGAGCGGTTCGCTTCCTACGACGTCGAGGCCTTCGAGGTCCCCGGCGGGCGCGAGGAGAACTGGCGCTTCACGCCGATGAAGCGCCTGCGCGGCCTGCACGACGGCACCGCCGTCGCCGACGGCCGGATCACCGTGGAGGCCGAGCTGGCCCCCGAGCTGAAGCTGGAAACGGTCGGCCGGGACGACGAGCGCCTCGGCGCCGCGGGCGTGCCGAGCGACCGGATCGCCGCGCAGGCCTACTCCTCGTTCGAGACGGCCACCGTGGTGACCGTGCCGAAGGAGACCCGGGCTTCGAACGCGAGCGTGGTGCGCCTGGTCGGCCCCGGCGAGGGCAAGACCGCCTACGGCCACCTCCAGGTGCGTGCCGAGGCGTTCGCCGAGGCCGTGATCATCCTCGACCACACCGGTTCGGGCACCTACGCCGACAACGTGGAGTTCGTCGTCGGCGACTCGGCCAAGATCACCGTGGTGTCCGTGCAGGACTGGGCCGACGACGCGGTGCACGTCTCCGAGCAGCACCTGAACCTGGGCCGGGACGCGGTGCTCAAGCACACCGTGGTCACCCTCGGCGGTGACCTGGTGCGCGTCTCGCCGACCGCGACGTTCGCGCAGCCGGGCGGCGAGGTCGAACTGCTGGGCGTGTACTTCGCCGACGCCGGCCAGCACCAGGAACACCGGCTGTTCGTCGACCACGCGGTGCCCAACTGCAAGTCGAACGTGATGTACAAGGGCGCGCTGCAGGGCGACGGCGCGCACACGGTGTGGATCGGCGACGTGCTGATCCGCGCGGCCGCCGAGGCCACCGACACCTACGAGCTCAACCGGAACCTGGTGCTCACCCAGGGCGCGCGCGCCGACTCGGTGCCGAACCTGGAGATCGAGACCGGGGAGATCGAGGGCGCCGGGCACGCCAGCGCCACCGGGCGGTTCGACGACGAGCAGCTGTTCTACCTGCAGTCGCGCGGCATCGCCGAGGAGCAGGCGCGCCGGCTGGTCGTGCGCGGGTTCTTCCACGAGATCCTGGCGAAGATCACCGTGCCCGAGGTGCGCGAGCGCCTCGAAGCCGCGATCGAGGCCGAACTCGAAGCCGTCGGTGCCTGACTCTTCCCCACGAACCTAGGAAACGAAAAAGACTCATGGCCACTCTGGAAATCAAGGACCTGCACGCCTCGGTCACCACCGACGAGGGCGCCAAGGAGATCCTCAAAGGCGTGAACCTGACCATCCGCTCGGGTGAGACGCACGCGATCATGGGGCCCAACGGCTCCGGCAAGTCGACCCTGTCCTACGCCATCGCCGGGCACCCGAAGTACGAGGTCACCTCGGGTCAGGTGCTGCTCGACGGCGAGGACGTGCTCGAGATGAGCGTCGACGAGCGCGCCCGCGCCGGGCTGTTCCTCGCCATGCAGTACCCGGTCGAGGTGCCCGGTGTGTCCATGTCGAACTTCCTGCGCACCGCGGCCACCGCGGTCCGTGGCGAGGCCCCCAAGCTGCGCCACTGGGTCAAGGAGGTCAAGGAGGAGATGGGCAAGCTGGACATCTCCGCCGAGTTCGCCGAGCGCAGCGTGAACGAGGGCTTCTCCGGCGGTGAGAAGAAGCGCCACGAGATCCTGCAGCTGGCGCTGCTCAAGCCGAAGTTCGCCATCCTCGACGAGACCGACTCCGGCCTCGACGTGGACGCGCTGCGCGTGGTCTCCGAGGGCGTCACCGAGTACAAGGCGAACAACGAGGTCGGCGTCATGCTGATCACGCACTACACCCGGATCCTCAAGCACATCACGCCGGATTTCGTGCACGTGTTCGCCGGCGGGAAGATCGTCGAGTCCGGTGGCGTTGAACTGGCTGACGAGCTCGAGGCCCACGGCTACGTGAAGTACGCGGGCAAGGCCGAGAACGCCACGGCCGCCGCGGTCTGACCGCCGCTCGCCCCGGAATCCACCACACGACCGAGAGGAGCCGGCCTTGACCACCACCGCCGCCGACTCTGTGCCCTTGGACGTCGCCGCGCTGCGCGCCGACTTCCCCATCCTGTCCCGTACCGTCCGGGACGGGAAACCCTTGGTGTACTTGGATTCCGGGGCCACCGCACAACGTCCGGCGCAGGTGCTCGACGCCGAGCGCCGGTTCCTCGAGACGGCCAACGCCGCGGTGCACCGCGGTGCGCACCAGCTCGCCGAGGAGGCGACCGACGCCTACGAGGACGCCCGCGCGCGCATCGCGGAGTTCGTCGGCGCCACCCCGGGTGAGCTGGTCTTCACCAAGAACGCCACCGAGGGCTTCAACCTGGTCGCCTACGCGATGAGCAACGCCGCGACCGCCGGTGCCGAGGCCGCCCGGTTCACCATCGGCGAGGGCGACGAGATCGTCATCACCGAGATGGAGCACCACGCGAACCTGGTGCCGTGGCAGCAGCTCGCCCAGCGGACCGGGGCGAAGCTGCGCTGGTTCGGCGTGACCGACGAGGGCAGGCTCGACCTGTCCGACGTGGACTCGCTGATCACCGAGCGGACGAAGCTCGTGGCGTTCACCCACCAGTCGAACGTGCTCGGCACGGTCAACCCGGTGGCGCCGCTGGTGGCCAGGGCGAAGCAGGTGGGCGCGCTCACCCTGCTCGACGCCTGCCAGTCGGTGCCGCACGCGCCGGTGGACCTGGCCGCCCTCGGCGTCGACTTCGCCACCTTCTCCGGGCACAAGATGCTCGGTCCGTCCGGGATCGGCGTGCTCTACGGCCGTCGGGAGCTGCTCGAGGCGATGCCGCCGTTCATCACCGGTGGGTCGATGATCGAGCTGGTGCGGATGGAGGGCTCGACCTTCGCGCCGCCGCCGCAGCGGTTCGAGGCGGGTTCGCCGATGACCTCGCAGGCGGTCGGCCTCGGTGCCGCGGTGGACTACCTGTCCGCGGCCGGGATGGACGCGATCTCCGCGCACGAGCACCGGCTCACCGAAGCCGCGATCGCCGGGCTCGGCGAGATCGCCGGCGTCCGGATCATCGGGCCGACGGACCTGGCCGACCGCGGGGGCGCGGTGTCCTTCGTGATCGACGGGGTGCACCCGCACGACGCCGGGCAGGTGCTGGACAGCCTCGGGATCGCGGTGCGCGTCGGGCACCACTGCGCGTGGCCGCTGCACCGCCGGATGGGGGTGCCCGCCACCGTGCGCGCGTCGTTCTACCTGTACAACGAACTGTCCGAAGTGGACGAACTGGTGCGCGGTGTGCGCGAGGCGCAGCGCTTCTTCGGGGTGGCTTGATGCAGCTGCAGAGCATGTACCAGGAGATCATCCTGGATCACTACAAGAACCCGCACGGCCGCGGCCTGCGGGAGCCGTTCGACGCCGAGTCGTTCCAGGTGAACCCCACCTGCGGCGACGAGGTGACGCTGCGGGTGAAGCTCGACGACGGCACCGTCGCCGACATCTCCTACGAGGGGCAGGGCTGTTCGATCAGCCAGGCGTCGACCTCGGTGCTGACCGACCTGGTGGTCGGGCACACCGTGGATGAGGCGATGCGGACGCTGGACGCGTTCGTCGAGCTGATGCAGGGCCGGGGCCAGGTGGAACCGGACGAGGACGTGCTCGAGGACGGCATCGCCTTCGCGGGGGTCGCGAAGTACCCGGCGCGCGTGAAGTGCGCGCTGCTGGGGTGGATGGCGTTCAAGGACGCGGTCGCCCGTACCGGGGGTGACGGTCCGAGCGCATCGAGTGGATCGAACGGTTCGAACGGTTCGAACGGAGAGGTGAAATGAGCGAGACCGAAACCGACGCGCCCGCCCACCGCGAGGGCCGCACCGCCGCCGACCTGCCGGAGCAGCAGGCACCGGCCGCCGACCTCGCCAAGGTGGAGGACCTCGAGGAGGCCATGCGCGACGTGGTCGACCCCGAACTGGGCATCAACGTGGTCGACCTCGGCCTGGTGTACGGCATCCACGTGGAGCCGGACAACACCGCCACCATCGACATGACGCTGACCTCGGCGGCGTGCCCGCTGACCGACGTGATCGAGGACCAGACCGCCTCCGTCCTCACCGGCGGCGCCGGCCTGGTCTCGGACTTCCGGATCAACTGGGTCTGGATGCCCCCGTGGGGCCCGGAAAAAATCACCGAAGACGGCCGGGACCAACTACGAGCCCTGGGCTTCACCATGTAGCTCCCCGGGCACCCTCCCCGCGAGGGTGCCCACCCTCGCTCCCCGAACCCCACGTTCGCGTAGGCGAGTCCCACACTCAGGCACCCGAGTCCTGCGCTCGTGCAGCCGAACCCCACACTCGCGTGCCCGAGTCCCACGTTCACGCGAGTAAGGCCAACGCGCGGGTGAGCGCAATGCTCGAGCATCCGGGGGCGGAACGGCGAAGCCGATGTCACGAATGTGGCTTTCGAGACATCCAACGTCTCGAAAGCCACATTCGTGACATCAGCTGGTGCACTGCGTCGAGGTGGTCCACTCCGGCGGACTCGACGGCCCGGCTGCCGGGTTGTTCGAGGCGCTCACCTGAGCTGTCGCTGCGTCCGGAACACCACGAACAGCAGCCGCAGGCCGACCAGCAGGCTGACCACCAGCAGGTGGTAGCCGAACAGCTGGTTCAGCGAGACGTCCGGCAGCACCCGCGGCCCGCTCGCGCTGCCGAGCAGCAGCACCGCCATGATCCCGGTGGCCAGGCCGGTCGCGGCGAGCAGGATCTCGTGCAGCCACCCGGTGATCACCTGGCGGTCGCGTTCGTCGGCGAACAACCGCACGTTGACCGACAGCCTGCCCTGCTCCAGCGCGGAACTGATCCGGTCCAGCCGCCGCGGCAACCGGCGCACCACCGGCAGCAGCGACATCAGCTCGTCGGTGGCGGCCTGGCGCAGCGAGTCCGGGCGCAGCTTCTCGCCCACCTTGGCCATGGCGAACGAGCGCGACTCGGTCATCACGTCGAACCCGGGCGAGAGCAGCCCCAGCGTGCCCTCCATGGTGGCCAGCGCGCGGAACACCGCAGCGATCGGTGGCGGCACCGACAGGCGGAACCCGGAGATCACCTTGAACAGGTCGGTGAACAGGTCCAGGTCCGGCGCCTGCCGGTGGCTGAAGTGCTTGGCCACCAAGGCACCCAGCGCGCGTTCGAGCCGTCGCTCGTCGATGTCGTCCGGCCGGTCGACGATCTCCAGCAGGCCGTCGCGCAGCGCCGCCGGGTCACCGCGGTCGATCGCGGCGAGCAGGTTCTGCAGCCCGCCGCGCAGGCTCGCGTCGAGCCTGCCGACCGAACCGAAGTCGAGCAGGCCGAGCCGCCCGTCGGCGAGCACCAGCACGTTGCCAGGGTGCGGGTCCGCGTGGAACACCCCGTGCAGCATCACCTGGTGCAGCAGGCAGTCCAGCAGCGAGCGCGCCAGCGCGGGCCGCCGGTCGGCACGCACCTCGGCCGAGTTCAGCGGCGCGCCCTCGAGCCTGCTCATCACCAGCACGCGTTCGGTGGACAGTCCTTCGTGGACGGTCGGCAGCGCCACCGAGTCGTCCGGCCGCGCGGCCCGCACCGAGGCCAGGTTCCGCGCCTCCACCCGGAAATCCAGCTCCTCGACCAGTGCGACGGCGAAGCCTTCGGCGAGTTCGGCGACGCCGAGCGAGCGCGCCCACCGCGTGCGCAGTTCCAGCGAACGCGCCACCCGGTGCACGATGTCGAGGTCCCGCTCGACCACGCGGCGGACGTCGGGCCGCTGCACCTTGACCACCACCTGCTCACCCGTGCGCAGCTTCGCGCGGTAGACCTGCGCGATCGACGCCGCGGCGATCGGCTCCGGGTCGAACTCGGCGAACACCTCGGCGGGCGGCGCGCCCAGTTCGTCCTCGAGCACCTGCTCGATCAGCCCGGCGGGGGCCAGCGCGACCCCGTCCTGCAGCCGGCTCAGCTCGTCGAGGAACGGCTGGGACAGCAGGTCGGGCCGGGTGGACAGCACCTGCCCGAGCTTGACGAAGGTGACCCCGGCCTCTTCGAGCGCCTTGCGCAGGGACCGGGCCAGCGCGGCTTCCCGGCTGCCGTCGGGGTCGCGGCGCCCGGTCAGGTACGGGCCGAGCCCGTGCTTGACCGCGATCCGGGTGATCTGCGAGTACCGGCGCCCACGGCCGGCTTTCGCCCTTGCCGCCCGGATCCGGCCGAGCAGGCCGAGGCCACCGCCGGTCGGCAGCGCGAGTTCGGCGACGAACAGGAAGACCAGCGTGGTGACGAAGGCGGCGCCGGCGATCGGCACGAGCAGGCCGGCGAACGCGGCCGGGCTGGCCGGGTTCACCGGGGGCAGCAGGGTGAACACCCCGGTGACCACCAGCCAGCCGAGCAGAGCGCCGGCGAGCGCGCGGACGGTGCCGATGCGCACGCCGAGCACCCGGCGTGACGCGGCCACCAGCGGCCACAGGAACACCACGTAGAACGGGAGACTGAGCAGACCGAAGAGCAAAGAGGACACTCACGCAGTAGAGCAGTCGAGAAGGGCCGGAAGGGTCCACCTCGCGCGGGGTCGCCCTCCCTCCGAAGAGGGAACCCCGGCTCGCGCGCACCCGCCTACGATCGGGGCGTGCGCGTGCTGAACCCGGTGGTCGACCGGTCGACCTACCGCCGCTGGGCCTACCTGATCCTCGGCGGCGCGCTTTCGGTGCCCTACCTGATCTTCGCCTCGATCGCGATCCCGTCGGTGAGCCCGTTCGCGGCCACCGTCGGCATGGCGGCACTGGTCGGCGGGCTGGCGGCGCTCCTGGTCATGGCCAGCACCTCGTTCCTGCCCGCGGTCCGCGTGCTGGAGGGCACCGCCGTGCGCGAGCTGCTCGACGACCCGGCGCCGGGCGCGAGCTTCGGCCGCGCGGAGAACTGGCCGGTGCGGCTGCGTTCGAGCGCGATGTTCCTGCTGCACGTGGTCAGCGGGAGCGTCTTCAGCTTCCTGAGCCTGGTCCTGCCGGTGCTCTTCGGGTTGTCGCTGGCCGGGCCGTTCACCGGGCGGATCGCGATCGCCACCGAGGAGGGCATCCCGGTGCCGCGCGGCTGGGCCGGGGTGTGGATCCCGGCGCTGTTCCTGCTGTCGGTGATCGGGCTCGTCTACGCGGTGTCGGCGGCCGGTGCCCTGCTCAGCCGGGCGGCGGCGGTACTGCTCGGCATCTCGGCGGCGGACCGCATCGCCCAGCTGGAGAAGCGCACCGAGCAACTCGCCGAGCGCAACCGGCTCGCCAGGGAACTGCACGATTCCGTGGGACACGCGCTGAGCGTGGTGACCATCCAGGCCGGAGCCGCGCGGCGGACGCTGCGCCGCGACCCCGATTTCACCGAGCGCGCGCTGGAGGCCATCGAGGACTCCGCCCGTTCCGCGCTGGAGGACCTGGACCACGTGCTGGGCCTGCTGCGCGAGGAAAAGGCGGGCAAGGCACCACAGGCGGGGCTGACCGAGCTGCCCGGCCTGCTGGAGGCGACCCGGCTGGCGGGCGTGCCGGTGACCGCGGAGGTCACCGGGGAACCGGCCGAAGTGCCCGCCGTGGTGTCCCGCGAGGCGTACCGGATCCTGCAGGAATGCCTGACCAACGTGCTGCGGCACGCGGGTAAGGTCCCGGTCGGCGTGCACGTGGCGATCGGCGGAGAACGGCTGGACCTGCTGGTGCGCAACCCCGCCGGGGCGCCGGTGGCCTCGCGCGGCACCGGCGGGCGCGGGGTCCGCGGCATGGCGGAACGGGTCGAGGTCCTGCGTGGCGAGTTCAGCGCCGGGCGCAACGGAGAACACTGGGAGGTCGTGGTGGGATTGCCGTGGGGTAGCGGGACATGAGCGGTCCGGGGGTCCGGGGGTCGTCCCCCGAGGGGACGGCCCAGCGCATCGGCGTGCTGCTGGTCGACGACGAGCAGCTGATCAGGGCGGGGCTGCGGGCGATCATCGAGTCCGAGCCGGGGCTGACCGTGGTGGGGGAGGCCGGCGACGGCGCCGAGGTCCCCGGACTGGTCAGCAGGCTGCGGCCGGACGTGGTGCTGATGGACGTGCGGATGCCCGCGGTGGACGGCATCCGCGCCACCGGGCACCTGATGTCCACTATGGACAATCCGCCGAAGGTCGTGGTGGTGACCACCTTCGAGAACGACGACTACGTCTACGAGGCGCTGCGTGCGGGCGCGAGCGGGTTCCTGCTCAAACGCGCCCGGCCGGAGGAGATCGTCTCCGCGGTACGCACGGTTTCGGCGGGCGACTCGTTGCTCTTCCCGGCCGCCATCCGCCGCCTCGCCGCCACCCACGGCGACGTCGGCGGGCAGGACCGGCTCGCCGGGGTCGGGCTCACCGAACGCGAGTCCGAGGTGCTCCGCCTGGTCGCCAAAGGACTGTCCAATGTGGAGATCGCCGGTGAACTCTTCCTGGGAGTGCAGACGGTGAAGACCCACGTCGGCAACCTGCTGGCGAAATTGGGTGCCCGGGACCGCACGCAGGCGGTGATCAGGGCCTACGAATCCGGCTTCATCAAGCCGGTGGGCTGAGGCGCACTTCCCGCCCGCCCCGGCCGCGCAGGACTTCGACGCGGTCGGAGCCGGGGCGGCCGAGGACCCAGCTCGACCCGGGCACCTCCTTGGCCCGTTTCTTCAGTGGTGCCAGCAGTTTCGACACCTCGCGGTAGGAACCCACCGAAGCGGTCGTGCAGACCAGCGTGGCCAGCGACACTGACACCGGGCGGCCGTCGGCCGACCACGAGGCGTCCACCATCGCGGCGGCCAGGGTGGCGATCTCGTCCACGTCGCAGGCGACCAGGAAGTCGTCGCCGCCGACGTGGCTCAGGGTCACCTTGGGCAGCCGCGCGGCCACCTCGGTCAGCGCGCGGCCGAGTTCGCGGATGAGGTCGTCGCCCGCGGCGAAGCCCACGTTGTCGTTGACCGCCTTGAACGAGTCCACGTCCAGCCAGGCGGTGACGAACGGCTCGCGGGCGGCGATCCGGCGGTCGATGTCCCTGGCCACGGTGTCGGAGCCGGGCAGCCGGGTCAGCGGGCTGAGCGCGGTGGCCTCCTCGACCTTCGCCTCCGCCACCCCGCGCACCACCTCGGTCACCAGCACCACGCCGAGGCACCGGCCGCGCCGGTCGACCACCACCACGTCGTCGCCGGTGCGGTCCCAGTCGGCGTCGGCCACCACGTCGAGCAGGTCCAGCGCCGAGGCCTCGGCGTCGATGGTGTGCGGGGTGTCCGCCAGGCGGCCGGCGGACCGCTTGGCGTGCAAGGCGTGCCCGTACGGGCCGGTGAAGGCGAGCAGGAACCGCGCCCGGTCGACCGACCACAGTGGACGCTCGCGGTCGTCCACCCCGACGATGCCGGTGACCCGTTCTGCGGCGGCCAGCGCCTCCCGGACCTCTTCGCAGGTGGCCGAGGCGGGCAGGGTGGTGGCCGGCTTGAGGAAGTCCTTGACCCGGGGCGCGGCCGACCGGGTGACCTGCTCGGTGGTCACCGGCAACGGCAAGGTCATGCCCTCGAGCAGGCTGTCGTGCCCGGTGAACAGCGGCCCCTGCGCCACCCGGATGCCGAGCCCGCGCACCACCTCCAGGTGCGCGGGGTTCTCCACGCCGGTGGCCACCAGCCGGGCGCCGGTGCGGGACGCGAAGTGCAGCAGGGCCTCGAAGATCGCCGCCGAGGCCGGGTCGCCGGGGGCGCGGGTGGTGAGCGTGCCGTCCACCTTGAGCGTGCTCGCCGGCGCGGCGGCCAGCAGCGCCAGCGGCAGGTCGCCGCGGCCGAGCGCGTCCAGCGCCAGCCGGAAGCCGAGGTCGGTCAGCGCGGCCATGCTGTCGAGCAGGTCCGCCGGGCGCACGCGGCCGAACGGCGGGCCGATCTCCAGCACCACCTCACGCGGCCGCCTGCCGACCTCGTCCAGCACGTCGAACAGCGGGGTGAACCGCGCGGCGCCCTCGGCGACCGAAGCGGCGGTCAGGTTCAGGTGCAGCGGCAGCAGCGCCTGCCCACCGGCCTCCTGGCGGACGGCGTGCGCGGCCAGCGCCACGTCGGTCTCGGCGAGCCTGCCCGCGCGGGCGGCTTCGTCGAGCAGCCTGGCCACCGAGTGCTCCCCGTGCCCGGCGCGCGCGAGTGCTTCCATCGCCACGGCACCGCCGGTGTGCAGGCTGTACAGCGGCTGGAAGGCGAAGCTGACGGCGATCTGGGACGGACCCACGACCGCATGGTGCCCACCCCGCGGCGACTTCGGGTGGTCTGTAAGCAGAAGTTCACCGGCTGGTCGCGAAATTAGACCATCCGGGCGCGGATCCGCCAGGGTGCCCGCCGGAAAAGGCTCATCATGGCGGTGCTCATCCCGGCCAGGTCCTCACGCCCGGACAGGTAGGCCCGCTGTGACGCCGGGTCGAGCTCGAAGAACATTTCGAAGAACTCCGGCACCTGCGCGGGCGGCAGGCCGGTCAGCACGCGCAGGCCGAACTTGCGCAGGGCGTGCACCTGGCGCGCCCGACCCGAGGCCACCACCCGCCGTGCGGCGCGATCGGCGGCGGCGGGATTCCCGGCGGTCGCGATGGCCTGGGTCACCGGACCGGCGAGTCGCAGCGAAGTGCCGACGCTGTAGCCGGTCGCCGGGTGCACGAAGCCGCCCGCGACACCGAAGGCGAGCGTGCGCGGGATCGGCAGATCCAGCGGAATGCGCACGCGTTCGGGATCGGGTGGTTCGGCGATTCCGGCGGCGGCCAGGCGCGAACGCAGTCGGGTGGAAAGAATGCCTTGCGCCAGCCCGGGTTCGCGCGCCAGACAGGTCTCCTCGACGAGTGTCCGGCCGTCGCCGAGCGGCAGCGAATAGAGGAAAGTCGGCGCTTCCTCGTCGCCCTGATCCGGCGCGGGCCGCCAGTCCATGAACACGGCCGTGCCGGGGGAGTGGCCGGTCACCCGCTCGGCCAGGTCTTCGGGCAGCGCGAGCCCGAACGCGGTCTGTTCCGCGGGCCGCCGCGCCGGGCCGCCGGACAGCGCGCGCCGGGCGCCGGTGGCGTCGACGGCCACCGCGCAGGCCAGCCGCCTGCCGTCGCCGAGGGTGACCGTCGCGCCACGAGCACCACGGACCACCTCGGTCACGCGCCCGGTGATCGTCTCGACGCCCGGATCGGCCAGCCAGGCACGCAGCCCGGCGTTGTCGAGCACGACGTACTCGCGGTCGATCGCGTGCGTGGTGAGGGCCGTGACCAGCACGGTGTGCGGCGCGGCGGCGACGGCCGCATCGGGCAGGCCGGGCACCTCGTCGCGCCAGAGGCCGTAGGTCGGCGTCCACGGGCGCCGTGGTGCCGGGTCGATCAGCACCGTCCGCAGCCCGGCGCGGGCGCAGGCCCCGGCCAGTGCCCAGCCTGCCGGGCCCGCCCCGGCGATCACCGTGTCCATTCGCGAATCCCACCACAGGCGCCGTTAGGGTGGGGTGCGTGCCGACGAACTCCGCCGAAGACCCGCGAGCACGCCGCCGCGACCACGATCGGCAGGACGCGCGGGCGGCGCGGTCCTCGGCGGCCGACCTGGCGAGCAGCCCGTTCCGGATCGACCGCGACCGGATCGCCGCCTCGCCGTTCTTCGCCCGCCTCGGCGGGGTCACCCAGGTGGTCAGCGCCGGTGGCGCCGGTCTGCTGCACAACCGGCTCACGCACAGCCTCAAGGTGGCGCAGGTGGCCAGGGCGATCGCCGAGCGGCTGGCGGGCTCACCGGACACCGCCGAACTCGCCGAGAAGCTGGGTGGCTGCGATCCCGACGTCGCCGAGGCGGCCGCGCTGGCGCACGACCTCGGGCACCCGCCGTTCGGGCACCTCGGCGAGCAGGTGCTCGACCGGCTCGCCCGCCACCGGTACGGGCTGGCGGACGGGTTCGAGGGCAACGCGCAGACCTTCCGCATCCTGACCACCACCGACGTCCGCGGCCCCGCCGCGATCGGCCTCGACCTCACCGCCGCGGTGCGCGCGGCCGTGCTGAAGTACCCGTGGGCCCGGTTGCACGTGCCCGATCCGCACCCCTCCGCCATGCGCGTGCCGCCGCGTGGTGCCGCCGAACCGGAGTCCTCGCCGGGCACCGGGGCGAGCAAGTTCTCCGCCTACTGCACCGAACTGGACGACTTCGCCCAAGCGCGGGCGCCGTTCAGCGGCAGGCTGGAGCACTGGCAGCAGACGGTCGAGGCGTCGGTGATGGACACCGCCGACGACATCGCCTACGCCATCCACGACCTGCAGGACTTCCACCGCATCGGCGTGCTGCAGCACGCTTCGGTGGCCGCCGAGCTGGGGCAGTGGTCCGCGCACATGGCCGAGTTGTCCGAACTGGACGCGGGCACGCTGGCCGCCGAACGGCGGAAACCGGGCTACTCGCTGGAACGCCTGCGGCGGCGCATGCACGCCAAGGACCGCTGGATCGTCGACGACGAGGCGTTCGCCATGGCGGTGGCGCGGGTGCGCGGCGAACTGGTCGACGACCTGCTCGCGGGTGCCTTCGACGGGTCCATCGAGGCCGAGCAGGCGACCGCCGCGTTCTCCGCGCGCTGGACCGCGCGCCTGGTCGACGGCGTGTCGCTGACCCCGTCGCCGTCCACGCGGTCGGGGCACGTGATGCTGCGGCCGGCGCAGTGGCACGAGGTGCAGGTGCTCAAGTTCGTGCACCGGCGGTTCGTCCTGCTGCGCCCGGACCTGGCGCTGCACCAGCGCGGCCAGGCGAGCCTGGTGTCCACTTTGGTCGACGCGCTGGACGCCTGGCTGGTCGACCGCGACGAGGCCTCGCGGCTGCCGCGGCGGCTGCACGACCTGGTCGAACTGGCCCACCGCGAGTATTCGCTGCTGGCGCGCGACACGCCGGAACTGCTGGTCGGCGCCACCGGTGAGCCGATCCGCGGGCAGGACGAGGTGCGCGGGCTGGCCAGGGGACGCGCGGTGGTCGACTTCGTTGCCTCGCTGACCGACAAGCAGGCGGTGAGCCTGCTGGACGCGTTGTCGGGCCGGGCGTCGCAGCCGTGGTCGGATTCCTTCGTCCTGTAGCAACAGCCCGCGCTACCTGGTGAGGAATTCACCTTCGAGGGTCACTCGAAAGGGTGCTGCGTCACTCCTGCGCTCTGCACTTAGGTGGTCCTCAGCCGGTGATCACCGGCGGTCGGCCAGCGTGAGTCGGGGCACGCGCCAGGAATCCGGAGGCGCTCGTGCGTCCAGCTCAGTCACCCGGTAGGAGATCGCGAAGAAGAGGGTTGGCCACGGCGGCCTGCCTGGCGGTCGCCGCCGGAGTGCTCACCCCGGCGGCCGCGGCGGCGGATCCCGCCGCGGACGTTCAGGAAAAGGTGCTCCAGCAGATCGCCGCGCTGCAGGAGCTCAAGCGGGCCCAGGGGCCCGCCGACACCAAAGTGGACAGCCACCTGCTGGTCGAGCAGCAGCGGCGCGCCCAGCGCGTGCCCGCCGGTGAATTGTCCGCTTTGGACACCGGTGCGAAGGTCACCGAGCGCGGCACGGTCACCGTGGACATCCGCGCCACCGAGGTCACCGACGACCTGCTCGCGGGCCTGAGCGCGGTGGGCGCGGAGCTGCGCACCGTCTCGGCGAAGGCGGCCAGCATCCGGGCCGAACTGCCGCTCGACGCGGTCACCACGCTGGCCCAGCGCGCCGACGTGCGGCTGATCGAACCCGCCGTGCAGGCGGTCACCGCGCACCAGCTCAGCAACCCCGGGAACGGCACAGCCCGGGCCCCGCGGTCCGACGACGCGCCGGTCCAGAGCAAGGACGAGTTCGCCGCGAAGCTGCAGGCCGAGCTTTCGCAGGCCGAGGTCGGCATCCAGGCCGGACCGGTCACCAGCGAGGGCGACCGCGCGCACAACGCCGACACCGCCCGCCAGCAGTACGGCATCAGCGGCGCCGGGGTGAAGATCTGCGCGCTGTCCGACGGGGTCGCCTCACTGACCGCCTCCCAGGCCAAGGGCGAGCTGCCGCCGTCGATCGACGTGCTGCCGGGCCAGGAGGGCAGCGGTGACGAAGGCACCGCGATGCTCGAGATCATCCACGACGTGGCACCGGGGGCGGACCTCGGCTTCGCCACCGCGTTCAGCTCCGACGCCGGGTTCGCGGACAACATCCGCAAGCTCCGCTTCGACGCGGGCTGCGACATCATCGTCGACGACGTCCTGTACTTCAAGGAGTCGCCGTTCCAGGACTGGATCATCGCCCAAGCGGTGAACGAGGTGACCACGGACGGCGCGCTGTACTTCTCCTCGGCGGGCAACGAGGGCAACACCAGCGACGGCACCACCGCGCACTGGGAGGGCGACTTCGCCGACTCCGGGCTGCAGGCAGGCAAGTTCTCCGGCGCGGCGCACGACTTCGCCGGTGCCGGGGGCACGCAGATCTTCCAGCCGATCTCCGACGCCTCCTCGGCGTCGGTGGTGGTCACGCTGTTCTGGTCGGACCCGGTCGGCAAGTCGGCCAACGACTACGACCTCTACCTGTTCAACTCCGCCGGCGCGGTGGTGGCGATGAGCCAGAACAACCAGACCGGCGCCCAGGACCCGTACGAGCGGCTGGACACCCCGACGTTCGGCGGCACCGGCCTGCGCCTGGCCGTGGTCAAGTACTCCGGCGAGAACCGGTACCTGTCGCTGTCCGGGCTCGGCGGGCGCTTCTCCGACTCGGCCGACGGCCTCAAGGCCTACACCACCCCGGGTGTGACCGTGGGCCACTCGGCCGCGCGGCAGGCCTTCAGCGTGGCGGCGACCCCGGCGGCCAAGCCGTTCGGCTCCCCGCTGGAGCCGGGTGACCCGGCCAACCCGACCGGCCCGTTCCCCGGCTCGTTCGGCCCGAACACCCAGGTCGAGCGGTTCAGCTCGGACGGCCCGCGCCGGGTGTTCTACGAGTCGGACGGCACTCCGATCACCCCGGGCAACGTCTCGGCGAGCGGCGGCGAGGTGCGCCAGAAGCCGGACCTGACCGCGGCCGACGGCGTGAGCACCAGCATCTCCAACTTCAACCCGTTCTTCGGCACCTCGGCGGCGGCCCCGCACGCCGCGGCGATCGCCGGGCTGGTGCTCTCGGGCAACCCCGACCTGCACCCGAAGGAGATGCGCGAGGCACTGGTCAACACCGCGGCCGACATCGAACTGGCCGGGACCGACGTGCTCAGCGGCGCGGGCGTGCTGCTGGCCGACCGGGTGCTGGCCTACACCGGTGCCAGCCCGCAGCCGGTCGCGGTGGCCAAGGCACCCGCCGTGGCCGCGCCGGACGGCTACCTCGACCCGGGCGAGACCGCCAAGCTCACCCTGCCGGTGACCAACACCGGTGACGGCGCGGCGGTGTCCACCAGCGTGGTGCTGACCTCGCCGACGCCCGGCGTGACCATCACGCCGCGGTCGAAGTCCTACGGCACGATCAGCCCGAAGCAGACCGGGGTCAACGAGTTCGGCCTGACCGTGCCGGCGACCCACGAACTGGGCGAGCCGGTGCTGGTGGACGTGAAGGTGAGCTTCGCGGGGGCGCATTCGCCGACCACCGTGCGGTTCCCGCTGCCGGTGGGCAAGCCGTCGCCGGTGGCCACCGACTTCGCCTACACCGGGGCGCCGGTGGCGATCCCGGACAACAACCAGGTCGGCGTGAGCGTGCCGATCCAGGTGGCCGGGGTCGGCCGGGCGTCGAAGCTGACGTTCTCGCTGGACGGGAGCACCTGCAGCACGGACCAGACCTCGACCGCGGTGGGGCTGAGCCACTCCTACGTCGGTGACCTGGTCGGCACGCTGACCGCGCCCTCGGGGGCGCAGGCGGTGGTGTTCCAGCGCAACGGCAGTTCGGGCAACAACCTGTGCCAGGTGGTCTTCACCGACAGCGCGGCACGGGCGTTCAGCTCGGTGACCTTCGCCGACGCCCCGTTCACCGGGTCGTGGCGCCCGGCCGTGGCGCTGTCCGGGCTGGCCGCCGAGCGGGTGGACGGTACCTGGACCTTCCACGCGCGCGACGTCGCCGGTGGTGACGCCGGCACCATCAGCGCGGTTTCCTTGCACATCAACGGTTATGTCAGCGGGAGCGCGGCGGGCAAGCCCGCGCGGGCGCACCAGGAAGTGCGCAACGGACCGGTCCGCCCGGTCTGATCCACCCCTGCTGAACCACCGCCCCTCGCACCGTCCGGAATGGACAGTGCGGGGGGCGGCCGGGTGATCTCCGCCATGGGTGGGGTAAACCGGTGGACGGCGGACCGTACACTGGGAGGGTGGACATCCTCCTCGAGTAGCGTGCCGCCCGCGTGAGCACACCGCGGGCGTCTGCCGACGCTGCCCGTATTCCGCTGGAATCCACCACCTCTCACCTCGGAGTTTCCCTTGATCACGGCCTCCGGCCTGGAGCTGCGCGCCGGCTCCCGCCTCCTGCTCGCCGACACCGCCCTGCGCATCCAGCAGGGCGACCGCATCGGCCTCGTCGGCCGCAACGGCGCCGGCAAGACCACCACGCTGAAGGTGCTCGCCGGCGAGGGCGAGCCCTACGCCGGCGAAGTCCGCCACACCGGTGAACTCGGCTACCTGCCGCAGGACCCGCGCGAAGGCGACCTGTCGGTCACCGCCAAGGACCGCGTGCTCTCCGCGCGCGGGCTCGACGCGCTCCTGCGCGACATGGAAAAAGCCCAGACGGCGATGTCCGAACTGGTCGACGAGGACGCACGCGACAAGGCGATCCGCCGCTACGGCAGGCTGGAGGAGCGCTTCTCCGCCCGCGGCGGGTACGCGGCCGAAAGCGACGCCGCGCGCATCTGCGCCAACCTGGGCCTGGCCGACCGCATCCTGGCGCAGACCCTGAGCACGCTTTCGGGTGGCCAGCGCCGCCGGGTGGAGCTCGCGCGCATCCTGTTCGCTGCCTCCGAGGCGGGCGCCAGCGGCCGGTCCGACACCATCCTGCTGCTGGACGAGCCGACCAACCACCTCGACGCCGACTCGATCACCTGGCTGCGCGGCTTCCTCAAGGCCCACGACGGCGGGCTGGTGGTGATCAGCCACGACGTGGAACTGCTCGCCGAGGTGGTCAACAAGGTCTGGTTCCTCGACGCCACGCGCAGCGAGCTCGACCACTACAACATGACCTGGCAGCGCTACCTCGATGCGCGCGCCACCGACGAGAAGCGCCGCCGCCGCGAGCGCGCCAACGCCGAGAAGAAGGCTTCCGCGCTGCAGCAGCAGGCGGCCAAGCTCGGGGCCAAGGCGACCAAGGCGGTGGCCGCGAAGAACATGGCCCGCCGCGCCGAGCAGATGCTGGCCAACCTCGACGAGACGCGCCAGGCCGACAAGGTCGCGCACATCAAGTTCCCGGCGCCCGCGCCGTGCGGGCGCACCCCGCTCACCGCGGAGGGGCTGTCGAAGTCCTACGGCTCGCTGGAGATCTTCACCGGTGTGGACCTCGCCATCGACCGCGGGTCCAAAGTGGTGGTACTCGGCTTGAACGGCGCCGGGAAGACCACCCTGCTGCGGCTGCTGGGCGGAATGGAGCAGCCGGACACCGGCGAGACCGTCCCCGGGCACGGCCTGCGGCTGGGCTACTACGCCCAGGAACACGAAACCCTCGACCACGACGCGAGTGTTTGGGAGAACATCCGCCACCTCGCGCCGGACACCGGCGCGCAGGAACTGCGGAACCTGCTCGGCTCCTTCCTCTTCACCGGCGAGCAGCTCGACCAGACGGCGGGCACGCTGTCCGGTGGCGAGAAGACCCGCCTCGCGCTGGCCGGGCTGGTTTCCAGCGCCGCCAACGTGCTCCTGCTCGACGAGCCGACGAACAACCTGGACCCGGCCAGCCGCGCCCAGGTGCTCGAAGCGCTGCGGACCTACTCCGGCGCGGTGGTGCTGGTGACGCACGACCCCGGCGCGGTCGAGGCGCTCGAACCCGAACGCGTGATCCTGCTGCCCGACGGCACCGAGGACCATTGGTCCCCGGACTACCTCGAACTCGTGCAACTGGCCTGAGGTAGTTCGCCGCCGAAACCGCCCCCGGCCCGTTGATCAGTGGTTAGTTGATGTTGGACAAACACTGGAATGGCCCAATGTCATAGCGGTTTCGCAGGTTTTTCGCCTGTCGTCTGGCATTCCGCGCCCCAGTGTTCGATCATTGCGGCGGCAGGGGTCGAATGTGGCCCAGAACACGCTCATGCGGAAGGCGGAGAGACGTGGCTGACCTGAAGAAGGGCGCGCGGATCACCGGTAACACGCGCGACAAGCTGGCCGCAGACCTGAAGAAGAAATACGAGAAGGGCGCGAGCATTCGCGCGCTGGCCGAGTCCACCGGACGGTCCTACGGATTCGTCCACCGGGTGCTTTCGGAATCCGGCGTGCAGCTTCGCGGGCGCGGTGGGGCCACCCGGGTCAAGAAGAAGTAACAATCCGCTCGTCCGGGGTTTCCCGCGGAAAACACAGCATCGCGCCGAACAACGCCACCGGGTACACCAGATAGCCGAACCGGGTGGCCGGGGTGAGCAGGATCGAGGTGCCCAGCCCCACCGCGATGCGGAACATCGCGTCCGACCCGGTGACCGGCGGCCGCCGCAGCAGCCACCAGCTCAGCGCGAGAGCCGCGGCGAGGAGCAGGACGATCGCGAGCACGTGGCCCGTCTCGCCGGTGCTCGCGATCAGGTAACCGGGGAAGGGGCTCGTCGCCGGTGAGGCGACCGCGCCGAGACCGGCCGGGAACCGCACCACGTGCTCGAGGAACGCGGCGGGACCGGCGAGCAGCACGGGCACGTTGACCGCGGCGCACACCCCGGCGAAGGCGAGGGTCGCGGTGCCGAGCGCGCGGGCACCGAGCCTGGCGGTGATCAGCACCGCGACCACGACCGCGGCGGGCAGCGCGGTCAGCTTGGCGCTGACCACCAGCGCCAGCACCGCGGCGGCGGCGAGGGGGTGGTCCTTCGCCGCGAGCGTGGTGCCGAGCACGATCAGGCCGATGATCGCCAGGTCCGGCCCGGCCACCGCGAAGGTCAGCGCGGTGAGCGGGAAGACCACGGCCAGCTGCGCCGCGGCGACCGGCACCCGGGGGCGGCCGAGCAGCCGCAGGCTCGCCCACGCGCACAAGGCCGCGGTGAGCGCGAAGTACAGCCGCGCGTCGGTGAACGGGCCGTCGCCGAACAACGCCCGCGGCAGGCCGAACACGGTCATCACCGGGCCGTACGGGGTGTAGTCGTTGACCTCGGGCAGGCGGCCGAGCGCGTGCACGTCCACGTACGGTGTGCCGGTGTCGAGCAGCAGCGAAGCCGAGCGCTCGATCACCCAGACCTCGGGCTGCGCGCTCCACGACCACGGCGTGGTCAGCCAGTCCACTCCGGTCAGCCGGCGGAACACCAGGGTGAGCAGCGGCGCGAGCATGCCCACCACGGCGACGCAGACCACGCCGGTCCACCGGCTGTGCCACCAGCGGCGGGTCCCGCGGTGCCCGGCCGCGAGCAGCCAGGCGGTGTGCGCGAAGGCGAGTCCGTAGGCGGCCGTGGCGAAGTTGCCCCAGACGCGGAAGCCGTAGAACTCGTTGGTAGAGGCCAGGATCAGCGCGTAGACCGCACAGGCGAAGTAGATCGCGAGATCGAGGATCAGGGGGTGCGTGGACCACAGCCGACGCAGGCCCTCGGGAACTTGACGGACCACGCGTTCCTGCTCACCTTCGCCACGGGGATCTTCCTCTGGTGTGCAGGCTACCGAGGGATCGGGCGGGAAATCCGCCAGATCGGGAACAAGGAGTTGGATTTCGCCGTTGTGCAGGACATATCCGAGAAAAAGCTCTATGTTACTTGAGGTTCTGGGGGAAGGATCGGTCCGATGGACAACACGTGGTCGCTGATGATGAGCGCGATGCGGGCGGACGAGACGCCACGCGGGCTGGCACGGGGCACCGTCCGGCGGGTGGCGAGGTTCGCCAGGCCGCATTGGCGCAGGCTCGCGGTGTTCGGCGTGCTGACGGTGATCTCCGCGGTGCTCGCGGTCAGCACCCCGCTCCTGGCCGGCCAGGTGATCGACGTGATCACCAGCGGCGGGCAGGCTTCGGCGGTGGTGTGGCTGGCACTGGCGATCGCCGGGCTGGCGGTGCTGGACGCGGGACTGGGCCTGGCCGAGCGGTGGCAGTCCTCGCGCATCGGCGAGGGCGTGATCTTCGACCTGCGGCGCGCGGTGTTCGAGCACGTGCAGCGCATGCCGGTGGCGTTCTTCACCCGCACGCGCACGGGCGCGCTCGTGAGCAGGCTGAACAACGACGTGATCGGCGCGCAGCGGACCTTCACCGCGACGCTGTCCGGCCTGCTGACGAACTCGATCCAGCTGGTGCTGACGCTGGTGGTGATGGTGGCGCTGTCCTGGCAGGTGACCCTGCTGGCGTTGGTGCTGCTGCCGGTCTTCGTGCTGCCCGCGCGGCGGATGGGGCACCGGATGGCCGCGCTGCAGCGGGAATCCTCGGGCCTGAACGCCTCGATGACCACGCAGATGACCGAGCGGTTCTCCGCGCCGGGCGCCACGCTGGTCAAGCTGTTCGGCAGGCCGCGGGCCGAGGCCGACGAGTTCGCCTCACGCGCCGGGCGCGTCCGTGACATCGGGGTGCGCACCGCGATGCTGACCCGCTGGTTCATGACCAGCCTGACATTGGTCTCGGCGCTCGCGCTGGCACTGGTCTACGGGCTGGGCGGCTGGCTGGCGCTGCACGGGCAACTGGCCGCGGGCACGGTGGTCGCGCTCGCGCTGCTGCTGACCCGGCTGTACACGCCGCTGACCGCGCTGGCGAACGTCCGGGTGGACGTGATGACCGCGTTCGTCTCGTTCGAGCGGATCTTCGAGGTGCTCGACCTGGACCCGATGATCAAGGAGAAGCCGGAACCGGTGCCGCTGCCCGAAGGCGCGGTCGCGGTGGAGTTCGACGACGTGCGCTTCGGCTACCCGGCGGCGGACCGGTACTCACTCGCCTCGCTCGAGGAAGTGGCCACTGTGGACGGTCGCGGTGGGGACGAGGTGCTGCACGGCATCAGCTTCCGCGCCGAGCCGGGGCAGATGGTGGCGCTGGTCGGTTCCTCGGGTGCGGGGAAGTCGACCATCGCCTCGCTGCTGCCGCGGCTCTACGACGTGGATTCCGGTGCGGTCCGCCTGTCCGATGTGGACGTGCGGGACCTGAGCTTCACCACGCTGCGGTCCACGGTCGGCGTGGTCACCCAGGACGGGCACCTGTTCCACGACACCATCCGCGCGAACCTGCTCTACGCGCGGCCGGAAGCGACCGACGAGGAACTGTGGGACGCGCTCACCCGGGCGCGGCTCGCCGACACCATGGCGGCGCTGCCCGACGGCCTGGACACCCTGGTCGGCGAACGCGGCTACCGGCTCTCCGGCGGCGAACGCCAGCGGCTGACCATCGCGCGCCTGCTGCTGGCCCGGCCGCGGGTGCTCGTGCTGGACGAGGCGACCGCGCACCTGGACTCGTCCTCGGAGGCAGCGGTGGGGGAGGCGATCTCGGACGCCCTGCGGGGCCGGACCGCGCTGGTCATCGCGCACCGGCTGTCGACCGTGCGCGCGGCCGACCTGATCCTCGTGGTGGAAGGCGGCAGCATCGTCGAACGCGGTACGCACGAAGAACTGCTCGCCGCGGACGGCCGCTACGCCGAACTGCACCGCACCCAGTTCGCCGAAGACCCGCTCCACGTCTGACGCCCGCCGCAATGCCAGGAGTGGGGCATTACTTGCGCCCTCCCGTCGCCCGCCGCCACCCTCAACGGAGCTGCGCGCTGTCTTGGATTGCAAGTAATGCCCCACTCATAGCGTTCAGGTGTCACGAATGTGAAGTTCGGCTGCACGAACGTGGGGTTCGCCCGGCGGGGTCAGCCGAGCATGGGGACCCGTGGCTGGTAGCGCTCGAACAGCGCCGCGTTGGCGGCGTCGCCGCCGTCCACGTTGGAGCTGCGCCACAGCGGGACCTCGACGCCCTCGGCGGCGGCCTGCTCCAGGGTGGCGGTGAGCACCAGGCTCCACAGGAAGGCGTTGACCACAGTGGACAGCGGCCCGGTCACCGGGTTGTCCGCCGGATAGGACGCGTCGCCGGGGCGGATGCCGGTGTCCAGCACGATGGTGCCCTGTTCGACCAGCGTGCTCGCCGAGCGCCGGGGCGCGGCTTCGACCGAGGCCCGCGAGCTGACCGCGATCACCGGCGCACCGGCTTCGCGCGCCGCCATCGCCAGTTCCACCGGGTACGGGTTCACCCCGGAGGTGGAGAAGACCACCAGCAGGTCGTCGGCACCCGGCGCCTTCGCCGAGAGCACCTCGGCGGCCAGGCCCGAGCGCCGCTCGGCGCCGGTGCTGCGCTGCGCGCCGTGCAGCGGCAGCAGTTCCTCGTGGTAGAGCGGGTAGACGTTGGCGAGCCCGCCCGCGCGGTAGAAGGTCTCCGCCACCGCGGCCAGCGAGTGCCCGGCCCCGGCCGAAAAGACCAGCGCGTCCGCCCGGATGGTCCGCACGATCAGGCCGGCGGCCTCGGTGACGGCCTCGGCGTTGTCCTTCCGCGCCCGCTCGAGCGCTGCCGCGGCGAGATCGGCGAATTCAGTGGTGCTCACCACATCGTCCCTTCGTGGGAATGGTCGGCTACGAAGCAACCTTGCCATGATCGGAGGAGGAGGTGGGCGTGCGGGAAGAACAGCAGAGACAGGCCGCGGTCACGATCCGGCGGGCACGCGGACCAGTGCGCGCGGTGGTACTGGTGCTGCACGGCGGCGCCGAGCGCGGGCGCGCGGCGGTGCACCCCTGGCGGCTGGCCTACCTCCGGATGGTGCCGATCGCGAAGTCGGTGCACCGCGCCACCGCGAGGCACGGCGTCGAGGTGCGACTGCTGCGCAACCGCGTCCGCGGCTGGAACGCGCCCGGCCTCGACGCCGTGCGCGACGCCCGCTGGGCGCTCGACGCCATCCACGCCGACCACCCCGGCGTGCCGGTGGTGCTCGTGGGTCACTCGATGGGCGGACGTGTGGCACTGCGCGTGGCCGACGACCCGGCCGTGGTCGGCGTCTGCGCGCTGGCCCCGTGGACGCCGCCCAGCGAACCGGTGGCCGGGGTCCGCGACCGCACCGTCCTCATCGCGCACGGCACAAAGGACCTCATCACCAATCCCGCCGACTCCTGCACGTTCGGTAGTCGCGCCGAGACGGTCGCGGCCAGAATCGCCCGGTTCGAGGTCTCGGACGAGGGACACGCGATGCTGCGGCGCTCGCCGGTATGGACCAGGCTGGTCTGTGCTTTCACACTGGACGCACTCGGATTGCCACCGGCGGACGGCGTGTTGACCGGCACGTGGACCAGGCCAACCGCGGAACGGCTGCGAATCCCGCTGTAGGCACCGGGAGGAGAGGTTCACCGTGACGAGTTCGAAAGCCGGTCCGGCGACCGTGGACGGCGGGTGGCCGGAACTGGCGGCCCCACCGGACGCACCGCTGCGGGCGAAGATCGCCGAGGCGTTGTTCCGCCGGGCGGTCCGCCCGCTCGACGTGCGCGTGGTGCTGCCCGGCGGGCGCTGGCTCGGCGCGGGCGGACCCGAGGCGCCCCGCATGTATCTGCGCCGCCCGGCCGCGTTCTTCCAGCGGCTCGGGGCGGACGCGAAGATCGGCTTCGGCGAGGCGTACCTGGTGGGGGACTGGACCTCCGACGCGCTGGCCGAGGTGCTCACCCCGTTCGCCGAGCGGATGGCCACGCTGATCCCGCCGGTGCTGCAACGGTTCCGGCGCTTCGTCGACCGCCGCCAGCCCGCGGGTGAGGCGAACACCGTGGACGGTGCCCGCCGGAACATCCACCGGCACTACGACCTGTCCAACGACCTGTTCGCCACCTTTTTGGACGAGACGATGACGTATTCGTCTGCTTTGTACGGTTCACCGACCGAGGATCTGCCCACCGCCCAGCGGCGCAAGATCGACGGCGTGCTCGACTACGCCGGGGTGCGCGAGGGCAGTGAGGTGCTCGAAATCGGGACCGGCTGGGGCGAGTTGTCCATCCGCGCCGCCCAGCGCGGCGCCCGGGTCACCTCGCTGACCATCTCCGAGGAACAGGCGGCACTGGCCAGGAAGCGGATCGCCGACGCCGGCCTCTCCGACCGGGTGGACGTGCAACTGCGGGACTACCGGCTGTCCGAAGGGCAGTACGACGCGGTGGTCAGCGTCGAGATGATCGAGGCGGTCGGCGCCGAGTACTGGCCCGCCTTCTACGGGACCATCGGCAGGCGGCTGCGCCCGGACGGCAGGCTCGGCCTGCAGGCGATCTGCATGGACCACGACCGCATGCTCGCCGCCGCCTCCTCGTACACCTGGATGCACAAGTACATCTTCCCCGGCGGGCTGATCCCGTCGCCCGAGTCGATCGAGGCCGGGCTGGCCGAGCACGCCGGGCTGAAGCTGCGTGCCGCCCGCGAGTTCGGCCAGGACTACGCGCGCACCCTGCGCGAGTGGCGCGAGCGGTTCACCCAGCGCTGGGCCGAGGTCGCCGAACTCGGTTTCGACGAGGTGTTCAAGCGGATGTGGGAGTTCTACCTGGCCTATTCCGAAGCCGGGTTCCGGTCCGGGTACATCAAGGTCCGCCAGCTGTCGTTCGGGAGGTAGGCCCCGTCGGGGTGGCGGGCACAACCGGAAGGGGGTGTCGCACGTCCTTGTCTTCGGGGGCTGCGGTTCACTGGGCACCGCAGGCACGTCGACGGCAGGGATCGGTGAGGTTGATGACCTACGGCGGAGACTACGGCGGGGAGCCCCGCCCGGCCCCCCGAGGCCCGCGGCAGCACCAGCGCGCGCAGATGCTCCCCATCCCGGGCCGGGAGCAGCCGCCGGCCCGGCGCGAGGCCTATCAGCCGCCGCGCGAAGAGCAGCACATGCCACCGCAGCAGACCCTGCGCGCACCCGTCCCGCCACGCGGGCCGGAGGCACCGCCGCGCCCGCCGATGCGCGAGCGGCCGCCGCGCCGCCCCCGCCGGTGGAGCTTCGGCAAGGTGCTGCTCAGCCTGTTGATGGTCTTCGTGGTCTTCCTCGCCGGGGTGTGGGTCTACCTGGAGTTCTCCATCACCCGGATCGACGCGCTGGCCGACTACGAGGGCCGCCCGGCCGCCGCCGAGGGGACGAACTGGCTGGTCGTCGGCTCGGACTCGCGGGCGGGGCTGGACCCGGAGGACGAAGCCCGGCTGTCCACCGGTGACACCGCCGGGCAGCGCACCGACACCATCATGGTCGCGCACATCCCGGACAACGACACCCCGCCGACCCTGCTCAGCCTGCCGCGCGACTCGCAGGTGAAGATCCCCGGCCACGGCACCAACAAGATCAACGCGGCGTTCTCCTTCGGCGGCCCGCAGCTGCTGGCCAAGACCGTGGAAGGCGCCACCGGCCTGCGTATCGACCACTACGCGGAGATCGGCTTCGGCGGGTTCGCGAACATCGTCGACGCCATCGGCGGGGTGGAGATGTGCCTCGAGACCGAGATGAACGACTCGATGACCGGCGCCAAGCTGGCCGCGGGCTGCCAGGAACTCGACGGCGCGCAGGCGCTGAGCTTCGTGCGCATGCGCTACAGCAGCGCGACCCCGCGCTCGGACCTCGACCGGGTGGCCAACCAGCGCAAGTTCATCGGCGCCATGGTCTCCGAGATGGCCAGCCCCGCCACCCTGCTCAACCCGTTCTACCTGTTCCCGCTGCTGTCCGAGGCACCGGAAGCGCTGACCATGGACGAGGGCGACCACCTGCACAACCTGGTCGGGCTGGCCATCGCCATGCGTGGCATCTCCAGCGGCGGCGTGGTCACCACCACCGTGCCGGTCACCTCGGCCTCGGCGGAGAACTGGGACAAGAAGAAGTCCGAGCAGCTGTTCGACGCGCTGAAGAACGACACCGCGATCCCGGACAGCGTGATCGTCAACTAGCGGCTGGCGCCCGTCGCCCGCTCAGGCGGTGCGGCGGGCGCGCAGGGCGGCCAGCGCGCGGTCGGCGTGCACACCCATCCGCAGCTCGCTCTTGATCACTTCGAGCACGCGGCGGTCGGTGTCGATGACGAAGGTGTGCCGCTTGGTCAGCAGCGGGCCGAACTTGCGGCGCACGCCGAACCGCGCGGCCACCGTGCCGTCCGGGTCCGACAGCAGCGGGTAGTCGAAGCCGTGCGTGGCCGAGAACAGCTGCTGCTTGGCCACGTCGTCCGGGCTGATCCCGACCCGCTGCGCGCCGACCGCGGCGAACTCGGCGGCCAGGTCGCGGAAGTGGCAGCTCTCGGCGGTGCACCCGCTGGTCATCGCGGCCGGGTAGAAGAACAGCACCACCGGGCCGTCGGCGAGCAGCTCGGACAGCGAGCGCGGCTGCCCGCGGTCGTCGTCGAGGGTGAAGTCCGGGGCCAGGTCTCCCTGCTGCATGTGAAGAACTCCTCTGCCGTGCGCGTGGGCCGATCCTGCCTGGTGTTCGGAGCCGCGCGCACGGCGGGCTGGTCTCACCTCGCGGCGTGCCGGTCGATCAGCTCTTCCACGTCCGACTTGGTGGCCGACTGGGCGATGAACGGGCCGCGCCCGGCGAGCACACCGAGCCTGCGCAGCCGCTCCGCGTGGGCGGCGTCGCGCACGCCCTCCGCGCCGATCCGCAGGCCCATCTCCTTCGCGCGGGAGACCAGCTGGCCGAGGTGGCGGGAGGCGACCTCGTCGTCGTGCACGGCGAGCGCGTCGACCACCTCGCCGGTAAGGATGACGTGACGCACGGGCAGCTGGTGGGTGCGGATCAGCTCCAGGTCGGCGCTGCCGGACACGGCCAGCACCAGGTGCGCGCCGAGGTCGGCGAGCACCGCCAGCGAGTCGATCACCTCACCGTTCGGGTCGAGCACCGACGGCCCGTCCGTGCACAGCCGCAGCGCGCCGGCCGGCAGGTCGTTGCGGTCGAGCTCCTCCTTGACCAGCAGCACCAGGTCCGGGTCGGTGGCCAGCCGGTAGGGCAGCCGCACGCACACCTCGGGCGCGGCGCCGCCGAACTTCTCGCGCCAGCGCGCGGTCGCCGACAGGGATTCGGTGAGCAGCCAGCGGCCGAGCGGGATCATCATGCCGGTGGTGGCCGCCAGCGGGTAGAAGTCCTCGGATTCGAGGTTGCCGAACTCCGGGTGGTTCCAGCGCAGCCCGGCGTTGACCACGGCCAGCTCGTCCTGCTTGGCCAGCTTCACCGTCGGCTGGAACACCAGGGAGAACTCGCCGTTCTCCAGCGCGCCGGCGATGGTGGCGCCGAGCCGGTAGCGGCTGCGGTCGCGCGCGTCGAGTTCCGGGTCGAACAGCATCCACTGCGCCTTGCCCGCTTCTTTTGCGCGGTGCAGGGCGATCTCGGCGGCGCGGAGCAGTTCGTCGGCCGAGCCGCCGGCGGCCTTGCGGACCACGATCCCGGCGCTGGCGCTCACGCCGATGCCGAGCTCGTCGTAGTAGACCGGCTCGGTCAGCTCGTCGAGCACCTGCTGGACCAGGGCGATCACCTCGGTGGCGTTCAGCTCGCCGTGCAGCAGCACCGCGAACCCGTCACCGGAGAGCCGCGCGATGAAGGCGTTGTGCTCGGCGAAGACCGTGCCCAGCTTGCGGCCGACCGTGCGCAGGACCTGGTCGCCCAGCCCGGCGCCGAGGCCGTCGTTGATCACCTTGAAGCCGTCGATGTCCAGGTACACCAGCGCGAGCTGGCCGGGGGAGTCCGCGGCGACCGCCGACTCGAGCTTGGTGGAGAAGCTCAGCGCGTTCGGCAGCCCGGTCAGCGAGTCGTGCAGGGTCTGGTGGCGCAGCCGCTCCTGCAGCAGGTGCAGGTCGTTGACGTCCTCGACCATCAGCACCGGGTAGGACCGCTCGGTGCAGTCCGAGGGCAGCTGGGACAGCGTGACGTTGACCCACAGCGGGTCGTCCTCGGCGTTGGACAGCACGATCAGCTGGCGGTACAGGGAAAGATCGGCGCCGTCGAGTTCGGCCAGGCCGGTGGCCAGCGTCGCCGACCCCTTGTCGGTGGAGGCCAGGCTGGGGATCGGCGTGCCGCGCAGCGTGTCCGACCGGCGGCCGAGCATGCGGCCCAGCGCCGGGTTCGCCTCGACGATCACGCCGTCCTGGTCCGCCAGCGCGATGCCGAGCGGGGAGGCGGAGTACAACGCGGCGAAGCGGCGCTTGGCGCCCTCGCGGACGGGATCGGTTTCGGCGCGCAGCTCGTGGGCGAACCGGAGCAGGCTTCCCTCGATTTCCTCGGGCGGAAGCGATACTCCTTCCGTGTCGGCCAATTCGGCCGCCCATTTGCGGGCGATCTCCACCAATCCTGGCGCGTCACCAGGTCTCGGCACTGTCCACCTCTTCATGTGATGCAAAGGCCGAGTTCAGTGCCGGTGCGGGGATCGCAGAACCCGCACGGGCACGACTCAGCCGAGAGTCATGCCACGTCATCACGCCACAAGCAGGGTGTCTACCGGCTGAAAGGGTGATGATCGGTACTCGAACGGGTACTCTGAGTGTGACAGTTTATCGCCTGGTCAGGAGAATCGGCAGTCCGTCGGCCGGGACGGGTAGCGAAACGTAGTCCCAGCGCGCTTCGTAGGCCGCCGGAACCGACCAGCGGAAACGGCGCAGCATCTCGTGCAGCAGCGCTTTGACCTCGTACATCCCGAAGTGCAGCCCGATGCACTTGTGCGCCCCGCCGCCGAAAGGCATCCACGCGTAGCGGTGACTGCGGTCCTCGCGCCGGGCCTCGGAAAACCGGTCCGGGTCGAAGCGCATCGGGTCGGTCCAGCACTCGGGCGCGAAGTGGTTGACGGTCGGGGAAACACCGACCAGCGTCCCGGCCGGTAGGTGGAACCCCAGAACTTCCGTGTCCCGCAAGGTTTTGCGGGCCAAAGATGGTACGGGCGCGACGAGCCGCAGCGCCTCCTTGATCACCAGTTCCAGTGTGGACAGTTCACCGAGAGCGGCGACATCCGGTACGCCGTCACCGAGGCGCAGCGACTCCTCGCGCACGCGCTCCTGCCATTCGGGGTGCTTGGCCAGGTAGTACACCGCGGCGGCGCTGGTGATCGTGGTGGTGTCGTGCGCGGCCATCATCAGGAAGATCATGTGGTTGACCACGTCCTGATCGGAAAACCGTTCCCCGTCTTCGGTGGTGGCGTGGCACAACGCGGAGAAAAGGTCTTCGCCGTCGGCGCGCCGCTTTGCCGGGAGGTTCTCGAGGAAGTAACGTTCGAGGACTTTGCGCCCGTTGAGCCCCGCGGCCCAGCGCCCGCCCGGCACCGGTTTCCGCACGATCGCGGTGCCCGCGCGCACCGAGTCCACGAATGCCCGGTTGAGCTTCGCCGAATCGTTCCCGCTGGGCATGTCCATGAACACGCGGCTGGCGACGTCGAGCGTCAGCCGTTTGAGCGACCAGTACAGGCGCGGGCGCGAATCCGGCGCCCAGGCTTCGATGCCGTCGCGCAGGGCGGGCCCCATCTGCGCGACGTACCCGGCGAGGCGGTCGCGGGTGAACGCGGACTGCATGATCCGGCGGTGCGCGTGGTGCTCGCCGAAGTCGAGGAGCATCAGGCCGCGGTGGAAGAACTTCTCGATGAAGAAGTCCCAGCCCTGCTGGGAGAAGGCCTTGTCCTTGTTGACGAGCGCGATCTGCGTGGCGTCGGGCCCGGCCAGCGAAACGATGCGACGGCCGAACGCGCCCATCCACGAGACGGGCCCGTAGGTCTCGTACCGGCGCAGTCCCCACTCGATGCCGAAACGCATGAAGTCGAGGGAATGCCCGATCAGCGGCGCGCCGTCGTCACCGGGGACGGCCTTGAGCCCACTGCCCGCCGGGGGCGCGGCGAGCTCGCGGACCGGCCAGCGCTGCCCGAGCAGCCGCCGGTCCACCGCGCGGGGGAGCGGCATGGAGGTCAGGGGTGGGACCCGCTCGCGCAGGGCGGTGGTCACCTTGTTCACGGGCCGGCTCCTCTCGCCGCTGAGAGACCTACGCCTGCCACCTTGCCGTCTTATTGGCGATCTGACAAGAACGCGAACGGGTTGAGTTGCGGGCCGGCCCTCGGCGCTCGAGCACCCGAACCCCACACTCAGGACCGCGACTTCCACGTTCAGGAAGCCGAACCCCACGTTCAGGAAGCCGAACTCCCCACTCCCGCTGCCGGGGTAGGTGGGACTCGGCTGTCCGAGTGTGGGGTTCGGGTGTCTGAATGTGGGGTTCGGCTGCGCGAGTGTGGGGTTCGGCTTCCTGGAGGTGGCGTTCGGCTGCGCGAGTGTGGGGTTCGGCTTCCTGGAGGTGGGGTTCGGGTCAGGGGAGGGTGGGGCGTAGGCGGTGGGCGGCGGTGACCAGGTTTCGCAGGGCGGGTTCGACTTCGGCGTAGGTGCGGGTCTTCAGGCCGCAGTCCGGGTTCACCCAGATCCGGTCAGGGGCCACGGCGGCGACGGCGGTGCGCAGCAGGGCGGTCACCTCGTCGACGTCCGGGACGCGCGGGGAGTGGATGTCGTAGACACCCGGGCCGACGCCCCGCTCGAAGTCGCCGAGGCCGTCGAGGACCTCCATGCGGGAGCGCGCCGCTTCGATGCTGGTGACGTCGGCGTCGATCGCGTCGATGGCGGGCAGGATGTCCCCGAACTCCGAGTAGCACATGTGCGTGTGGATCTGCGTCGAATCCGCGATGCCCGAGGTGGCCAGCCGGAACGACTCGACGGCCCAGCCGAAGTAGGCGGCGTGCGCCGAAGCCCGCAGCGGCAGCAGTTCACGCAGCGCGGGCTCGTCGACCTGGATGATCCGGATGCCCGCCGACTCCAGGTCGTGCACCTCGTCCCGGATGGCCAGTGCCACCTGTCGCGCGGTGTCGGCGAGCGGCTGGTCGTCGCGCACGAACGACCACGCGAGGATGGTCACCGGCCCGGTCAGCATGCCCTTGACCGGCTTCGCGGTCAGCGACTGCGCGTACGACGCCCAGTCCACGGTCATCGGCCGCGGCCGGGACACGTCGCCGAAGAGGATCGGCGGCCGCACGCACCGCGAGCCGTAGGACTGCACCCAGCCGAACTCCGTGGCCGCGAACCCGGACAGTTGCTCGGCGAAGTACTGCACCATGTCGTTGCGCTCCGGCTCACCGTGCACCAGCACGTCCAAGCCGAGATCCTCTTGCAGCCGCACCACTTTCTCGATCTCGGCGTGCATCTGCGCCCGGTAGGTCCCCGCGTCGATCCGGCCCGCCCGCAGGGCCGCGCGGGCCTTGCGCACGTCGCCGGTCTGCGGGAACGAACCGATCGTGGTGCTCGGCAACGGCGGCAAGCCGAGCGCTTCCCGTTGCGCCGCCGCGCGTTCGGCGTAGTCACCCCGGCGGCTGTGTTCCGGCTTCAACGCGGAGAGCCGGGCGCGGACGCGGTCGTCGCGCAGGTCACCGGCGTTCGCCCGGTCGGCGGTCGCCGCGCGCGCCGAGCTCAGGTCAGCGGGCTCCCCGGCGAGCGCCTTGCCGAGAAGAACCACCTCCTCGACCTTCTGCCTGGCGAACGCCAGCCAGCCGCGCAGTCGTTCGTCCACATCGGACTCACGGGCGGTGTCGTAGGGCACGTGCAGCAGCGAGCACGAAGTCGACACGCCGACCGAGCCCGCGGTGCCCAGCAGGGTCGCCGCCTTCGCGAGCGCGGCGTCGGCGTCCACCCGCCAGACGTTGCGCCCGTCCACCACCCCGGCCAGCACTTCCTTGTCCCGCAACGCGCTTTCGGCCGCGACGGCGTGCACCGCGTCCGGCTCGGTGACCAGGTCGACCGCGAGCCCGTCGACGGGGGAGCGGGCGAGCACGCCGAGCGCGTCACCCAGCGCCCCGAAGTACCCGGCGACCAGCAGCTTCGGCCGCCGCTCGAGGCCGCCCAGCGCCGCGTACGCCTGGCGCAGCGCCTCCAGTTCGTCGGGCGTGCGATCGGCGGCGAAAGCGGGTTCGTCCAGTTGCACCCACCGCACACCTTCGTCGTGCAGCGTGCCGAGCAAGCGCGCGTAGGCGGTGACCAGGTCGGGAAGCAGGTCGAGCGGGCTGAACCCGCCGGGCGCGCCTTCGGCCGCCTTCGCCAGCAGCAGGTAGGTGACCGGGCCGACGAGCACCGGCCGCGTCTCCACGCCGATCGCCCTGGCTTCGCGGTACTCGTCGAGCGGCTTGCCGCCGGACACGCTGAATTCGGTATCCGGGCCCAGTTCCGGCACCAGGTAGTGGTAGTTCGTGTCGAACCACTTCGTCATCTCGAGCGCGGGCGCCTCCTGGACCCCGCGCGCCGCGGCGAAGTAGGTGTCGATGGGCGACAGGCCCAGTTCGGTGAACCGCCGGGGCAGCGCGCCGAACAGCACGGTGTTGTCGAGCACCTGGTCGTAAAACGAGAAGGTGTTCGACGGGCTCGTGTCGAGCCCGGCTTTGGCGAGTGCGCGCCAGGTGTCCAGGCGCAGCCCGCGGGCCACCTTCTGGAGTTCGGCTTCGTCGATCCGGCCGGCCCAATAGCCTTCGACGGCCTTCTTGAGTTCCCGGTCCGGACCGATCCTGGGGTAGCCGAGAACGGTCGAACCCAGGCGGTTGTGCTCTGCCACTGCTCTCTCCTCGCGAGCTAGTCTGACCAGCCCGGGGACGGGAAAAGAGCGCGCGCGAACCAGCGACCTGGTTCGGACGTGTCCTCCCGCGGGACCCGGACCCGCGCACGCCGGCGGCGCACGCACCACGGGCAGGTCTTCGGACTCACGGGCGGGGCTACTCGTCGAAACAACGAGGAGCCGGACCTACCGGCTGTCGCTTCCCGGGCGGGTGCCCAGTGCTCGACCGCTTGCGCGGTGACAGCTTTCGTTCCCGCTTACCGCTGCGGGGCAGTCCCGGATTCACACCGGGTTCCCTGTTGCCTTCCCCTGGAGCGCGAAAAAGCTCGGCCACGCCCCCGGGGAAACCAGTGGCGTGGCCGAGCCTAGCGGGCAGGATCAGTCCCAGTCGAGGGCCCCGCCGCTCTGGTACTCGATGACGCGGGTCTCGAAGAAGTTCTTCTCCTTCTTCAGGTCCATCGCCTCCGACATCCACGGGAACGGGTTCTCGTTCTCGCCGTAGATCGGCGCCAGGCCGATCTGCTGCGCGCGGCGGTCGGTGATGAAGTGCATGTACTGCTCGCACAGCTGCGCCGACAGCCCGAGCATGCCGCGGGGCATGGTGTCGCGGGCGTAGGCGACCTCGAGCTCGCAGGCTTCCACCAGCATGCCGCGCACCTCGGCCTGGAACTGTTCGGTCCACAGGTGCGGGTTCTCGATCTTGATCTGGTTGATGCAGTCGATGCCGAAGTTCAGGTGGATCGACTCGTCGCGCAGGATGTACTGGTACTGCTCGGCGATGCCGACCATCTTGTTCCGGCGGCCCAGCGACAGGATCTGCGCGAAGCCGGTGTAGAACCACATGCCCTCGAAGATCACGTAGAACGCCACCAGGTCGCGCAGGAACGCCTGGTCGGCCTCGGGGGTCCCGGTCTCGAAGTCCGGGTCCTCCAGGTTCTGCGTGTACTTCAGCGCCCACGCGTCCTTGTCGGAGATCGACGGCACCTCGCGGTACATGTTGAACAGCTCGCCCTCGACCAGGCCGAGGCTCTCGCAGATGTACTGGAAGGTGTGCGTGTGCACGGCCTCCTCGAAGGCCTGGCGCAGCAGGTACTGGCGGCACTCCGGGTTGGTGATCTGCCGGTAGACCGCGAGCACGATGTTGTTCGCGACCAGCGACTCCGCGGTGGCGAAGAAGCCCAGGTTCCGCTTGAGCATCTGCCGCTCGTCCTCGGTGAGGCCGTGCGGGGACTTCCACAGCGCGATGTCGGCCTGCATGGCGACCTCGGTCGGCATCCAGTGGTTGTTGCAGCCGGCCAGGTACTTCTCCCACGCCCAGGTGTACTTGAGCGGGAGCAGCTGGTTCACGTCGGCGCGGGCGTTGATCATGCGCTTGTCGTCCACGCTGATCCGCCCGGCACCCCGCTCGATCTCGCCGAGGCCGGTGGCGTCGGTCAGCGGTGCTTCGGTGTTCGTCATCTTCGGCAGGTCCTTACTGGCAGGCTTCGCAGTCGGGGTCGTCGATCCGGCAGGCCGCGCCCTCGGTGGCGGCGAAGTCGACGTCCTCGACCTTGGGCATTTCCTTGGGCTCCGGGGCCGGGGGCACCGCGGGCACCACAGCCGGGACGGAGGCCGACGGCGACGGGGAAGCAGCCGGGGCCGCCGCGGGCGAAGCAGCCGGGGCGGCAGTGGTGGCGGCGGGGGCGGCGGGGGCCGGGGTGGCCGAGACCGCGTTCAGCTTGCCGTCGGTGCCGCGCAGGGTGCTCTTCTCCACGTGCGTCGCGGACTGCGCCCGCAGGTAGTACGTGGTCTTGAGGCCCTTGTGCCAGGCGTAGCGGTACAGCTCGTCGAGCTTGCGCCCGCTCGGCGCGGCGATGTAGAGGTTCAGCGACTGCGCCTGGTCGATCCACTTCTGCCGCCGCGAGGCCGCGTCGACCAGCCACCGGCTCTCCACCTCGAACGCGGTGGCGTAGAGCGCCTTGAGGTCGTCGGGCACGCGGTCGATCTGGCCGAGGCTGCCGTCGAAGTACTTCAGGTCCGAGACCATCACCTCGTCCCACAGGCCGCGTTCCTTGAGCGAGCGCACCAGGTGCGGGTTCACCACGGTGAAGTCACCGGACATGTTCGACTTGACGAACAGGTTCTGGAACAGCGGCTCGATGGACTGCCCGACCCCGCAGATGTTGGAGATCGTCGCGGTCGGCGCGATCGCCATCACGTTGGAGTTGCGCATGCCCACCGTGCGCACGCGCTGGCGCAGCGGCTCCCAGTCCAGGGTGGTGGAGGTGTCGACGTCGAGCGCGTCCTCGCGGCGGGCGTCGATCAGCAGCTGCATCGAGTCGATCGGCAGGATGCCCTTGCTCCACAGGGAGCCCTCGAAGGTCTGGTACTGCCCGCGCTGCTCCGCCAGGTCGGTCGAGGCGGAGATCGCGTAGTAGCTGATGTGCTCCATGCTGCGGTCGGCGAACTCCACCGCGGCCTCGGACGACAGCGGCAGGCCCAGCTCGAACAGCGCGTCCTGGAAGCCCATCAGGCCCAGCCCGATCGGGCGGTGGCGCAGGTTGGACCGGCGCGCCTCGGGGATGGTGTAGAAGTTGATGTCGATCACGTTGTCGAGCATCCGCACCGCGGTGCGCACGGTCTTCTCGAGGCGCTGGGTGTCCAGCCCGCCCGGGCCGACGTGCTTGAGCAGGTTCACCGAGCCGAGGTTGCACACCGCGACCTCGTCGGCGCTGGTGTTCAGGGTGATCTCGGTGCACAGGTTCGACGAGTGCACCACGCCGGTGTGCTGCTGCGGCGAGCGCAGGTTGCACGGGTCCTTGAAGGTGATCCACGGGTGGCCGGTCTCGAACAGCATGGTCAGCATGCGGCGCCACAGTTCGACCGCGCGGACCTTGCGGAAGACCTTGATCTCCCCGCGCTCGGCGGCGGCCTCGTACTCGCGGTAGCGCTCGGCGAAGGCGTTGCCGTAGAGGTCGTGCAGGTCCGGCACCTCGTTGGGGGAGAACAGGGTCCAGCTCGCGTTCGCCTCCACCCGGCGGAGGAACTCGTCGGGCACCCAGTTCGCGGTGTTCATGTCGTGGGTGCGGCGTCGGTCGTCACCGGTGTTCTTGCGCAGGTCGAGGAACTCCTCGATGTCCACGTGCCAGGTCTCGAGGTAGGCGCAGGCCGCGCCCTTGCGCTTGCCGCCCTGGTTCACCGCGACCGCGGTGTCGTTGGCGATCTTGAGGAACGGGACCACGCCCTGCGACTGCCCGTTGGTGCCCTTGATGTGCGCGCCGAGGCCGCGGACCGGGGTCCAGTCGTTGCCGAGCCCGCCCGAGTACTTCGCCAGCAGCGCGTTGTTCTTGTACGCCTGGAAGATCGAGTCCAGGTCGTCGTCCACCGTGGTGAGGAAGCAGGAGGACAGCTGCGGGCGGGTGGTGCCGGAGTTGAACAGGGTCGGCGTCGAAGCCATGAAGTGGAACGAGGACAGCAGCTCATAAAACTCGATGGCACGGGCTTCGCGGTCGTCCTCGCGGATGGCCAGGCCCATCGCCACGCGCATGAAGAACGCCTGCGGCAGCTCGAAGCGGGTGCCGTCGTGGTGCTGGAAGTAGCGGTCGTACAGGGTCTGCAGGCCGAGGAAGCCGAAGTCGAGGTCGCGCTCGGGGCGCAGCGCGGCGGTGATCCGGTCGAGGTCGAACGAGGCCAGCTCGGCGTTGACCAGCTCCAGCTCGATCGCGCGGCGCAGGTAGTCGCGGAAGTAGCCGGGGTAGACCTGGGCCATCTCGTCCTGGCTGGCCTGGCGCGGGCGGCCGGCCAGGTAGCTCAGCGCCTCGGCGCGCAGCTTGTCGGCCAGCAGGCGGGCGCTGACGTAGGAGTAGTTCGGCTCCTGCTCGACCAGCGTGCGGGCGGCCATGATCTGGGCCAGCGCCAGCTCGTCGGCGGAGATGCCGTCGTAGAGGTTGCGCTTGGTCTCGGTGAGCACCGGCTCGGCGCTGACGTCGGACAGCCCGGCCACGGCCTCGCCGACCACGTGGGCGACGCGGTCCCAGTCGAGCGGGCGGAGGACGCCGTCGGCGCCCTTGACGTGCACGACGTTCTCGCGGCGGGCCGGGCCCGAGGCCTCGGCGGTGGCGCGGGCCTTGGCGCGCTCGTCGCGGTAGAGCACGTAGGCGCGGGCGACCTTGTGGTGCTCGCCGCGCATCAGCATCAGTTCGACCTGGTCCTGGATCTGCTCGATGTGCAGCGAGGTCTCCGGGCCGGCGTGGCGCAGCAGCGACTGCTCGACCTGCTCGGTCAGCTCCGCCACCAGGTGGTGGATGCGCGAGGACGCGGCGGCGTCGTCGCCTTCGACGGCGAGGAACGCCTTGGTCATCGCCACCGAGATCTTGTTCGCGTCGAACGGCGACACGCTGCCGTCACGGCGGATGACCCGCACGGTGGCGGTCTGGTCCGTGACCGACGGTGTTCGCGGCGTCGCCGCCGAAGTTGTCTCGGTGATGTCCAATGACATGCGTGGCTCCAAAAGGGCGCGTTGGTTCGCCACACCGCCTCGCGGAGGCGGTGCGCCGGTGATCGTGCAGGTCTGACCGAGTCGCCGTACCAGCGGTCTCCCGTCACTGGCGCGCTCTCGGTGTCCAGAGACTACATGTAGGGGTGCGAGCGCGCGAATGCCCCAACGGGTGGCGTGTCGCGGGCTTCCCGCCTGCCCGTTTGCGGCCTCCCCCAGGCAGGTTAGGGGCTGTCGCTCGGCTGCTGCTCAGGGGAGGTTTGGCCCCCGGTGCAGGGCGCTCCGAAGGCCTCGGGGCGGGGCCGCGCCAGGGTGTCTGACCGCACTCAGAGTGATGCCCCGGCGCCAGTCGGTGCCGGGGCAGCTCGTCAGTGGGAGCCGGGGCTCACCCGGCCCGGGGGTTCACTCGCCGAACGTGAGGCGGAAGTCCGCCAGGTGCACGCTCGGGCCGGGGCGGCGCCCGGCGAGGAAGCCGAGCGGGCCGTCGGGGTTGAGGTTCCAGCTCGCCGACGCCAGGTGCGGCCGGGCGGTCGAACGCACCGGCGTGTACTTCAGCGCGCCCTGGAGTTCCTGGGCGATGCTGAAGGCGGCCGGTGGCGCGAACGGCAGCCCGGCACGCCGGGTGAAGGCCGCGGTGGCGATCCAGCGGTCGTCCAGGCTCGCCGAGGCGGTAAAGGTGCGGCCGTGGGTGAAGTCGAAGGCGGCGAGGTCCTTCGGGATGCCCCACAGCCCGCGCCCACCGGCGAGCGAGACCTCGCTGTCCACCCAGATGCCGGTGATCGAACCGGTGGCGCGCGTGCCGTTGCGGACCGCGACGGTGGCCAGCAGCTCGTGGTAGGAGAGCTGGCCGGGCGGCTGGTAGTCCAGCCAGGCGGTGATCACGATCGCCTGCCCGGCGACCACCACCGGGTCCAGGCCGCCCGGCAGTTCCGGCAGCCGGGCCGCGGGCACGCGCCAGGTGGTCGCGTAGGCCTGGCCTGCCAGGTTCCAGGGTTCGGGCGGGTAGCCGGGCGGGTTTCCGGTCACGGGTTCTCCAACCAGGGCAGGCCGCCGGGCAGGTCCTCGGGTACGCGGAGCTTGAACTCCGGCGGGCGTTTCTGCAGGAACGAAAGCACGCCTTCGACGGCGTCCGGGTTCGCCGACAGCCCGCCGATCAGTTTCGAGTCGGTCTCGTGCACCGGGAACGGGGAGTCGAGCGAAGACATGCGGTAGAGCAGTTGCCGGGTGACCGCGACGGAGACCGGGGCGGTGGTCTCGATCAGTTCGCGGGCCAGTTCGTAGGCCTTGTCCAGCAGCTCGTCCGGCTCGTGCAGGCGCTGCACCAGACCGGCCCGGTGGGCCTCCTCGGCGCCGAACACGCGGCCGCTGATCATCCAGTCCATCGCGGTGCCCATGCCGACCAGCCGCGGCAGGAACCACGCCGACGCGCCCTCGGGGTAGATCCCGCGGCGCACGAACACGAAGCCGAACCGGGCGTCGGTGGAGGCGAGCCGGTAGTCCGCGGACAGCGTGATGGTGATCCCGCCGCCGATGGCCGCGCCCCGGATCGCCGCGATCACCGGCTTGTTCATCTCGAACACGCGCTTGGAGCACCGGCCCGCGGGCTCCTGCCACGCCGGGTCCGGGCCCTTCTCCGCGTCGAAGTCGAACCCGCCCTGGGACAGGTCGGCGCCGACGGAGAAGTTGTCCCCGGCCCCGGTCAGCACCACCACGCGGACCTGCTCGTCGTGGTCGGCCCGGTCGAAGGCGGCGTTGAGCTCGTCGGCCATCCGGATGGTGTAGCCGTTGCGGGCGGCGGGCCGGTTCAGCGTGATCGTCGCGACGCGGTCGGCGACCTCGTAGGTGATGTCGGTGTACCCGGTGGGCACAGGCGCTCCTTTGCTCCGTGTGCGACTGCTCCGTGGGTGACGAAGGTAGGGCGTCCGCAGCTTACTGGCAACCCGTCAACAAGCCGCCGAGGAATTCGCCGGCCCGGTTCGTGGCGTCCCGGCCCTCCGGCAGGTTCGAGAAGATCGGGAACACGTGGATCTGCCCCGGCCACACCTCCAGTTCGGTCGCGGTGTGGGTGCGGGCGAACTGGCGGGCTTCGTCGACCAGCGCCTCGGTGTCGCCGACCTGCAGCAGGATCGGCGGCCAGCCCGACTTGTCCGCGCCGAGCACGTTCAGGCGCGGGTGGTTCCACGGCGTGTTCGTGACGTAGGCGTCCCGGCACTTCGCGGCGTAGGCGGGGGAGAGGAACGGATCGCGCTGCTGGCCGTCACGCCGGGAGGCCGACGCGACGGTCAGGTCGAGCCAGGGCGAGACGAGATACGCGCCGGCGGGCTGGGGCAGGTGCAGCCGGGCGAGGTCGCCGAGCAGGCACGCGGTCAGGTGCCCGCCGGCCGAATCCCCGGCGACGAGCAGCTTCTCCGGTGGGTAGCCCCGGGCCAGCAGCAGCCGGTAGGCGTCGAGCGCGTCGTCGGCGGCGGCCGGGAACGGGTGCTCGGGGGCGCGCCGGTAGTCCAGCAGGAACACCGGCACGCCGACCCGCTTGGACAGACGGTAGGCGAAGGTCCGGTGCGAGCGCGGCGAGCCGAAGACGTACCCGCCGCCGTGCAGGTAGAGCAGGGCGCCGCGGTTCGGGTCGGCTCCGGGGGCGCGCATCCACACCCCGCGGACGCGGCCGTAGCGGGCGGGCCAGGCGCGGGTGCCGCGGGGGAGGCGGCTCAGCCCGGCGCTGTCGCTGATCCGGCGGATGCCCCGCAGTTGGTACCCGCGAGGTGCGGCGCGATCGGCGACCGGCCGGACCCGGACGGAGAAGGCGGCGCGGAGGCGGACACTTTCCTGGCTGGGCGCGGCAGGCGGCATACGGCTCACCCTAGTGTCCCGTCATCGGAAAACAATCATGCGCGCTTGATTTTTCTGGGTGCCGGTGCCACGCTCGCCGCACGAGCCCGTTCTGCGAGGAGGTACCGCCGTGGCGGATGTGGGCGCGATCCTGCGGGATCTCGCGGCCGAAAGCGGGGAACTGGACGCACTGGTCGCGGCGTTGCCGGAAGCGGGGTGGGCCAGGCCGACGCCCGCCGACGGCTGGACGATCGCGCACCAGATCGCCCACCTGGCCTGGACCGACGACAAGGCGCTCATCGCGGTGCGCACCCCGGAACTGTTCGCCGCGGAGGTGGAGAAGGCGTTCGCCTCCGGCGGCAAGGACGTGGACGAAGGCGCCGAAACCGGTGCGCAGGCCCCGCCCGCCGAACTGCTGGCGCGCTGGCGGACCGGGCGCGAGGACCTCGCGCGCGGGCTGGCCGAGGTGCCCGACGGGCAGAAGGTGCCGTGGTACGGCCCGCCGATGAGCGCCGCGTCGATGGTCACCGCGCGGATCATGGAGACCTGGGCGCACGCGCAGGACGTGTTCGACGCGCTCGGCGTCCGGCGTGAGCCGTCGGAGCGGCTGTGGCACATCGCCCGGTTCGGCGTGCGCACCCGGAACTTCGCCTACACCATTAACTCCCGCACCCCGCCGGCCGAGGAGTTCCGCGTCGAACTGACCGCGCCGGACGGCTCGACCTGGGCGTGGGGACCGGAGGACGCGGCGGACCGCGTCACCGGCAGCGCGCTCGGGTTCTGCCTCGTGGTCACCCAGCGGCGGCACCCGGCCGACACGGACCTGCGGACCGAGGGCGAGCAGGCCCGGACCTGGCTCACCTTCGCGCAGGCCTTCGCCGGGATGCCCGGACCCGGGCGCCGGGAAGGGCAGTTCGCGTGACCGGCCCGATCCGCATCGGCAACGCCTCCGGCTTCTACGGCGACCGGTTCGCCGCCGTGCGCGAGATGCTCACCGGTGGCCCGCTGGACGTGCTGACCGGCGACTACCTGGCCGAGCTGACCATGCTCATCCTCGGGCGCGACCTGCTCAAGGACCCGGATCGCGGGTACGCCAAGACGTTCCTGCGGCAGATGGGCGAAAATCTGGCGCTGGCCAAGGAACGCGGCGTCAGGATCGTCACCAACGCCGGTGGGCTGAACCCCGCCGGGCTCGCCGCCGCGTTGCGCGAGCTGGCCGCCAAGTCCGATGTGGACGTCAGGATCGCGCACGTCGAGGGCGACGACCTGCGGCACCGCGCCGAGGAACTCGGCTTCGGGAACCAGTTGACCGCCAACGCCTACCTCGGGGCCTGGGGCATCGCCGGATGCCTGGACGCGGGCGCCGACGTGGTGGTCACCGGGCGGGTCACCGACGCCTCGCTCGTCGTCGGCCCGGCCGCGGCGCACTTCGGCTGGGCCCGCGACGACTACGACGCACTGGCCGGTGCGGTGGCCGCCGGGCACGTGATCGAATGCGGCGCGCAGGCCACCGGCGGCAACTACTCGTTCTTCACCCGGCACGACATCGCACATCCCGGCTTCCCCATCGCGGAGATCCACGAAGACGGCAGCAGCGTGATCACCAAGCACGAAGGCGCCGGCGGGGTGGTCACCACGGGCACGGTCACCGCGCAGCTGCTGTACGAGATCACCGGCGCGCGGTACGCCGGTCCCGATGTCACCACGCGCTTCGACACCCTGAGCCTGACGCAGGAGGGTCCCGATCGCGTCCGGATCAGCGGGGTCACCGGCGAGCCACCGCCGCCGACGCTGAAGGTCTGCCTCAACGCGCTCGGCGGCTTCCGCAACGAGACCACCTTCGTGCTCACCGGTCTCGACATCGAGGAGAAGGCCGCGCTGGTGCGTGAACAGCTCACCGAAGCGCTGAAGGCGAAGCCGCCGGAGAAGGTGCGCTGGACGCTCGCCCGCACCGACCGGCCGGACGCCGACACCGAGCAGACCGCGAGCGCGCTGCTGCACGTGGCCGTCACGGATCCCGATCCGAAGGTGGCGGGACGCGCGTTCAGCCAGGCCGCGATCGAGCTGGCGCTGGCCAGCTACCCGGGTTTCCACGTCACCGCACCCCCTTCGGACGCCACGCCGTACGGGGTGTACCGGGCGTCCTATGTGGACGCCGCGCAGGTGCCGCACGTCGCGGTGACCGCGGACTCGCGGATCGAGGTCGCCCCTGCCGCCGAGACGCTGGAACTGGCCGAGGTGGCGGACCCGGAACTGCCGGAACCGTTGCCGGACGGGCCGAAGCGGTGGGCACCGCTGGGTGCGGTCCTCGGTGCGCGCAGCGGTGACAAGGGCGGCGACGCGAACGTCGGCGTGTGGGCCACCTCCGACGAGGGCTGGCGCTGGCTCGCGCACACGCTGACCGTGGACGAATTCCGCCGCCTGCTCCCGGAAACCGCGGAATTGTCGGTGCGGCGGCATATGCTGCCCAACCTGCGAGCGGTCAACTTCGTGGTGACCGGAATCCTCGGACAGGGGGTCGCCTCGCAGGCCAGGTTCGATCCACAGGCCAAGGCGCTCGGCGAGTGGCTGCGCGGCCGGTACGCCGAGATCCCGGAGGTGTTGTTGTGAGCGATCCGTTCGCCACGCCGGAGCGCGAGGCGCTTCGGGAAACGGTGCGCGGCTTCATGAAGACCGACGTGCTGCCCCACCTGGAGCAGTGGGAGCGCGACGGTGAGCTGCCGCGCGAACTGCACCGCAAGGCCGGGGCGCTGGGCCTGCTCGGCATCGCCTTCGAGGAGAAGGCGGGCGGGGAGGGCGGGAACTTCCTCGACGCCATGACGGTCACCGAGGAGATCCACTACGCCGGCGGTTCCGGCGGGCTGGTCGCTTCGCTGTTCACCTGCGGCATCGCCGTGCCGCACCTCGCGGCCGCCGGGGACGAGGCGCAGCTGGCGAAGTGGGTGCGCCCGACGCTGGCCGGTGAGCTGATCGGCTCGCTCGCGGTCACCGAACCGGACGGCGGGTCCGACGTGGCGGGCATCCGCACCACGGCCCGCCGCGACGGCGACCATTACGTGGTCGACGGCGCCAAGACCTTCATCACCTCCGGCTGCCGCGCGGACTTCGTCACCACCGTCGTGCGCACCGGTGGTGAGGGCGCGCACGGGCTTTCCCTGCTGGTGGTGGAACGCGGCACGCCGGGCTTCACCGTCGGGCGCAAGCTCGCCAAGATGGGCTGGCACTGCTCGGACACCGCCGAACTGTCCTATGTGGATGTCCGGGTCCCGGTGGAGAACCTGGTGGGGCCGGAGAACTCCGGTTTCGCGCAGGTGGCCACCCAGTTCGTCGCCGAACGGCTTTCGCTGGCGGTGCAGGGGTACGCGCACGCGCAGCGCGCGCTGGACCTGACCCTGGACTGGTGCCGGTTGCGCGAGACCTTCGGCCGCCCGCTCATCTCCCGTCAGCTGGTGCAGCACAAGCTCGCCGAGATGGCGCGGAAGATCGACGTGGCCAGGACCTACACCCGGCAGGTCGGCGTGCGCCACGTCGCCGGGGAAGAGGTGATCGCCGAAGCCTGCTTCGCCAAGAACACCGCCGTCGAGACCGCCGAATGGGTGGTCAACGAAGCCGTGCAGCTGCACGGCGGCCTCGGCTACCTGAGCGAGTCCGAGGTGGAGCGCCACTACCGCGACGTCCGCATCCTGGGCATCGGCGGTGGCACCAACGAGATCCTCGCCGGGCTGGCCGCGAAACGATTGGGATACACCGCATGACCACTTTGAGGTCCACAGTGGACAGCCGGGGCGCGGACTTCGCCGCGAACCGCGAGGCGATGCTGGCCAAGCTCGCCGAGCTGGAGGCCGAGCAGGCCAAGGCGGTCGCGGGCGGCGGTGAGAAGTACGTCGAGCGCCACCGCAAGCGCGGCAAGCTGCTGGCCAGGGAACGGATCGAGCTGCTGCTCGACGAGGACTCGGCCTTCCTGGAGCTGTCCCCGCTGGCCGCCTGGGGGTCGGACTACCAGGTCGGCGCCAGCGTGGTCACCGGCATCGGCGTGATCGAGGGCGTGGAGTGCCTGGTCTGCGCCAGCGATCCGACGGTCAAGGGCGGCGCGAGCAACCCGTGGACGGCCAAGAAGACCTACCGGGCCGCCGACATCGCCGCGCAGAACCGGCTGCCCACGGTCAACCTGGTCGAGTCCGGTGGCGCGGACCTGCCGACGCAGAAGGAGATCTTCATCCCGGGCGGGCGGATCTTCCGCGACCTGACCAGGTCCTCGGCGGCCGGGGTGCCGACCGTGGCGCTGGTCTTCGGCAACTCCACCGCCGGTGGCGCCTACCTGCCGGGCATGTCCGACCACGTGGTGATGGTGAAGGAACGCGCCAAGGTCTTCCTCGGCGGCCCGCCGCTGGTGAAGATGGCCACCGGCGAGGAGTCCGACGACGAATCGCTCGGCGGCGCCGAGATGCACGCGCGGACCTCGGGGTTGGCCGACTACCTGGCCGAGGACGAGCAGGACGCGATCCGGATCGGGCGGCGCATCGTGCGCCGGCTCAACTGGCACAAGCAGGGCCCGTCGCCGAAGCCGGACTACAGCGAACCGGTGCACGACCCGGAGGACCTGCTCGGCATCGTGCCCGCCGACCTGAAGGTGCCGTTCGACCCGCGCGAGGTGATCGCCAGGGTGGTCGACGGTTCCGACTTCGACGAGTTCAAGCCGCTGTACGGGTCCAGTCTGGTCACCGGCTGGGCCGGCGTGCACGGCTACCCGGTGGGCATCCTCGCCAACGCGCGCGGCGTGTTGTTCTCCGAGGAGTCGCAGAAGGCGGCCCAGTTCATCCAGCTGGCCAACCAGAGCGACACGCCGCTGCTGTTCCTGCACAACACCACCGGCTACATGGTCGGCAAGGAGTACGAACAGGGCGGCATCATCAAGCACGGCGCGATGATGATCAACGCGGTGTCGAACTCCAAGGTGCCGCACATCTCGGTGCTGATGGGTGCTTCCTACGGCGCCGGGCACTACGGGATGTGCGGGCGGGCCTACGACCCGCGTTTCCTGTTCGCCTGGCCGAGCGCGAAGTCCGCGGTGATGGGCCCGGCGCAGCTGGCCGGGGTGCTGTCCATCGTGGCGCGCCAGGCCGCGGCGAACCGGGGCCAGGAGTACAACGAGGAGCACGACGCCGCCATGCGCGCCATGGTGGAGGGACAGATCGAGGCCGAGTCACTGCCGACGTTCCTCTCCGGCATGCTCTACGACGACGGCATCATCGATCCCCGTGACACCCGCACGGTGCTCGGGCTCAGCCTGTCGGCTATCCACAATGGACCGATCAGCGGCGCCGGGGGCTTCGGCGTCTTCCGGATGTGAGAGATGATCGAAAATCTGCTTGTCGCCAACCGCGGGGAGATCGCCCGCCGGGTGTTCCGGAGCTGCCGCGACGCCGGGATCGGCACGGTCGCGGTGTTCTCCGACGCCGACGCGGACGCCCCGCACACCGGTGAGGCCGACGTGGCGGTGCGGTTGCCGGGCAACGCGCCGTCGGAGACCTACCTCCGCGCGGACCTGCTGATCGAGGCCGCCGGCCGGGCCGGGGCCGACGCGGTCCACCCGGGCTACGGCTTCCTCTCGGAGAACGCCGCGTTCGCGCGTGCGGTCATCGAGGCCGGGCTGACCTGGGTGGGCCCGCCGCCGGAGGCCATCGAGACGATGGGCTCGAAGGTGGAGTCGAAGCGGCTGATGGCCGCCGCCGGGGTGCCGGTGCTCGCCGAGCTGGACCCGGACGAGGTGACCGAGGCCGATTTCCCGTTGCTGGTCAAGGCTTCCGCCGGTGGTGGCGGCCGCGGGATGCGCGTGGTGCGCGCGCCGGGTGACCTGGCCGCGGCGGTGGAGAGCGCCCGCGCCGAGGCCGGTTCGGCCTTCGGCGATCCGACCGTGTTCTGCGAGCGCTACCTGGAAACCGGGCGGCACATCGAGGTGCAGGTGCTCGCGGACACCCACGGCACGGTGTGGGCCCTGGGGGAGCGGGAGTGCTCCATCCAGCGACGGCACCAGAAGGTGGTCGAGGAGGCACCGTCCCCGCTGGTCGGCGCGGCCATGCGGGAGGAGCTGTTCGAGGCGGCGCGCAAGGCCGCGAAGGCGATCGGGTACGTCGGGGCGGGCACGGTCGAGTTCCTCGCCGGTCCGGACGGCCGGTTCTACTTCCTGGAGATGAACACCCGGCTGCAAGTGGAGCACCCGGTCACCGAATGCGTCACCGGGGAGGACCTGGTCGCCCGCCAGTTGCGGATCGCCGAGGGCGACCGGCTGCCGGTCGACCCACCACAGTGGACCGGGCATGCCATCGAGGTTCGGTTGTACGCCGAAGATCCGGCCGCGGACTGGCAGCCGCAGAGCGGCACGCTGCACCGGTTCAGCGTGCCCGGGGTCGACGCGGAATTCCGCATCCCGGCCGGGTTCGGCCTGCGCCTGGATTCCGGCGTGGCTGACGGCTCGGTGGTCGGGGTGCACTACGACCCGATGCTGGCCAAGGTGATCGCCTGGGGTCCCGATCGGACGTCGGCCGCCCGGCGGCTGGCCACCGCGCTGGCCGGCGCGCGGATCCACGGGGTCCGCACGAACCGCGACCTGCTGGTGAACGTGTTGCGGCACCCGGCTTTCCTGGCCGGGGACACCGACACCGCCTTCTTCGCCACGCATGGGCTCGCCACGCTGTCCCAGCCGCTCGCCTCGCCGGAGACCACCCGGATCGCCGCGCTGGTGGCCGCGGTCGCCGGTGCCGCCGCGAACCGCCGGACCGCGACCGTGCAGGGCCGCTTGCCCGGTGGGTGGCGCAACGTGCGGTCGGCGCCGCAGCACAAGCGCTTCGCCGCGGGTGACGTGGAGTTCGACGTGCGGTACGTGCTCGACCGTGCCGGGCTGCGGGCCGAAGACCACCCGGACGTGGAACTTGTTTTCGCCCAACCGGATCGCGTCGTCCTCGACCTCGGGGGAGTGCGCCGGAGTTTCGCGGTCGCCCGCCACGACGGCCGCGTGTACGTCGATTCCGCGCTCGGGCCGGTGGTGCTGGACGTGGTACCGCGCTTCGCCGACCCGTCCGCCGCCCTGGCCGCGGGTTCGCTGGTCGCCCCCATGCCCGGCAACGTGGTCCGGATCGCCGTCGCCGCGGGCGATCACGTCGAAGCCGGGGCGCCGCTGCTCTGGCTGGAGGCGATGAAGATGGAGCACAAGATCACCGCCCCGGCGGCCGGGGTGGTCGCCGAACTCCCCGTCGAAGTGGGGCAGCAGGTCGAACTGGGCACCGTATTGGCCGTGCTTCAGGAGAAGGAGTCGGAATGAGCATGAACTTCACCGAACCGGAAGAGCGGATCGCCCTGCGCAAGGCGGTCCGCGAACTGGGCAAGAGCTACGGCCACGAGTACTACCTGGGCAAGGCGCGCTCGGGCGGCAAGACCAAGGAGCTGTGGGACGAGGCCGGGCGGCTCGGGTACCTCGGCGTCGCCGTGCCGGAGGAGTTCGGCGGTGGTGGCGCGGGCATCGGCGACCTCGCCGCCGTCTGCGAGGAGCTGTGCGCCACCGGGACGCCGCTGCTGCTGATGGTGGTGTCGCCGGCCATCTGCGCCACGGTGATCGCGCGCTACGGCACCGACGAGCAGAAGAAGCAGTGGCTGCCCGGGTTCGCCACCGGGCAGGTGCGGATGGCCTTCGCCATCACCGAGCCGGACGCCGGGTCCAACTCGCACCGGATCACCACGACCGCCCAGCGCTCCAACGATGGGTGGGTGCTCAACGGGCGCAAGGTCTACATCTCCGGCGTCGACGAGGCCGACGCGGTGCTGGTGGTCGGGCGGACCGAGGACGCCAAGACCGGCAAGCTCAAGCCCGCGTTGTTCATCGTGCCGACGGACACCCCCGGCTTCGAGTACCGCGAGATCGAGATGGACCTGGTTTCCGCGGACAAGCAGTTCGGCCTGTTCCTGGACGACGTGAAGCTGCCGCAGGAGGCGCTGGTCGGCTCGGAGGACGCGGCGATCGCGCAGTTGTTCGCCGGGCTCAACCCGGAACGCATCATGGGTGCCTCGTTCTCGCTCGGCATCGCCCGGTACGCGCTCGACAAGGGCGTGGCGTATGCGAAGGAACGCCAGGTGTGGGGCACGCCGATCGGCACGCACCAGGGGCTCGCGCACCCGCTCGCCCAGGTCAAGATCGAGCTGGAGCTGGCGAAACTCATGACGCAGAAGGCCGCCACGCTCTACGACGCCGGGGACGACTTCGGCGCCGGGGAAGCCGCGAACATGGCCAAGTACGCCGGTGCCGAGGTCGCCATCCGCGCGGTCGACCAGGCCGTGCAGACCCACGGCGGCAACGGGCTCGCGTCGGAGTACGGCCTCGGCACGCTGCTCGCCGCGGTCCGCCTGGGCCGGATCGCGCCGGTGAGCCGCGAGATGGTGCTCAACTTCGTCGGGCAGCACTCGCTCGGCCTGCCCAAGTCCTACTGAGAGGTTTCCCACCGTGACGAGTCTTTCCGGCAAGACGATCATCATGTCCGGCGGCAGCCGGGGGATCGGTGAGGCGATCGCGTTGCGCGCGGCCGCCGACGGCGCGAACGTGGCGCTGATCGCGAAGACCACCGAACCGCACCCGAAGCTGCCCGGCACCATCTACACCGCGGCCAAGGCGATCGAGGAAGCGGGCGGGCAGGCGCTGCCGATCGTCGGCGACATCCGTGACGACGAGTCGGTGGCCGCCGCGGTCGAGCAGACCGTGGCGCGCTTCGGCGGCATCGACATCGTGGTGAACAACGCCAGCGCGATCGACCTGACGCCGACTGAGCAGATCGGCATGAAGCGCTACGACCTGATGCAGGACATCAACGCGCGTGGTTCGTTCCTGCTGTCGAAGCTGGCGATCCCGCACCTGCGCACGGCGGAGAACCCGCACGTGCTCACGCTTTCGCCGCCGATCAGCCTCGACCCGAAGTGGTTCGAAGCGGGCCACCTCGCCTACAGCATCGCGAAGTACAGCATGAGCCTGGTGACCGTCGGGCTCGCCGCGGAGTTGCGCAAGGACGGCATCGCGGCGAACTCGCTGTGGCCGCGCACCACCATCGACACCGCGGCGATCCGCAACGTGGTCGGGGCGGAACTGGCGAACCGCTCGCGCACGCCGGAGATCATGGCCGACGCCGCGTACGCCATCCTCACCAGGCCGAGCCGGGAGACCACCGGGAACTTCTTCCTCGACGACGAGGTGCTGGCGGCCGAGGGCGTCACGGACTTTTCGAAGTACCGCATCGCCGGTGAGGAGTCGGAGCTCCAGCTCGACTTCTGGGTGGAGCCGGCCTGAGCACCATGCGCGAACCACAACAGGAGCGGAGCCGGACCACCCGGCGGCGGCTGGTCGAAGCCGCCGTCGAGTGCCTGGCCACGCGGGGCTGGCACGGCACCACCGTGGCGATGGTGGCCGAGCAGGCCGGCGTCTCGCGGGGTGCCGCGCAGCACCACTTCCCGACGCGCGAGGACCTGGTGGTCGCCGCGGTCGAGCAGGTGGGCGAGGTGCAGCTGGCCGAACTGCGGCGGCACGTGGAGCTGCTGCCGAACGGCGCGTCACGCAGCGAAGCCGTCGCCGAGATGCTGCTGAACCTCTACACCGGGCCGATGTTCCGCGCGGCCCTGCAGCTGTGGGTGGCCGCTTCCACCGATCCGAAGCTGCTGGCGGTCCTCGCGCCGCTGGAGGCGCGGGTCGGGCGCGAGGCGCACCGGGTCGCGCTGGAACTGCTGGGCGCGGACGAATCCCGGCCGGGGGTCCGGGAGACGGTGCAGGCCACGCTGGACCTGGCGCGGGGACTGGGCCTGGCGAACCTGCTCAGCGACGACACCCGGCGACGGCGCCGGATCGTGCGCCAGTGGGCCCGGATGCTGGAACCGGCGCTCGCCGGAACCCTGCCCGAACGGGCGGGAACCAGGTCGATGTGAACTCCGTCTCACCAAGTAGCTAACACTTTCGGACCAACGGCCGATAGGCAAGTGACAGAGGGTTACTTCTCAAGGGGGAAAAGTCTGATGTCAGAGCAAAGCGAACTGAGTCATCGCGCACGGGCCATGCTCCGCGCCGTGGCTCAGCGGCGGGCGATGATGTCCGCGAGCTGCGAGCCGGACCTGTTCGTCGACGGCTTCGCCTGCTGCGACCAGGTCACCGCGCACGCGCTCGCCCACAGCGGTTACCTCCGCCCGGCCGAGGCCGCGCTGCCCGGCGCCCGGGTGCGTGCCGAACTGACCCCGGCGGGGTGGGCCGTGGTCGGCGGCGCGGTCGCCGCCGCCTGACCTGCCGCGTTTCCGCTGAGCGGGAACCGCCTGGTGCCGCCGGAATCCACGGCTCGCTGTTCGTAGTGCCGCGTGCTCGATGCGTATCCGGTTTCCTCCGATTGCCCGAGTGAATCCGGCACGAACAGTGGTTTCCTTGACGAGGTGGAGGGGGAGCGGACCCAGCCCGGCTGGGGGCCGTTCGGGGTGTTCGCCGTCGGTCGATGGCGGCTGTGGCGTCTGCCCGATCGGTTCCTCGTCGGCTATGTGCTCGCGGTCGATCTGACCGCGCTCACCGGCGCGGCCGTGGCGTTCCACGCGCTGCCGGTGCCCGAGCGCGACTGGCGCCCGTTCTGGATCCTGATCGCGTGCTGCGTGGTCTACGTCGAGGTGTCGCGCTCGATCGAACGCAGCCGCGCCGAATTCCTCGACGGCCCGCACATCGACCTCAACTCGGTGTGGATGTTCGCCGCGGCGCTGCTGCTGCACCCGGGGCTGGCCGCGGTGGTCATCGCGGTCTCGTACGCCTACCGCTGGCTGCGGGTGCGCCACCGCGAGGTCTACCGGCAGACCTTCAGCGCCGCCGCCTCGATCGTGGCGGCGTACCTGGCGAACCTGGTGCCGTTCGTGCCCCATGAGCTGGCGATCTTCGTCGCCGCGCTGCTCTACGGGCTGAGCAACACCGCCCTGATCACCTTCGCCGTCCACCGCAGCCGCCCGGGCACGCGCCTGCGCGACGCCCTGTTCTCCCCGCCGGAGTACGCGCTCGAAGCGTCGACGATCGCGCTCGGCGTGCTCCTGGCCTGGGCGCTGGTGGACTGGCCGCCGATGCTGGTGCTGATCATGGGGGTGACGCTGGTGCTGCACCGGAGCACGCTGGTCCAGCAGTTGCGCGAACAAGCCGACGCCGACGGGAAGACCGGCCTGCTCAACGCGGTGCGCTGGACCGAGATCGCCACCAGCGAACTCGCCCGCGGGCGACGGCGGGGCATGCCGGCGAGCGTGCTGATGCTGGATCTTGACCACTTCAAGGTCATCAACGACCGGCACGGCCACCTCGTCGGGGACAAGGTCCTACTCGCCGTCGCCGCGGCGCTGCGGGCCGAGGTACGCAGCGCAGACGTACTCGCCCGGTTCGGCGGTGAGGAATTCGTGATCCTGCTGCCCGGCACCAACCGATTCGACGCCGTCACCATCGCCGAACGCATCCGGCACCGGGTGGCGGCGCTGACCATTCCGGTGGCCGGTGGGGAAATCGGCATCACGATCTCGATCGGCGTGGCCGCGCAACCGCGGGACGGGCAGACGCTGGAGCCCTTGTTGCTGGCGGCGGATCGGGCGTTGTACGTGGCGAAAGAGGCGGGGCGGGATCGGGTTCGGACGATGCCTTGAGGTTTGGGCCGGCTCTTGGGTTGAGCCACCCCGGTTTTTCAGTGTGACTACGGCGAAGTACCCGATGTCAAGGCGGGAAAGATGCCTTGACATCGGGTACTTCGCCGTGTTTTGGCTTTGGACCGGGGATGGGGAGGGATGGGCGGCCTGGTTTCGGTTGCTGGGCCTGGTTTCTGTTGGCACGTGGATGGTGGTGGCCGGTCTGGTCGCGTTTGCCGGGGCGGCTTTGTTGGCATGTGGATGGTGTGGCAGCCGGTTTGGTCGCGTTTGCCGGGGCGGCTTTGTTGGCATGTGGTCGGTGTGCTGGCGTTTCCGCGTTCTGCTGGGCGGGGTTGGGCGTGTTTCGAAGTCTTAGTCTTTTCCGATGTCTTCGAACCACAGGGTGGGGTGGGTGGCGATGAAATCGCGCATCAGGGTGGTGCAGGCCTCGTCGTTCAGGAGGGTGATGGTCACGCCGTGTTCGGCCAGCCAGTCGTGACCGCCGTGGAAGGTGGTGGCTTCGCCGATCACGACGCGCGAGATGCCGAACTGGCGTACCAGGCCGGAGCAGTACCAGCACGGTGAAAGCGTCGTGACCATCACCGTGTCGCGGTAGTGGGGGCGGCGTCCCGCGTTGCGGAACGCCGCCGTTTCCGCGTGCATGGAAGGGTCGTCGTCCTGGACGCGGCGGTTGTGCCCGCGCCCCAGCAGTTGTCCGTCCACGGTGAACAGTGCCGCGCCGATCGGGACACCGCCTTCGGCCTTGCCCAGCAGTGCCTCTTCCCGTGCGATGGCCAGCATGCTCTCGTCGTCGCGCATTCGCCCACTGTCGCCGCGCTGTCAACGGTTGGCAAGACAAGCTCGGAAGAACTCCCGGATGTCCGCGGCGAGCAGGTCCGGCGCCTCCATCGCGGCGAAGTGCCCGCCCCGGTCGTACTCGGCCCAGTGCACCACGGTGTGCTCCAGTTCCACGGTCCGCCGGATCGACACGTCGTGCGGGAACACCGCCACGCCCGTCGGCACCGGTGACTTCATCGCCGCGCTCCACGCCCCCGCGTGCGCGGTTTCGTAGTACAGCCGGGACGAGGACGCGGCGGTGCCGGTCAGCCAGTAGAGCATCACGTTGGTGAGCAACCGGTCCCGGTCGACGGCGTCCTCGGGCAGCGCGGCGGCCGGATCGGTCCATTCGAAGAACTTCTCCACGATCCAGGCGAGCTGGCCGACCGGTGAGTCGGTGAGCCCGAACGCCAGCGTCTGCGGACGGCTGATCTGGATCATCGCGTACCCCGACTGCTCGTTCTCGAGGTAGTTGAGCCGGTCCACCCGCGCCTGTTCGGCTTCGGTCAGCGTCTCGCCGGGGTCGACCGGGGTGAACGCGGTCAGGCCGTTGCAGTGCACGCCGATGACCCGGTCGGGCACCAGCCGCGCGATCTCCGGCGACACGATCGCGCCGGTGTCCCCGCCCTGCACGCCGTACCGCTGGTAGCCGAGCCGCTCCATCAGTTCGACCCACGCCCGCGCGATCCGGGGCGAGTTCCAGCCGCTCTCGGTGGTGGGCCCGGACAGCCCGAACCCCGGCAGCGACGGGATGACCAGGTGGAACTCGGCGGTGAGCAGCTCGATCAGGTCCAGGAACTCGACGACCGAACCGGGCCAGCCGTGGGTGAGCAGCAGGGGCGTCGCGTCCGGGTCGGCGGAGCGCACGTGCAGGAAGTGCACCCGCTGCCCGTCGATCTCGGTGGTGAACTGCGGGTACGCGTTCAGCTCCTTCTCCGCCGCCCGCCAGTCGTAGGCGGTGCGCCAGTACTCGGCCAGCTCCCGCAGGTAACCCACCGGCACGCCCTGTGCCCAGCCGACGCCGGGCAGCTCGTCCGGCCAGCGGGTCTGCGCGAGCCGGGTCCGGAGGTCTTCGAGGGCGGAGTCGGGGAACTCGATGCGGAACGGCTTGATCTCTTCGGTCATGTTCACCAAGGTAGAGAGCATTCAGGACAGGTTGTGTCCTCGATGAAGGAGATCTTGTGCAGACCTCGGCGAGACTGCTGCGCCTGCTCACCCTGCTGCAGTTGCACCGCGAGTGGGCCGGTGCCGAACTCGCCGCGCGCCTCGAAGTGGACGTCCGGACCGTGCGACGGGACGTCGATCGCCTGCGTGAGCTGGGCTATCCGGTGCATTCGACCCCCGGTGTGGCGGGCGGGTACCGGCTCGGCGCGGGGGCGGCGCTGCCGCCGTTGTTGCTGGACGACGACGAGGCCGTCGCGGTCGCGGTCAGCCTGAGCACCGCCGCGGGCGGCACGGTGACCGGGATCGAGGAGACCTCGGTGCGGGCGCTGATGAAGCTCGACCAGGTGCTGCCCTCGCGGCTGCGTCACCGGGTGAACGCGTTGCAATCGGTGACCTTGCCGCTCGGCGGAGGGGTTTCGGCGGTCGCCCCGGCCCAGCTGACCGCGATCGCCGCCGCCTGCCGGGACCGCGAACGTTTGCGCTTCGCCTACGCCGCCTCGGACGGCACCGCCACCGAGCGCCGGGTCGAGCCGCTGAAACTCGCCTGCACCGGCCGTCGCTGGTACCTGCTGGCGTTCGATGTCGACAAGGAGGCCTGGCGCACGTTCCGGGTCGACCGGATCACCGACGAACCCCGGATCGCCGGGCGGTTCACCCCGCGCGAACCGCCCGCCGAAAACCTCGGCGCCTACCTCACCCGCCAGATCTCCAGCGCGCCCTACCGGTATCGCTGCCGGGTCAAGCTGCACGCGCCCGCCGCCCGCATCGCCGAACTGGTCGGGGCGTCCATCGGCGAGGTGGAGCCGATCGACGAGCACAGTTGCCTGCTGCACGCCGGTGGCGCCCGGATCGAGGAGATCCCGTTCTACCTGGCCCGCTTCGGCTGCGACTTCGAGGTGGAGGAGCCGCCGGAGCTGGCCGAGCACGTCCGGGAGCTGGCCGCGCGGTTCGGGCGGGCTGGCTGACCGACCGCTTAGTATGTCATCCTGGGCCGGTGGACGCCCCTCAGTCGCCGGTCTTCGCGCCGAGCATGCCGAGCACCAGGCCGGCGTACTCGCGGCCGAGCGCGGCGGGGGACTTGCGCATGCGGTCGGTGTACCAGCGCGCCACGTCGACACCGAGTGACAGCACCGCCCGCGCGGCCGTGCGGGGTTCCGGCACGGTGAACTCGCCCGACGCCACGCCCTCGGTGATCAGCTCGCGGACCAGCTGCTCGATGCGCCGCCGCAGCTGCCCGACCTCCTCGTACTCGGCCTCGGGCAGCGCCTGCAGTTCGTACTGCACCACCCTGGCCACGGTGTGCCGCCGCGCGTGCCAGGCGACGAAGTCCTCGACCAGCGCGATCATCTTGTCCGTCGCCGAATCCGGCCGCGCCACCACGCGCTCGACCAGCAGCAGCGTCTGCTCGTGGCCGTACTTGCTGATCGCGAACAGCAGCGCGGCCTTCGACGGGAAGTGCACGTACAGCGCCGCCGGGCTCATGCCGGCGCGGCCGGCGATGTCCCGGGTGGTGGTGGCGTGGAAGCCGCGGCGGGCGAACGACTCGACCCCGGCCAGCATCAGCCGCCGGGCCGCGTCGGGCTGCACGTCGGGCCAGAGTTCGGCGGGCAGTTCGGCAGGCAGTTCCTCCGGCAGATCGTCCGGTGCCGCACCGCTCGGCTCGCTCATCGCGAAAACCTCCCCGATCGTGGCGGGCTTGACAGGCTGCCCGCCCCTTCGCATTGTAAGCGAGCGCTTAGCTCGAACCTCAGGTGACAAGGAGACCACACAGTGAACTCGTTGAAGGACCGCGTCGCGATCGTCACCGGTGCCAGCCGGGGCATCGGTCTCGGCATCGCGCGCACCCTCGTCGAGCGCGGCGCCAAGGTCTGCATCACTGCGCGCAAGCCGGAGCCGCTGGCCGAGGCCGTGCGGGAACTGGGCGGAGGGGACCACGCCATCGCGGTCCCCGGCAAGGCCGACGACGCCGAGCACCAGGCCGAGGCGGTCGCCAAGGCCGTGGAGACCTTCGGCAGCCTGGACATGCTGGTGAACAACACCGGCATCAACCCGGTCTACGGCCCGACGCTGGACATCGATCCCGAGGCGGCGGCGAAGATCCTCGCGGTCAACGTGCTCGCCCCGCTGGCCTGGACCCGCCACGCGCGCGACGCGTGGATGGGCGAGCACGGCGGTTCGGTGGTCAACGTGGCCTCGGTCGCCGGGCTGGGCGCGTCGCCGGGTATCGGCATGTACGGCATCAGCAAGGCCGCGCTGATCCGGCTGACCGTGGAACTCGGCGCCGAACTGGGCCCGGGCATCCGGGTCAACGCCGTCGCGCCCGCCGTGGTCAAGACCAAGTTCGCCACCGCGCTCTACGAGGGCCGCGAGGAGGAGGTCTCGGCCGCCTACCCGATGAAGCGGCTCGGCCTCCCCGAGGACATCGCGGGCGCGGTCGCCTTCCTGCTGTCCGACGAAGCGGGCTGGATCACCGGCCAGACCATGGTGCTCGACGGTGGCCGCACCTTGGTCGGTGGCCTGTGAGCGCCGAGCTGAAGGACGCCGGCATCGTCGTCACCGGTGGTGGCGCGGGTATCGGCGCGGCGATGGCGCGGCGGTTCCACGCCGAGGGCGCCCGGGTGGTCGTGGCCGACCTGAACGGTGACGCGGCCGCTGCGGTGGCCGAGGAGATCGGCGGCACCGCCATCGCCGGGGACGCCGCCGGGGTGGAGGGCGTCGAGCAGTTGCTCGCCCGCTCGCGTGAAGTGCTCGGCGGGATCGACATCTTCTGCGCCAACGCGGGGATCGCCCCGCTCGGCGGCGCGGACAGCTCCGAGGACGTCTGGGCGCGGGCGTGGGACGTCAACGTGATGGCCCACGTGCGGGCGGCGAACGCATTGCTGCCCGAGTGGCTCGAGCGCGGCCGCGGGCGGTTCGTCGCGACGGTGTCCGCGGCCGGGATCCTGACCAGCCTGGGTTCGGCGCCGTACTCGGTGACCAAGCACGGCGCGCTGGCGTTCGCCGAATGGCTCAGCGCCACCTACCGCCACCGCGGGATCGACGTGCACGCGGTCTGCCCGCAGGGCGTGCGGACGAACATGCTGGCCAACACCGGCAAGGGTGGTCAGCTGCTGATGGGCGCGTCGGCGATCGAGCCGGAGCAGGTGGTCGACGCCCTGCTCGAGGCGATCGGCGAGAAGCGGTTCCTGGTGCTGCCGCACCCCGAGGTGGCCGACTACTACGCGGCCCGTGCCACGCAGACCGATCGCTGGCTCGGTGGGATGAACAAGCTGCAGCGGAAGGTCGAAGCGCTCGGGGAGTGAGATGACCGACGACTGGCAGCCGGAGGTCGACGAGATCGCCCGGCGGCGCGAGCTCGCGCACCGCATGGGTGGTGAGGCCAAGATCGCCCGCCAGCACGCCGCCGGGCGGCTCACCGTCCGCGAGCGCATCGAGGCCCTGGTCGATCCGGGTACCTTCGACGAGATCGGCGCGCTGGCCGGTTTCGGTCGGTACACAGAGGATGGTGCGCTGGAGTCGTTCACCCCGGCCAACTTCGTCGTCGGCACGGCCAGGCTGGACGGCCGCCGGGTGGCGCTCGGCGCGGACGACTTCACCGTGCGCGGCGGCGCGGCCGACGCCGGGATCATCGGCAAGCAGGTGCACGCCGAGCGGCTGGCGAACGAGCTCGGCCTGCCGCTGGTCCGGCTGATCGAAGGCACCGGCGGTGGCGGCAGCGTCAAGTCGCTGGAGGACTTCGGATACACCTACGTGCCGTTCAACCCGGGCTGGGACCTGGTGGTGGACAACCTTTCCGCGGTGCCGGTGGTCTCCGCCTGCCTGGGCCCGGTGGCCGGTCTCGGTGCCGCGCGGGCGGTGATGTCGCACCTCTGCGTGCTGGTCGAAGGTGCCGGGCAGTTGTTCGTCGCCGGGCCGCCGCTGGTCCGGCACGCCACCGGCGAGGAACTGTCCAAAGAGGAGCTCGGTGGCGCGGCGGTGCACCGGCGCAGTGGTGCGGTCGAGCGGATCGTGCGCAGTGAAGCCGAAGCTTTCGCCGTGATCAAGGCGTTCCTGTCGTACCTACCGGCCAATGTGGACTCACTGCCCGCGGTTGTCCCAGCCACCGACGATCCCGCGAGGGCGGAGGAGGCGCTGCTTTCCCTGGTGCCGCGGAACCGGCGCAAGCCGTACCGGTTGCGGCCGCTGCTGGACGCGGTGTTCGACGCGGATTCGGTGTTCGACTACGCGTGCTACGGCGGTTCGGCCTACACCGGGCTGGCGCGGCTGGACGGCCACCCGGTCGGCGTGATCGCCACCGATCCGTACCGCGGCGCGACGCTGACCGCCGAGGGTGCCGACGCGATCACGCGGCTGGTCGACCTCTGCGAAACGTTCCACCTGCCCTTGGTCAACCTCACCGACCAGGCGGGCATGGTGATCGGCCTGGCGGGGGAGAAGCGCGGCTCGATCCGCCGCGGCGCGCGGGCGATCACCGCCGTCTACCAGGCCCGCGTGCCCTCCGCCGAGGTGATCGTGCGGCGGGTGTTCGGCGTCGGCGGGGCCGGGATCACCCACCGGCACCGGCTGGTGCGCCGGTGGGCGTGGCCGTCGGGTGACTGGGGCTCGCTGCCGGTCGAGGGCGGGATCGAAGCCGCCTACCGCGCCGAACTGGAAGCCGCCGAGGATCCGCAGGCGCTGCTGGCCGAGATCCGGGAGAGGCTGGACAAGGTCCGCTCACCGTTCCGGACGGCGGAGAAGTTCGGTGTGGAGGACGTCATCGACCCCAGGGAAACCCGCGCGCGCCTGTGCGACTGGGTGACCGACGCCTACCGCGTCCTGCCCAAACTCCTCGGCCGCCCGTCCTTCGGCGTACGCCCCTAGTAAGGCTGAGCGCCGATGTTATGCTCGGGTAGTCATGACGGACATTCATGACACACCCCAGCACCATCAGGCGCGCTACGCGGCCGCCTTCGACGCCGCCGATCCGGCCGCACTCGAACGCTGCTACGAAAACACCGCCGTGCTCGTCCCCCGGCCCGGCCTCCCGCTGACCGGCGATGATCGCCGGAACGCCACGGGGCACCTGCTCGGCTGGGGCCTGCCGATCGAAGCGAGCACCCGCCACGCCTACGTTTCCGGCGATCTAGCGCTGCTCATCGTCGACTGGTCCATCAGGGGGACAGCGGCCGACGGCACCCGGGTGGATCTGTCCGGCGCAGCCACCGATGTGCTGCGCCGCGGCGGTGACGGACGGTGGCGCTACGCCATCGACAACCCGTTCGGCACGGCCGCCGGTTAACGTCGCCGGATGCCAGGCAGGTGTCGCTTTTTCGCTAGCGCGGCGCGGCGTGCGCGGCGATGCTGGTGCGGTGCAGGAAGTACACGAGGACACCGAGCGGTGCGTGCGGGCCGTGCGGTCGAAGGACGCCCGGTTCGACGGCTGGTTCTTCACCGCCGTGCTCACCACGCGGATCTACTGCCGGCCCAGCTGCCCGGTGGTCCCGCCCAAGGCCGAGAACATGCGGTTCCTGCCCAGCGCGGCCGCCGCGCAGCAGGCCGGGTTCCGGGCGTGCAAGCGCTGCCGCCCCGACGCGAGCCCCGGTTCGCCGAAGTGGAACGAGCGCGCGGACCTGGTGGCCAGGGCGATGCGGTTGATCGCGGACGGCGTGGTCGACCGCGAAGGCGTCGACGGCCTGGCGCGGCGGCTCGGGTACAGCGTGCGCCAGGTGCAGCGGCAACTGCTCGCCGAACTCGGCGCCGGACCGCTGGCGCTGGCGCGGGCCCAGCGCGCGCAGACCGCGCGCCTGCTCATCGAGACCAGCACGCTGCCGATGGGCGAGGTCGCGCTGGCCGCCGGATTCGCCAGCCTGCGCACGTTCAACGACACCGTGCGCGAGGTCTTCGCCATGTCACCGACCGATCTGCGCCGCCGAGCCGGAAGCGGCGGACCGGCCTCCGGCGTGCTTTCGCTCCGCCTGCCGTTCCGGGCGCCGCTCTACGCCGAGGGCCTGTTCGCCGTGCTCGCCGCGGAAGCCCTGCCGGGGGTGGAGGAGTGGCGTGACGGCGCCTACCGCCGGACGCTGCGGTTGCCGAACGGGCCCGGGATCGTCTCGCTGCGGCCGATGCCGGGGCACATCGCCGCGGAGTTGTCGCTGACCGACCTGCGTGACCTGCACACCGCGATCAACCGCTGCCGCCGCCTGCTCGACCTCGACGCCGACCCGGAAGCGGTCGACGCCCTGCTCGCCGAGGACAGCGCGCTGGCTCCGCTGATCGCGGCGCGACCGGGGCGCCGCGTGCCGCGCACGGTGGACGGCGCCGAGTTCGCCATCCGGGCGATCGCCGGGGAGAAGGCGGCGGACCTGGCCGCGAAACACGGCGAGCCGGTCGACGACCCCGGCGGCGGGCTTTCGCTGCTCTTCCCCGAACCGGCCGCGCTGGTCGACGAGGAGCCGGTCGCCGCGCTGGCCCGTGCGCTCGACGGCGGTGACCTCGAACTGGGCGCGGGCAGCGACTGGAACCGGGCCAGGGACCGGCTCGCCGCCCTCGACCCGGCCAAAGTGGAACTGATCGCGATGCGCGCGCTGGGCGATCCGGACGCCTTCCCCCGGCCTGGTTCCGGCCGGCGGTGGCGGCCGTGGCGGGCCTACGCCGCGCAGTACCTGCAAGATTCGGCAACGGAAAGGGAAATCGCATGACCACCCGGGTTCACACGGTGGTGGACAGCCCCATCGGGGAACTGACCCTGGTCGCCGTGGGCGATCGGCTGGCCGGCCTCTACATGGAGGAGCAGCGCCACCGCCCGCCGGACGAGCGCTTCGGCACGCGCGACGAGACGCCGTTCGCCGAGACCACCTCGCAGCTCAAGGAGTACTTCGCCGGGCAGCGCACCGAGTTCGACCTGCCGCTGCACTTCGACGGCACCGAGTTCCAGCGTGCCGTGTGGACGGAGCTGTGCCGGATCCCGTTCGGCGACACCGTTTCCTACGCCGAACTGGCCGCGCGGGTCGGCAGGCCGAGCGCGGTGCGCGCGGTCGGCGCCGCCAACGGGCGCAACCCGATCAGCATCGTGGTGCCGTGCCACCGGGTGATCGGCAGCGGTGGCAGCCTCACCGGGTACGGCGGCGGGCTGCCCCGCAAGCAGTTCCTGCTCGCCTTCGAAGGGGTGCCGGGGCAGCTTCAGCTGGGGTAGGGCGGGAATTCGGGGGGACGGCGTTCGGTCCAGCTGGTCACGCCCTCGGCGAGTTCGGGGTGGCCGAACGAGTCGAGCATCAGCCCGGTCGCGCGCCGCGCCGATTCGGCCAGTGGCAGCGCCGTCTCCACCCGGACCTGGTCCTTGATCAGCGCCATCGACCGCGGCGCGCTGTAGGTGGCGAGTTCGGCCGCGTACGCCGTCGCCGCGTCGAGCAGTTCGCCCGCCGGCAGGACTTCCTGCACCAGGCCGTAGTCGAAGGCCTGCTCCGCGGTGAAGGTGCGCCCGGAGAGCAGCAGGTCCAGCGCCCGGCCCCGGCCGACGAGTTCGGGCAGCAGCTTGGCGATCCCGTATTCGGCGATCAGCCCACGCCGCACGAACGCGGTGGTGAACTTCGCGCCCGCCGCGGCGAACCGGACGTCGGCGGCGCAGGCGACCACGAACCCGAGCCCGGCGCAGCCGCCGTTGATCGCGGCGACCACGGGTTTCGCGACCGAGGCGGCGGCGAGCACGTCGACATGGCCACCGTCGTCGGCCGTCACGTCCTTGCCGGCCGCGCCGGTCTCGCCGATGCCCGCGAGCGCGTCGAGATCCGCGCCGGGGCAGAAGGACTTGCCCGCGCCGGTGACCACCACCGCGCGCACCGCCGGGTCCTGTTCGGCCTCGCGCAACGTCCTGCCGTACCGGGTGCGCATCGCCGGGTCCATCGCGTTGTGCCGCTCGGGCCGGTCGAACGTGAGCGTGGCGATCCCGGCGCCGACGGCGTACCGCACTCCGTCGGCCGGTGTGGTTCCGGTCATGGGCACCTCCCTTTCCAGCCCCAGACTAAGCGGTTGCTTAGGTCGGCGTCGAGGCGTAGCTTCACAGATACCGACTGGTCGGTGTGCGTTGTGGAGGACGGGTGAGCTGGTACGAGGACAAGCCGTGGGTGGCGCGGTACGACCGGCGGTTGTTCGCCGCCGAACCGGTGTGGCACGACTCGGTGCTGTCGGCCTTCCGGCACGCGGTCGCGGCGGTGCCGGACCGCACGGCGGTGGCCTACTTCGACGGCGGGCTGACCTACGCCGAGGTGGACCGGCTCAGCGACGGCGTGGCGAACCACCTGCTGGCGCGCGGGTTCCGGCGCGGCGACCGGCTCGCGCTGATCCTGCAGAACATCCCGCAGTTCGTGCTGGCGCTGCTCGGCGCGTGGAAGGCGGGCGGGGTGGTGGTGCCGGTCAACCCGATGTACCGCCGGGCCGAACTCGAGCACGTCTTCGCCGACGCCGGGGTGCGCGCGGTGGTGTGCTCGCAGCGCGGCTGGAACCGCGGGGTCTCCGAAGCGGCGCGGGACATCGGCATCGCGCTGACCACCAGCGAACTCGATCTGCAGACCCGCGACGACGACCGCGTGTTCAGCGCGGTCGTGTGCGAGGACACCGAGGGCGCCGCCGACCTGCTCGACGCGGCCAACGACGCGCCGGGCACCCCGCCCGACCCGGGTCTCGGCGCCGACGAGGTCGCGCTGATCAGCTACACCTCGGGGACCAGCGGCAAGCCCAAGGGCGCCACCAACACCCACCGCAACCTCGCGGTCAACGCCGGCTCACTGCGGAACTTCAGCGGGATGGCCGAGGGCAGCACGCTGTTCGCGCTGGCGCCGCTGTTCCACATCACCGGCATGGTCTGCGAACTCGCGTCGGCCTTCGACCTGGCGGGCACGCTGGTGCTGGCGTACCGGTTCGAGCCGGGCGTGGTGCTGGACGCCTTCGCCGAGCACCGGCCCGCCTACACCGTCGGCCCGGCCACGGCGTACCTCGCGCTGATGTCGCACCCGTCGGCGAGCCGCGAGCACTTCGCCTCGTTCGAACTGCTCTACTCCGGCGGCGCCGCCCTGCCGCCCGCCGTGGTGGAGACCTTCGAAGCGCGGTTCGGGCACTACCTGCACAACGGGTACGGGCTCACCGAGACCACCGCGGGTTGCATCTCCGTGCCCGCTTCGCTGCGTGCGCCGATCGACCCGGAGTCCGGCACCATCTCCATCGGCCTGCCGACCCCGGACACCGTGGTCCGCATCCTCGACGACCAGGGCGCCGAGGTCCCGCCGGGCAAGCCGGGGGAGATCGTCGTCGAGGGGCCGACGGTGGTGCCCGGGTACTGGAACCGGCCCGCCGACACCGCCGCCGCGCTGCCCGCGGGCCGCCTGCGCACCGGCGACGTCGGGTTCATGGACGCCGACGGCTGGGTCTACGTGGTCGACCGCAAGAAGGACATGATCAACGCCTCGGGGTTCAAGGTGTGGCCGCGCGAGGTCGAGGACGTGCTCTACACCCACCCGGCGGTGCGGGAAGCCGCTGTCGTCGGCGTGCCGGACGAGTACCGCGGCGAGACGGTGAAGGCGTACGTGAGCGCGCGGCCGGGGCAGCGGCCGGCACCCCGCGAGCTGATCGACTACTGCGCCGAGCGGCTCGCGGCGTACAAGTACCCGCGCTCGATCGAGGTGCTGGACGAACTGCCGAAGACGTTGAGCGGCAAGATCCTGCGCCGGGAGTTGCGGGCACGGGGTTGAGTGCCGGGGCGGTGTACGTACGGTGATCATCGTCTCGGTACGCTCAGCTTCCGAGCAGGAACGGCTCGCCGCAGGTGAGCCGGGTGACGGGAAGGGGTCCGGGCGATGACTCGAGCCAGCGCCGGGAAACCGGGCACCACGATCGAGGAGAACGGTTACGCTCCGGGGTCGGTGCCGCGGCGGCTGCTGTCCGTGGCCACCAAGCTCTTCGCGAAGAAGGGCTTCGACCGGACCTCGGTGCAGGAGATCGTCGAGGCCGCCGGAGTCACCAAGGGCGCGATGTACCACTACTTCGGCTCGAAGGACGACCTGCTCTACGAGATCTACGCGCGGGTGCTGCGGGAGCAGACCGACCAGCTCGAGCGGCTGATGGCCGGGGACGCGCCGCTGGCCGAGCGGCTGAGCGCCGCCGCCTCCGACGTGGTGGTCAGCACGATCGCCAACCTCGACGACGCCACCATCTTCATGCAGTCGATGCACCACCTCAGCCCGGAGAAGCAGAAGTCGGTGCGGGCCGAGCGCCGCAAGTACCACGAGCGCTTCCGCTCGCTGATCGAGGAAGGGCAGTCGAGCGGGGAGTTCCGCGCCGACAAGCCCGCGGACCTGGTGCTGGACTTCTTCTTCGGCGGCGTGCACCACCTCGGCTCGTGGTACCGGCGCAGCGGCTCGATGTCCGCGCAACAGGTCGGCGACCACTACGCGGACCTGCTGCTCTCTGCCCTGCGCCCGGTCTAGAGGTCTCTTCAATAAGGCACGACCGCGCGGGGCACGATGTCGTCGAGCCGCCGCTCGACCACCGTGCCCGGCGGGTAGTGCGCGGCGAGGCGGAGCAGGCTGGCGGCGAGGTCCCCGGCGATGTCCAGCGGGTAGCCCTGCTGGTCGAGGCTGGAGCGGATGGCCTCGGTGTAGTCGGCCTCGGTGAAACCCGGCCGGTCCACCACCATCGCGGTGGTGCCGGCGCGGTGGGAGTTCATCCCGGAGAAGGCGCGGCCGCAGCCGCACCCCCCGTCCGGGTCGGCCTGGTCCGCGCTGCAGACCAGGCCGATCCAGACCAGCTCGCCGTCGACGCAGTAGCTGAAGTCGTTGCGGCGGGCGCCCTGGGTCACCTCGGTGGCGACGAGCAGTTTCATGGCGGCTTCCTCCGGCCTCGGCGAAACACCTGCCTCAGCAGTACCACCCGCCACCGACAAAACCCACCGCCACCAGGGGGCGCACGGGTCTCAGGGGGAGGGACACAAATGTGGCTTTGGGGGCCGAATCCGCCCCCAAAGCCACATTTGTGTCCTGGGTAGCTAGCCCGGGAGGTCCAGCAGGGTGGCCAGGGCGGCGCGGTGGCGGCCCGCGGTGCCCAGGGCGATCTGGTTCGCCTTCGCCCGCTTCAGGTACAGGTGCGCCGGGTGTTCCCAGGTCATGCCGATCCCCGCGTGCAGCTGGACGCACTCCTCGGCCGCGTGCACCGCGATGTCCGAGCACAGCGCCTGCGCCACCGCGGCCGCCACCGGGAGGTCCGGGTCCTGCCGCGCCAGGCAGTCCGCGGCGTAGCGCGCGGCGGCGCGGGCCGAGACCAGTTCCAGCCACAGGTCCGCGAGCCGGTGCTTCAGCGCCTGGAACGAACCCACCGGACGGCCGAACTGGTACCGCCCTTTCAGGTAGCGCACGGTTTCCTCGAGGCACCAGTCCGCCAGGCCCAGCTGCTCGGACGCCAGCAGGGCGGCACCGGCGGTCAGGGCCGCGGTCAGCGCTTCCGTCGCCGCGGCGCCCGAAGCGATCAGCGTGCCGTGGGCGCCGGAGAGCGTCACATCGGCGACGCGCCGGGTCAGGTCCAGTGAGACCAGCTCCGACACGGTGAACCCGGAGTCCACGAGGTACAGGCCGTCCCCGGCGGGCACGACGAGGACGTCCGCCACCGAGGCGTCGGCGACCGTGCCCACCCGGCCGGTCAGCACCCCGTCCGCAACCTCCACTGTGGACTTGAAGGTGTCCGGTGTGCTGGACAGCGGCACGGCCAGCGCGGCGGTCGTGGTGCCCGCGGCCAGTTTGCCCAGCAGTTCGTGGTCCGTGCCGGTGGCGAGCAGCGCGTTGGTGGCCAGCACCGCGCTGCCGAGGAACGGCACCGGTGCCACGCTGCGGCCCAGTTCTTCCAGCACCAGCGCGATTTCCCGGGCCGACGCCCCGTGCCCGCCGCGGTCCTCGGGCACCTGCAGCCCGGCGGCGCCGAGGTCACCGGCCAGCGCGCGCCACAGCTTCAGGTCGTACGGCTCACCGCTTTCCGCCCGCTTGAGCAGCGCCGAGGGCTCGCAGTGGTCGGCGAGCAGCGCCCGCACGCTCGCCCGCAGGTCGTCCTCGACGTCGGAGTACAGCAGATCCGCGGTCATCGGGGCAGGTCCTTCCAGGCGACGTCCTTGTCCACGCGCGGCTCGGACGGCAGCCCGAGCACCCGCTCCGAGATGATGTTGCGCAGGACCTCCGAGGTGCCGCCCTCGATGGAGTTCCCCTTGGCCCGCAGGTAGCGGTACCCGGCTTCACGCCCGGTGAAGTCCACCTTGTCCGGACGGCGCATGGTCCAGTCGTCGTAGCGCAGGCCCTCTTCGCCCAGCAGTTCCAGTTCCAGCCCGGAGATCTCCTGGTTCAGCGTGGAGAAGGCGAGCTTCATCCCCGAGCCCTCCGGGCCGGGCGAACCCGCCGCGAGCTGCTGGCGCAGCCGCGTCCCGGCCAGCCGCACGCCTTCGGACCGCACCCACAACCGCAGCAGCCGGTCGTGCAGTTCCGGCGTGCGCAGCTCCGGCCGTTCACGCCACAGCTTCGCGGCGATGCCGATCATGCCGCCCTCGCGCGGGATGGCGTGCCCGCCGATCGCGACCCGCTCGTTCATCAGCGTGGTCTGCGCGACCTTCCAGCCCTCACCGACCTCGCCGAGCCGGTTCGCGTCCGGGATGCGGACCCCGGTCAGGAAGACCTCGTTGAACTCGGCCTCACCGGTGATCTGCCGCAGCGGCCGGACCTCGACGCCGGGGGCGTGCATGTCGCAGATGAAGTAGGTCATGCCTTGGTGCTTGGGCACGTCCGGATCGGTGCGGGTGACCAGGATGGCGAAGCGCGCGGTGTGGGCGCTGGAGGTCCACACCTTCTGCCCCGTGACCACCCAGTCTTCCCCCTCGCGCACCGCGCGGGTACCCAGCGCCGCGAGGTCCGAGCCCGCGCCGGGCTCGGAGAACAGCTGGCACCAGACCTCTTCGCCGATCCACAGTGGACGGAGGTAGCGCTTGCGTTGTTCGTCGTTCCCGAACTTGAGGATGGTCGGGGCGGCCATGCCCAGCCCGATGCCGATGCGGCGCGGGTCGTTGTCCGGCGCCCCGGCCGCGGCCAGTTCGGCGTCCACAACGGACTGCAGCGCCCGCGGCGCGTCCAGCCCGCCCAGGCCTTCGGGGAAGTGCACCCAGGCCAGTCCGGCGTCGAACCGGGCCTGGAGGAAGGCGGACCGGTCGGCGGTGTCGTGCTCGTCGAGCAGTTTCCGCGTCCGCTCGCGCAGGTCGTCGGCGGTGAGGGTCATCGGGCGTGCTCCGTCCGGTACTGCTTGAGTTCACGGTGCGCCAGCGAGCGCTTGTGCACCTCGTCCGGGCCGTCGGCCAGGCGCAGCATCCGCGCCGACATCCACAGCTCGGCCAGCGGGAAGTCCTGGCTGACCCCACCGGCGCCGTGGGCCTGGATGGCCTTGTCGATGATCCACTCCACCGAGGCGGGGGTGGCGATCTTGATCGACTGGATCTCGGTGTGCGCGCCCTGGTTGCCCGCGGTGTCCATCAGCCACGCGGTCTTGAGCACCAGCAGCCGCAGCTGCTCGATCCGCACGCGCGATTCGGCGATCCAGTCCTGGACCACGCCCTGCTCGGCGATCGGCTTGCCGAAGGTGGACCGCGACAGCGTGCGCTCGCACATCAGCTTCAGCGCCCGCTCGGCCATGCCGATCAGCCGCATGCAGTGGTGGATCCGGCCGGGGCCGAGCCGCGCCTGCGCGATGGCGAACCCGCTGCCCTCCTCGGTGAGCAGGTTCTCCGCGGGCACGCGCACGTTCTCGAACACCACTTCGGCGTGCCCGCCGTGGTCGCCGTCGCTGTAGCCGAACACCTTCATGCCGCGCTTGACGGTCATGCCCGGGGTGTCGCGGGGGACCAGGATCATGCTCTGCTGCCGGTGCGGCGGCGCGTCCGGATCGGTCTTGCCCATCACGATGAAGATCTGGCAGTTCGGGTTCATCGCGCCGGAGATGAACCACTTCCGGCCGTTGATCACGTACTCGTCGCCGTCGCGCTCGATGCGGGTGGAGATGTTGCGCGCGTCGGACGAGGCCACGTCGGGCTCGGTCATCGCGAAGGCCGAGCGGATCTCCCCGTCCAGCAACGGCTGCAGCCACTGCTTGCGCTGCTGCTCGGTGCCGAACATGGCGAGCACTTCCATGTTCCCGGTGTCCGGGGCGGCGCAGTTCAGCGCGGCCGGGGCCAGCCGGGGGCTGTGCCCGGTGATCTCCGCCAGCGGCGCGTACTGCAGGTTGGTCAGGCCGCCGCCGTGGTCGCCGGGCAGGAAGAAGTTCCACAGCCCGCGACGGCGGGCCTCCGCCTTGAGCTCCTCGACGATCGGCACGCTGGTCCACTCGCTGTCGCGCTCGGCGAGCTGTTCCTCGAACACCGCTTCGGCCGGGTAGACGTGCTCGTCCATGAAGGACAGCAGGCGCTCCCGGAGTTCCTCGGTCTTCGCGTCGTAGGCGAATTCCATCGTCACTTCTCCTCTTTGAGAATCTCGTTGCCGTGTGCGACCAGCGGAGCCACGCCGGCCCCGACCTTCTCGAAGCCTTCGCCCACCGTTTTCCCCTGCGTGAAGCGGAAGTAGATGCCCTCCAGGATCACCGCGAGCTTGAAGAAGGCGAACCCGACGTACCAGTTCAGCTTCGACACGTCCCGCCCGGAGCGCTCGGCGTAGCGCGAGACCACCTCGTCCGAGGTCGGGTAGCCCGCCGCCGAAGTCGCGCTGGAGACGAAACCGAGGTTCACCGCGTCCCGCTCGGCGTAGGCCAGCAGCAGCGCGACGTCGGTGAGCGGGTCGCCGAGGGTGGACATCTCCCAGTCCAGCACCGCGGTGATCCGGTCGCCGGTGCCGTCCTGCGCGACGAGCACGTTGTCCAGCCGGTAGTCGCCGTGGATCACCGCGGGCGGGCCCGAAACCGGCACCGCGGCGGCCAGCCGGTCGTGCAGGCGGTCGATCCCGGGGACCTCCCGGCTGCGCGAGCCGTCCAGTTGCTTCTTCCAGCGCCGCAACTGCCGTTCGAGGAACCCCTCGGGACGGCCGAAGTCACCGAGCCCCACCGCCGCCGGGTCCACCGCGTGCAGGTCGACGAGGGTGTCCACCAGCGCCAGCGCGATGTCACGGGTGCGCTGCTCGCCGAGCGCCTCCATCTCCTCGCGGGCGCGGTACGGCGTGCCGGTGACGAACTCCATCAGGTAGAACGGCGCGCCGAGCACCTCGGTGTCCTGGCACAGCAGCAGCGTCTCCGGCACCGGCACCCGGGTGGGGTGCAGCGCGGTGATCACCCGGTGTTCGCGCACCATGTCGTGCGCGGTGGGCAGCACGTGCCCCAGCGGCGGGCGGCGCACCACCCACTGGCCGGTACCGTCGCCGACCACGTAGGTGAGGTTGGAGCGGCCACCCTCGACGACCGTGCCGCGCAGCGGTCCCGACAGCAGTCCGGGCAGCACCTCGTCCACGTGCGCGCGCAGGCGCTCGAGGTCGAGTCCGGGCAGGTCTTCGCGGGTGGCCATCTGCTCTCCTGTCGAATTTCGGCGTTCCGGTAAGCGTACCGACTAGTCGGTATGGAGTACAGGCGGGTGGGCCGGGTGCCGCCCGGTGGCCGGGCTCAGCGGATCAGCCGGGCGACGGTCTCGGCCACGCATGCGGGCTTCGCCTCGCCGTCGATCTCGATGGTCCACCGGACCACCGCCTGCTTGCCGCCCGGCACGTCGGTCACCTCGACGAGTTCGGCGCCGGCGCGCACCTTCGAGCCGACCTTCACCGGCTGCGGGAACCGCACCTTGTTCAGGCCGTAGTTGATGCCCATGGACAGGTTGTCCACCCGGTAGATGTCCTTGCCGAACCGGGGGATGAGCGACAGGGTCAGGTAGCCGTGCGCGATGGTGCCGCCGAACGGCCCGGCCGCGGCCCGCTCGGTGTCCAGGTGGATCCACTGGTGGTCACCGGTGGCGTCGGCGAACTGCTGGACCTGCTCCTGGGTGATCGTCAGCCACTCGCTGTGGCCCAGGTGCTCGCCGACCGCGGCGGTGAAGGCGTCGACGTCGGGGAAAGTACGCATGGTCGTCAGTCCTTCGGTCCGCCGGCGACGTAGATGACCTGGCCGGAGATGAACCCGGCGCCCTCGCTGACCAGGAACGCCGCCAGGTTGGCGATGTCGGCGGGCTCGCCGACGCGGCGCACCGGGATCTGCTCGGCGGCGGCCTTCTTGAAGTCCTCGAAGTCCATGCCCACCCGCTCGGCGGTGGCGGCGGTCATGTCGGTGGCGATGAAGCCCGGCGCGATGGCGTTCGCGGTGACGCCGAACTTGCCCAGCTCGATGGCCAGCGTCTTGGTGAAGCCCTGCAGCCCGGCCTTCGCCGCGGAGTAGTTGACCTGACCGCGGTTGCCCAGCGCCGAGGTGCTCGACAGGTTGACGATCCGGCCCCAGCCCTGCTCGGTCATGTGCTTCTGGACCGCGCGCGTCATCAGGAACGAGCCGCGCAGGTGCACGCCGATGACCGAGTCCCAGTCCTGGTCGGTCATCTTGAACAGCAGGTTGTCGCGGGTGATGCCGGCGTTGTTGATCAGCACGGTCGGCGGGCCGAGCTCGTCGGCCACCCGCGCGACCGCGCGTTCCACCTGCTCGGCGTCACTGACGTCCAGGCTGACGCCGACGGCGCGGCCACCGCCCGCGGTCAGCGTCTCGGCACCCTGCTTGACGGCGTCGGCGTCCAGGTCCAGCAGTCCGACGGCGAATCCGTCCGCGGACAACCGCGCGGCCACCGCCGCGCCGATACCGCGACCGGCGCCGGTGACGATCGCGACACGGGAAGGGGACTGGGTCACTTGTTCCTCCTGAAGCGAGTACGAAAGCGCGACGGCTTCGAGCATGCGCCCGGCCGCCGCGCTAAGCAAGCGCTTAGGAAGTTACTAGTCCCGGTTCCCCCTCGGGTGTGACCTGCGTCATGTTCTCCTCGATCGGCTGCTGCACGCGCAGGGCGCCGTAGCCGAGTGCGGCGAGCGCGAACATCTCGTTCAGCGCCATCAGCCGCTCGACCAGGCCCAGCGGCACGAAGGTCCACCACGCCTCGCCGCCGGCGAGCATGTTCAGCACGCCGACGAGGATCAGGCCGAACCACATCAGCGAGGTGATCCCGAAGAACACCGCGATCCGGCGGGCGGTGGGGGAGTGCCGGAACACCGAGCGGGCGCCGATGATCACCGCCAGCGGCAGCGCGACGAACGCGACCACGCTGGCGTACCGGTGGATGGCGCCGCCGAGGCTCGGGCCGATCGCCCAGTTCGTCTTCGGGAACGCCACGATCAGCAGCAGGCTGGCGGTCCACAGGCCGCCGAACACGCCGGCCGCGGACACCGGGGCGAGCAGGCCGCGCCGGATCAGCGCGAAGAGCAGCACGGCCGAGCCGACCGCGACGAGCACGACGCCGAGGTCGAAGATCCAGCGGCTGTCGGTGAGCGCGTACTGGCTGATGGTCCGGCGGACCGGGCTGATACCGGCGGTCCCCGGCAGGACGTGCAGCAGCGCGATCAGCACGATGCCGGTGGCCAGTGCGGCGAACCCGGCGACGGTGTCGGCCGGCGAGGTGCGGGCGGGCGGCGTCATGGAACTCCTCGGCGCGCTCGGTGTGTCGATTGTCCGGTTTCGAGGTTATGGACCGAACATGACGAAATCCTGAGAGCGAGCTGTCGAACCGCTTGCTTGACACCGGTGGGCGGTCGTGTCACTTTGTATCGCCATGAGCCTGTCAGACAGGCGGACAGGCGGGGCCGTGCCTCGCCGGGTGACCGCGATGGAGGCCGTGCTCGGCGAAATCCGCGGGGCCATCGAGCGTGGCGAGTACCACGTCGGCGACAAGCTCCCGGCCGAGGCGGCGATGGCGCAGACGTTCGGGGTCAGCCGGTCGGTGATCCGGGAAGCGCTGCGAGCTTCGGCGGCGCTGGGGCTGACGGTGTCGCGGACCGGCAAGGGCACCTACGTGCAGGCCGCGGGCGCGGCGCAGAACCCGATCTTCGGCTCGTACTCGGCGCGGGACCTGCTCGAAGTGCGGCGGCACGTGGAAATCCCGGTCGCCGGATACGCCGCCCTCCGCCGCGGCGCCGACGACCTCGACCGGCTCGCCTCGCTGACCGAACGAATGCGACAGGAGACCGACGACACGGCTTGGGTCGCGCTGGACACGCTGTTCCACATCAGCGTGGCGCAGGCTTCGGGGAACCCGGTGTTCGCGAAGGTCATCGAGGAAATCCGGGACGCGTTGCGGCAGCAGTCGTTCTTCCTGAACAAACTCGCGGATCGACGGGAACGGTCGAACCGGGAGCATGAGGTGATCGTGGAGGCCATTGGTTCGGGGGCGGTTGAGGCTGCTGAAGGGGCGATGACTGTGCATCTGGAACTGGTGGAGAAATCTTTGAGCGCGGTTGTTGCTTCGTAGGTGTTTTGTTGGGCCACCCCGGTTTTTGATTGTGACTACGGCGGTGGCCTCGATGTCAAGGCGGGAAAGATGCCTTGACATCGAGGCCACCGCCGTGTTTTGGGCTGGGGACCGGGGATGGGGAGGGCTGGGTGACGCGGTGGTTAGGGTGGGGTGCCCGGGTGCGGTGGGGTGGTGGGGGTGACTGGTGCCGTGAATGTGGCTTTCACGGCGGAAATCGCCGTGAAAGCCACATTCACGGCATCTTGGGGAGGCCTCGGCCGCTCCTGCGGCTGAATCACACACTGGCGCATTTGGGCGGAGGTCATCGCGGACACGAATGTGGCTTTGGGGGCCGAATATGCCCCGAAAGCCACATTTGTGTCCGGCGTGGAGGACATCGGGGTGGAGCCTAGATGGGGGTGGTGGAGCCGACCAGGGACTGGGTTAGTTGGTTCCGCCGTGAGATGCCCAGTTTGCGGTAGATGTTCGTCAGGTGGAATTCGATGGTGCGGCGGCTCAGGACCAGGGCCTGCGCGATTTCCGGGTTGCTCTTGCCCTGGGCGGCCAGGGTGGCGATGTTGTGTTCCCGCCGGGTGAGGACCTGGGGTTGCGCGGTGGCGGGCGAGTGCAGTTGCTGGTGGATCCGGCCCGCCAGGGCGATGGCGCCGCAGGCGGTGGCGGTCGACATGGCTTGGTGCAGCATGGTCGCGGCTTGGTCGTGGCCGCCGGCGCAGCCCAGTTGGACCGCGAGTTCGGCTTGCGCCTGCGCGTATTCCAGTTTCGCCTGCGAGCGGCCCAGTACCTCCACCGCTTCGGTCAGGAGATCGACGGAACGCGCGTCTTCGGTGACGGTGGCGGCGGTGTGCAGAGCGATGCCGAGGGTGCGCGGCAGGCCTCGCTTACGGGCGAAGGCGAGCTGGGTTTTCGCCAGCAGGATGGCTTCTTCGTGGTTCCCGAGCTGGAACTGGGCCAGTGCCGCGGGTACGCGCCACGGGATCTGCGGGTGGTCGACGTAGCCGAAGCGTTCCAGGCGCCGCCCGCAGTCGAGTTGGTCGTTCAGGGCGGCGGTGTGGTTGCCCAGCGACGCGTGCAGCAGGCCGCGGCCGTGCAGGGCCATGCAGGTGCGCAGGTACGTGGTCTTCGCGATGTGGCGGTGGCGCGCCAGCAGGCGTTCGGCGGCTTCGGTGTCCTGCTGGATCGCGGCCAGGCGCATTTCGGTGCCGTCGAGCAGGGCCGGGATGATGCCGCGGCGGATCTCGAAGGCTTCCAGCTTGTCCCGCGCGGTCTGCGCGTCGGAGCGGGCGGAGGTGAGCTGGCCGATCTGGTACCGGATGTCCGCGCAGTAGGCACTGGCCAGCCCGGTCGCCAGCGGCAGGCTGCGCCGCCGGTCGTCGAGCACTTCCTCGCAGATCTGCAGTGCGAGGTCGTACTCCTCCAAATTGGACAGTGCGCCGACCACCGCGCCGAACGCGCGCAGCTCGCCCAGATCGTTCAGCGGGCCCGGTGGGGTGGAGTCCAACGCCAGGCGGCGCAGGGCCGCGGCCGACATGTGGTCCAGTGCCACCGCGCCGTGTTCGGCCACGAAGGCGTTGAGCCGCCGCCGCGCCTGCGGGGTGGAACTGTTGCGGCGCCGCAGGTTCGCCAAGCGCTGCGGCACGGTGGTCGCGGTGTGCGGATCGTGGCGCGACAGGTACAGGATCTCGGTTTCCAGCTCCGAGGCCAGTTCCGGGTGCTGCGGGTCGAGCCGGTCGACCGCGTTCTGCAGCACGTTCAGCGACTCCCGGAATCTGTCGCATTCGGACAGTGCACCGGCCAGCAGGGTGGCGATCCTGGCCTGGCGCCGGGGATCCGCGCCCTCCGACTCCACCATGGACAGGTGGTGCACGGCCGCGGGCGGGTCGGCGTGGATCTCGGCGGAGCCCAGTTCGAACAGCACCTCGTTGCGCTGCTCGGCGGACAGCGGCTCGTGCAGCACCCGGCGCAGGTGCACGACGGCGGTGTTCGGGTCGCCGTCGGTGATCGCGTCCCGCGCGGCGGTCAGCAGCGTGTGCACCGCCCAGTCCTGACCCACCTGCCGGGTTTCCTGCAGGTGCGCGGCGATGCGGGCGCAGGGCGCGTGCACGCCGTTGAGGAAGCGGGCGGCCTTGGTGTGCGCGGTGTGCAGGTCCTGCGGGGTCAGGCGGCAGGCGATCGCGGCCTGGATGCCGCGCTCGGTGAAGGTCAGCGTGTCGGTGTCGGCGAGCAGACCCATCTCCCGCAGCCGACGCGCGGCCCAGAAGGTGGCCGAGGCGGGCAGTCCGGCGACCGCGGCGGCCAGTTCCAGGTCGGCGTCGGTGCCCTCGAGCGCGGCGATCGCCTGCGCCAGCGAGACCAGCGCGGTGTCCTCCTGCTCCAGCCGGTGGTAGATGGTGGTGGCCAGCTCCTGCGCGCCGAACCGGGACAGGTCCAGCCGCTCGCCTGCCGCGTGGCAGGAACGCAGCAGGCCTTCGAGCAGCGCCGGGTTCCCGGCGGTCACGGTCTGGCAGGTGCGGACGAACTCGGCGGAGACGTCCTCGCCGAGGGTGTCGGTGAGCAGTTCGGTGATCGCCTCGGTGTCCAGGCCGCCGAGCTCCAGCTGCTCCGCGCCGGTGACCCCGGGTGCCTTGCCGAACGGGCCGGCCTCGGCGCCGCGGGTGCCGGCGGTGAAGATGCCGATGCGCTGCCCCGAAAGCCGCCGCGAGACGTAGTCGAGCCATTGGGTGGACAGCGAATCCGCGAAGTGCACGTCGTCGATCACCAGCAGCAGCGGGGAACCCTCGGCGAGGAACCTCGACAGGTGCCACAGGGAGTGGAAGGTGGAGTGCAGGTCCACCGCGGTGGCCGACGGTCCGGCTTCCAGTACTTCCACGGCGAACGCGGCGGGCCCGGCGAGCAGCCGCTCGCGCTCCTCCTGGCTCGCTTCGAAGACCGTGCTCTCCAGCAACTGGCGCACCACGCCGAAGACGAAGTCGCGTTCGAGCCGGGCGGAGCGGGCGGTGAGCACGCGGAAACCCCGTGAGGCGGCCTCGTCGGCGGCCGCGGCGAGCAGGGCGGTCTTGCCGGAACCGGCGGTACCGGCCAGGTTCGCGATGGTGGGGCGGCCGCAGGCCACCGCGTCGAGGTGCTCACCGAGCAGGCGCAGCTGCCCGGCGCGCCCGCGAAGCCGCGGCGCGTGTGGGGCGAAACCCTCCACGGCTACCTCCCGTGTCCTGTTCCCGGCCCGGGGTGCTCGCGCTGACCAGCGTCCTGTCCGGCTGTCCGACAGGTTATCGAGCGACCCTGTCACCGGAGTCCGACGGCTGTCAAGGCGAGTCCTCGCCGGGTACCGCCGACCGGGGGAGTCGCGGACCGGGCGAGGGCGGCGGAAAGTGTGATTCTCGCCGCCGGGGCTGCGAGATCGAACGCGACGGTGTTCACTGTGTTGCGTGCGCGTTTCACGTTAGAGCGCATTAATGGACACCTCCCGCTGACGGGCCGAACTGCGCGACCGGACCGGTTTGGGCAATCCGTATCTTAGGCGAGCCTGTCCCCCCATGTGGCGAATTAACATGCACTTAAGGTTGCCCGCCGCGGCGCGCCCTCCGGGGCGCCCCCGGTGGTCCGCGGCCCTGCGGAGGGGTCACCGGGAGTGCGCGGGGACTACGGTTCGTGATCATCCACTGTGGCGCTCCGTGGTGCCGTCGAACCACCCCCGCGCGGGGGAGCATCCGCCGGTGAACCTGCGATTTCCTTGCCATCCAAGGCATTTCACCCAGTTCTATGACGCTGTTACGCAGGTCGGGCGGATAGTTCCCAACATCTCTGTGGATCGACCTGTGGAGTTCCGCAGTACCTGTGGAGTGACTCATGTGTGACGATAGGTGCACTCGAGCAGTTACATGAGTCGAGGGACTGGGGCCCGCTCGGTGGGCGCGGAGGACGTCGCGGCGACTCCGCTGCCGGGGGCCGGTCAATTGCCACAAGCGATTGATCGGCGATCCGGCGACCGCCCGAGGAAGCGGATTTCGGTCCGAAATGCCGGAACTCGCTCGATGTGAAAGTTTTTCGAGTTTGACCGGCCAGAGTCGGGGTGAATGTTCGTGAGGTTCTGCGTTCTCGGTTCCCTGGAGATAGTGGACGACGGGCCGCCGGTGGAACTGAGCGGCGTGAAGCAGCGGGCCGTGCTCGGGTACCTCCTGCTGCACGCGAACCACGTGGTGCCGACCAGTCACGTGGTCAAGGCGCTCTGGGCCGACGGCGTGCCCTCGACCGGGCGCAAGATGGTGCAGAACGCCGTCTCCGGTATCCGCCGCACCCTGGCTTCCCGCCCGCACGCCGCCGGCCGCACCCCGATGCTGCTCACCCACGCCCCCGGTTACCTCCTGCGCGTGGACCCCGAGTCGGTCGACCTGCACCACTTCCAGACCCTCGCCGAGCGCGGCCGCGCGGAACTGGCCGAGGGACTGGCCGAACCGGCCGCCCGCACCCTGCGCGAGGCACTCGGCCTCTGGCGCGGGCCCGCGCTGGCCGACCTCGTCGAGACCGGCATCGCCTGGCCCGAACTGGCCGCGCTGGAGAAGCTGAAGCTGGTCGCGCTGGAGGATCGGTTCGAGGCGGAGCTGAGCTGCGGGCGCCACCACGAGGTGATCGCCGAACTCGAAGAGGTCGTGGCCACCGAACCGCTGCGCGAGCGGCTGTGCGGGCAGTTGATGCTCGCGCTCTACCGCTCCGGCAGGCAGGCCGACGCGCTCGACGTCTACCGCCGCACCTACGCGCTGCTCGTCGACGGCCTCGGCATCGAACCCGGCCGCGAACTCCGCGAACTGCAGCGCATGATCCTCAACCAGGACGCCGCGCTGACCGTGCCGGGGGTGCCCGCCGGGCAGATCCGCGTGGCCACGACGATCAACCCCGCCACCGTCGGCGCCGGGACGCGGACCATCCCCGGTCAGCGCCAGCCCTCCCCGGAACCGCCCGTGCGCCAGGACAAGCCCGAACCGGTCAAGACCGCCGACGCGGTCCCGGTCGCCGCCGTCCGGCTGCCGCCGTCGGCCCCGGCCGACGCCAGGGCGGAACGCAAGAACGTCAGCGCGGTCCTGGTTTCCGCGCAACTCGGGCCGGGCATGGCCGACGCCGATCCCGAGGACGTCGACGAGGCCATGCGCGGGATCAGCGCCATCATCGGCGGTGAGGTCCGGCGCTTCGACGGGGTGGCGGGCGGCTCGATCGGCCCGATGTACCTGGTGTTGTTCGGCGTGCCCCGCAACCACGAGAACGACGCCGAGCGCGCGGTCCGGGCGGCGCTGGCCATCCGCGACCGGTTCCTCGCCGACGAGATCCCCGAACTCGGGGTCCGCGCGGCCACCGGCATCAGCGTCGGGGTCGCGGTGGCCACCGGCAGCGCGCTGGTCCGCTACGGGTCCTGCGACGCGCCGCCCATGGTCACCGGCTCGGTGATGGACGGCTGCGCGCGCCTGCTGTCCGCGGTGCCCGACGGCGACATCCTCGTCTGCGACGCCACCCGGCACGCCACCGACGAGGCCATCACCTACGCCCCCGTCCCCGGTGGCGGCCGGGGCGCGCTGGCCGTGGCGCCCGCGCCGCGGGCGATCAGCGTGCCGGCGACCGGGCCGGGCCTGGTCGGGCGGGACCACGAACTCCAGGTGCTGCGCAGCCTGCTCGGGCAGGTCCGCGGCTGGCGGCGCCCGCACCTGGTGACCATGCTGGGCGAGCCGGGCATCGGCAAGAGCAGGCTGCTCGCGGAGTTCGGCAGGCAGGCCGCCGAGCGGGGTGAGATCGCCGCCGCGCTGACCGGCAACACCCAGCCGTTCGCCGCCGAAGCGCCCTACGCCGCGCTGACCGGGGTCCTGCGTGAGCACTGCGGCTTCTCCGCCGCCGACTCCGCCGGGCTGGTGCGCGAAAAGATCGCCACCGCGATCGACCGGCTCGCGGTGCCCGCCGAGGCCGCCGCCTGGATGCGCGAGAACCTGTGCCGCCTGGCCGGGCTGGGCGACCAGCCCGCCGATCCCGGGCAGATGCTGGCCGCGTGGTGCCGGTTCCTCGAAGCCATCGCGGTCGCCGGGCCGGTGGTCGTGGTGCTGGAGGACCTGCACTGGGCCACCGACGAACTGCTGGACTTCGTCGACGAACTGTCCGACCACGCCGCGCCGGTGCCGCTGTTCGTGGTGGCCACCGCGCGCCCGGAACTGCTGCAGCGCCGTCCCGGCTGGGGCGGGGGACGGCGCCACGCCACCACCACGACGATGGATCCGTTGTCCGACAACGAGATCGCCGGGATCCTGCGGCACCTGGTGGCCGGTGACCCGGCCGAGGCCGAGCAGGACCCGATCGTGCAGGACTCGCTCACCGAGTTCTGCCGCGTGCTCGCCGTGCGGGTCGGCGGGAACCCCTTGTTCGCCGTCGAGTACGCCCGTGTGCTGGCCGATCGCCTGCGCAGCGGGGACTGGCCCGACTCCGAGCGCGACCAGCTGCCGCTGCCGCAGGCGGTGCACAGCGTGATCGCCGCCCGGCTGGACACCCTCCCCGCGGTGGACAAGGCGGTCCTGCTCGACGCTTCGGTGGTCGGTGAGCCGGTCACCCCGGCGGCGGTGGCCGCGGTCGGCGACCGCGAGCAGGCCGAGGCCGCCAGATCCCTGGGCAACCTGGAACGCCTGGAGTTCCTGCGCCGGGCCCGCCCGGCGGGGGCGGGTGGGGAGGCGGCCTACGTGTTCGGCCACTCGCTGGTCCGGGACGTGGCCTACGCCCAGCTCCCGCGTTCGGACCGGGCGGACAAGCAGCGGCGCGCCAGGGAGTGGGCCGAGGCCACCGGCTGGGAGGCACCGGCGCTGGCCGAGGAGAAGTGCGCCTCGTGACACCGCGTGAGCGGCGGTACCCGATCGCCCGAGGAGGGCCCGTGGACCCGTTCCTTGACGATCCCGGCGCGCGCTTCCTGGTGCTGGAAGGCGCGAGCGGCGAGCACTCGCTCTGGCCGTCCTACGTGGACGTGCCGCGGGGGTGGCGGGTGGCCCTGCCCGCCACCTGGCGGGCCGAGGCCATTACGTTCATCACCGCGAAGCAGACCGAGCTGCTGTTCGGCGAAGAGGTCACCGCGGGCGTCTGACCAGGGAGAACGACACCGAGTTACTCGCCGGTGGCCGGCGGGTGGACAGCGAACCCCGGAGAAACCTTTGCCCCCGCGTCGCCGCCTGCCTACCGTGGGGTAGCGGGCCGGCGGGGAACCGGCCGTCAGAGGGGCAGGAAAGGTCGGCGGTGATGAGCAATCCGTTCGCGGATCCCCGGGGCCGGTTCGTGGTGTTGTTGAACGAGAACGGCCGGTACTCGCTGTGGCCGTCGTTCGTCGAGATCCCGGCGGGGTGGACCACGGTGCTGGCCGAGTCCCCGCGGCAGGACGCACTCGACTACATCCACGCGACGTGTGTGACCGAGCGGAACACGGGTACCCGGATCGCGTAAGCAACCGCGATCGAGGAGAACCCGTGGGAACGATCACCGAGACCGTCGAAGTCGGAGTACCGGTTTCCACCGCGTACAACCAGTGGACCCAGTTCGAATCCTTCCCGGAGTTCATGGAAGGGGTCGAGGAGGTCCGCCAGCTCGACGACACGCACACCCATTGGAAGGTGAAGATCGGCGGTGCCGAGCGCGAGTTCGACGCCACCATCACCGAGCAGCACCCCGACGAACGCGTCGCGTGGCGCTCCGATGACGGGCCCCGGCACGCGGGGGTCATCACCTTCCACCGGATCGATGACAACCGCACGCGGGTGACCGCGCAGATGGACATCGACCCGGAGGGGTTCATCGAGAACGTCGGCGACAAGCTCGGCGTGCTGGACCGCCGCATCAAGGGCGACATGAAGCGCTTCGAGAGCTTCATCGAGAACCGCGGCCGGGAATCCGGTTCCTGGCGCGGTGACGTCCCGCGCCCCGGCAGCTGACGCCAGGCAGAGCACGGAACGAAGGTGGCCTGGGGAGCGGGATCCCGCTCCCCAGGCCACCTCCGTGTCCGGCGGGGTGCGCCGGCACAGGCGAATGCTATGAGTGGGGCATTACTTGCGTTCAATGCAAGTAATGCCCCACTCATAGCATTCGAGCCCGGGTGCTAGCGCCCGAGTGCGCGCTCGAGCTCCTTCTTGGTCATGCTGGAACGGCCCTTGATGTTGCGCTTCTTCGCGTCGTTGTAGAGCTGTTCCTTGGTCGGCCCGCCGGGGCCCTGCCGGTTGCCCGACCGCTTCCCGCCGCGGTGCTGCGGTGACACGTCCTTGAGCGAGGACTTGCTGGCCTGCTTGGATTCGCCCGACTGCGCGCGGTTCTTGTTGACCGTGCGCGCGGCGATCTCCTCGGCGCGGTCTTCGCTGGCGCCGCGGTCCTTCTGGCTGGACTTGATGTGCTCGTACTGGCGTTCCCGTTTGTCGCTCCAGGCTTGTTGCGGCATTTTCGCCTCCAGTCAAGGGGTTCCTCCGGAAGATCGGTTACCCGGCCGCCGAATGGCGCAAACGGACCTGATTGAGGGCCCGGCGGGCGGGGTAGCCGAGCGGTAACAGTCCACGGGAGGTAACGATGACTCAGGACGACCGTTCGGTCTCCCAGCTGGTGGGGGACGCGTCCGAGCAGTTGAGCAGGCTGGTCCGCGACGAGATGCGCCTGGCGACGGCGGAACTGCAGCAGAAGGGCAAGCGGCTCGGTACCGGCGCCGGGCTGGCCGGTGCCGCGGGCTTCATCGCGGTGGTCGCCGTGCTGGTGCTGGTCGCGGCCGCGGTGCTGGGGCTGGCCGTGGTGCTGCCGGGCTGGGCCGCCGCGCTGATCGTGGCGGGCGCGCTGCTGGTGGTGGCCGGGATCGCCGCGCTGGCGGGCCGTTCGCAGCTCAAGCGCGGGACGCCGCCGGTGCCCGAGGAAGCGGTGGCCAGCGTGCAGGCCGACGTCAAGGTGCTGAAGGAGAGTGTGCATTCATGAGCGGGAAGGAAAAAGCCTCGTTCCCGCGTGACGCCGAGCAGGCGCGCGTGGACATCGAGCTGACCCGCCAGGAACTCGGCGAGACGGTGGAAGCCTTGGCGCACAAGGTGAACGTCCCCGCTCGTGCCAAGGAACAAGCGCAGGAGGTGGCGGTTTCGGTGCGGCGCAACCCGTGGCCGGCCGCCGGTGGCGGGGCCGCGGTGCTGGCCCTGATCATCCTGCTGATCGTGCGCAGGAGCCGCAAATGAACAAGGTGCTGTACAAGCCGCTCGGCATGGTGGTCAGCTCACTCGGCGGGATCGCCGCCAGCATGCTGTTCAAGCAGATCTGGAAGCGGGTGGCCGGGCAGGACGACGCGCCCGACGCCACCGACGCCAAGTACGGCTGGGCCGAGGTGGTGATCGCCGCCGCCGTGCAGGGCGCCATCTTCGGCGCGGTCAAGGCGGCGGTGGACCGCGCCGGGGCCGAGGGTTACCGCAAGGCGACCGGCGACTGGCCGGGTGACGAGTAGGTCTTCACTCCCCGTCCGCCGTCGGCACCGGTGGTTCACCCGCGTGCCGGCGGCGGATGTGGTGGGGGACCACGAACCACAGCACGCCGAAGAGCAGGCCGATCGCCGGGCCGATCAGGGCCATGGTGAGCGAGCCGAAGATGACCTTCGCGATCAGCGCGACCGTGGTGGTCACCGCGAGGGCGAGGCAGACCAGCCCGCCCAGCACGGACTTGTTGCCCAGTTGCAGGATCTCCTCGCGGCGGCCTTCGCGGAAGAGCATGCGGTGCCAGACCGGGGGAGCGGCCAGCAGCGCCGTGGAGGTGGCGGCGAGCAGCACCGCGGTCAGGTGCATGCCCTTCTCGAAGCCGTTCGCCTCGCGGAAGTGGTCGGTGAAGGTGATCGTCAGCAGGAACCCGAAGAGGAACTGCACGGCCGCCTGGGCCACGCGCAGTTCTCCCAGCAACTCGCTGACGTTGCGCGCGAGCTGCTCGTCGCGCGATTCGGCACTTGGCTGGCTACTCACCCATTCGTGGTACCCAGTTTGTCCCTTTTCCATTCCGTTCACGTCGTGGTCACTCGCCGATGCGGACTTCCCCGGGATCCCGGCCGGGGAGCAGGCCGCGCCAGCGCGGGGTGCGCAGGCAGGCCGCGTCGGTCCAGCCGCGGAAGACCACCTCGCCGACCAGGCACGGGCGCACCCAGTGCGCGCCGCGGGCCTGCGGGTCCGGCACGGAGTGGAAAGGTGAGGTCTTGCGTTCGAGCCGGTTCAGCCGTGAGGCGAGCACTTCGAGCGCCTGGTGGGTGAACCCGGTGCCGACGTTGCCGACGTAGCGCAGGCCGCTGCCGTGCGGGATGCCGAGCAGCAGTGAACCGAAGGTGCCCGACCGCGACCCGCCGCCGGGCCGCCAGCCGCCGATCACCACCTCCTGCACGCCGGTGCCGGTGACCGCGATCCAGTGCGAACTGCGTTTTCCGGGCTGGTACTGGCTTTTGGCCCGTTTCGCCAGTACGCCGGGCAGTCCGCGCCCGATCGCCGAGCGCAACGCGGCCCCGCCGTTGCCGAGCTGGTGTTCGGGGGTCTGCCAGGCGTGCCCCCGCAGGTCGAGCTCGGCGAGCAGCTGACGGCGTTGCAGGTAGGGCAGGCCGAGGCACGGGGTGCCGTCGAGGTGCAGCACGTCCGAGGGCAGGTACCAGACCGCGGCCCGCCGCTTCCCGTGCCGCTTCAGCGCCGCCGGGTTCGGCAGGCCGCTTTCGAAGGCCATGAGCTGGCCGTCCAGCAGCACCTCGGTGTTGCCGAGCGAAGCGCCGATCCCTTGCAGTTCCGGGTACTCCGCGGTGATCGCGCGGCCGGACCGCTCACGGACGGTGGTCCGGCCGTCCTGCACCCGGACCAGGGTGCGCGGCCCGCCCCAGTCGAACTCGTAGGCCCACTCCTCGTCTTCGGCGACCGGCGGCAGCCTGCCGGGTTTCGGTTGCATCGGTGGGAGGAAGACGGGCAGCGGTTGCCGGCCGTCGAGATCCGGCCTGAAATCCCGGGTGTGCACGGAGGTGGGAATATCCCGCGGGGTCCCCGGCCAAACCCGTCGCGGGGTTTGCCCGCTGCCTCGATCGGGTAGATACCCGGGGAGGTGAGGCGGGTGCGGGAGCGTTTCCACGGCCAGCTCAAGGATCTGGGTGAGCAGCTGGCCCGGTTGTCCGCCACGGCCGCCACCGAACTGCGGCTGGCCAACTGCGCGCTGTTCGACTGCGACCTCGGGGTGGCGGCCGAAGTGGTGGCCGCCGACCGGCTCCTCGACGCGGCACGGGACGAGTGCGAGCTCGCCGCGCACCGGTTGCTGGCGCTGCAGGCGCCGGTGGCCGGGGACCTGCGGCTCGTGCTGGCCGCGGTGTACTGCGCTGATCGCCTGGAACGCATGGGGGATCTGGCCAGGCACATCGCCGAGACCGCGGCCAGGGCGCACCCGGACCGGGCGGTCCCCGAGGAACTGCTGCCCGCCTTCGAGCAACTCGCCGCGTGCACCGCCGGGATGGCCGAGGACCTGCAGGGTTTCCTCACCAGGGCCGGCGGACCGGCGTTCGAGCGGATGCGCGCGGCCGAGACCGAAGCGGATGCGCTGCACCAGCACGTGCTCACCCGCGTCACCGATCCGCGGTGGCCGTACGGCGTGCCGGTGGCGGTGAACGTGACCCTGCTGGCCCGGTTCTACGGCCGGTTCGCCGACCAGGCGGTCTCGGTGGCACGCCGGGCCGATTTCGCGACCACGGGCGCACTGCCCGGCTGACCAGGAGGCCAGTGCTTTGACTGCTACGACCAACCCGCCGGCGACCCCGCAGCCCTCCCAGACCCCGCAGACCGCCCTCGAACGCGAGCGGAAGTTCGACTTCCCGCTGGACCTCCCCATCCCCGACCTGCGGGCCCGCGGCCCCATCGCCGGGCAGTCCGACCCACTCGAAGAACGGCTGGACGCCACCTACTACGACACCGCGCGGTACGACCTGGCCCGCGCGGGCGTCACGCTGCGCCGCCGGACCGGGGGCGGCGACGAGGGCTGGCACCTGAAACTCCCCGTCGGGAAGGACGCGCGCGAAGAGATCACCCTGCCGCTGGACGATTCCGAGGCGCCCACCGCCGAGGTGCCGCGCGAGCTGGCCGAGCTGGTGCGCGGGCACACCCGGGGTGAGGACCTCATCGCCATCGCCGGGCTGCGCACCGTGCGGTACTCGGTGGAACTGGCCGACGCCGACGGCCGGGTGCTGGCGACGCTGACCGACGACCACGTGACCGGGGAGGCGGCGGGCACGGTCGCGCGCCTGGACCAGTGGCGCGAACTGGAAGTCGAGCTGAGTGCCGACGCCGAGGACGGCACCCTCGACACCGTGGCGGACCTGGTCGTCGAAGCCGGGGCGGTGCCCTCGGAGTGGCCGTCCAAGCTGCGGCGGCTGATCGGGGACCTGCTGCCTGCTGATACGCGGAAGGCGCCGGGGAAGAAGGCGACCGCCGGGGAAGTGGTGCTGCACTACCTGCGCGCCCAGGTCGACGCGCTGCACCGCCACGACGCCGGGGTGCGCCGCGACACCGAGGACTCGGTCCACCAGATGCGCGTGGCGATGCGGCGGCTGCGCAGTGCGCTCGGCGCCTTCCGCCGGGTGCTCGACCGCGACGCCGTGCAGCCCCTGCGTGACGAGCTGAAGTGGCTCGGCGGCGAGCTGGGACCGGTGCGGGACAACGAAGTGCTGCACGCCGGGCTGGCCGGGCAGGCGGCCCGCCTGCCGCGGCGGCTGACCATCGGCCCGGTCGCGGTCTACCTCGACACCTACTTCGAACAACGGGCCCGGCGCGCCCAAGCCCATGCGCTGACCGCGTTGAACAGCACGCGGTACCTCAACCTGCTGCGCGCACTGGACTCGCTGCTCGACGATCCGCCCCTGACCAAGAAGGCGAAGCGCCCGGCCCGCACCGAACTGCGCCAGGCCGTGCTCCGTGCCGACCGGCGGCTGCGCCGGGCGGCGGCCGCGCTGGAAGGCGCGGAGGACCGCGGTGCCGCCCTGCACGAGGTGCGCAAGAAAGCCAAGCAGGCCAGGTACACCGCCGACGCGCTGCGCCCGGTGGCGGGCAAGAAGCTGAACGCGTGGCGCAAGCGCGTGAAGGCGGTGCAGTCCACGCTCGGGGACCACCACGACACCGTGGTCGCCCGCGCGGAACTGGTGCCGCTGGCGGTGGCCGCCGACCGCGACGGGCACAGCTCGTTCTCCTACGGCGTGCTCCACGGCCGCAACGAACTCGAAGCCGAGCGCCTGGACGCGCGGTTCCGCCGCGAGTGGCCGCGGATCGCCGGTGGCACAACACCCGGCTGGCTGCGGTGAGTCCGGTTCGGACACCGCGGTGAGGGGAACCGGTGCGGAAGGCGGATGTCCGGCGGCCGGCCGGACATCCGGCTGGTAGCGTTCCCGCGATGCCACCGATCCGGGTCGTACTCGTCGAAGACCACGACATGGTGGCGGAAGCCATGGAACTCGTGTTCGCCGGCATCGGGGACATCGACCTCGCCGCCAGGGCCGGTTCGCTGGCCGACGCGGTGCGCGCGGTGGAGCTGACCTATCCGGACCTGGTGCTGCTCGACCGCAGGCTGCCCGACGGCGACGGCCTCGAGGTGATCGGCCGCCTGCGTGAGCTCGCCCCCGAACCCAAGGTCCTGCTCGTCACCGCCGAGGTCAGCGCCGGGGTGGCCACCAGGGTGGTCGAAGCGGGCGGGTCCGGGGTGGTGGCCAAGACCGCCGGGCTGCACCAGCTCGCCGACGCCATCCGCCGGGCCGCGGCGGGGGAGATGGTGTTCGACGCCGGACTGCTCGGCGAGGTGATCGACCGGCTGTCCGGTCGTGGTGCCGCGGCCGAGCTCACCGCCCGTGAACGGGAGATCCTGCGCCTGTTCGCCGACGGGGCCACGGTGGACGAGATCACCCAGCGCCTGCACCTGGCGCGCAACACCGTACGCAACCACGCGCAGCGCGCACTGGCCAAGCTGGGCGCGCATTCGCGGCTGGAAGCGGTCGCCATCGCCCGCCGTCGTGGGCTGCTCGACTGATGCATCTGCATCAGTCGATGAGGCACCGCTGCGTCTAGCCGGGACTGCGCCGGACGGAGGACGATGGATCACGATGGACAGCATCCTGAGCGCGGAAGGCCCGGTGACCGCCGTGCTGCCCGCGGACCTGACCGCAGAGGGTGAGGCCAGGCGCTTCGTCTCCCGCGTGCTGTCGGCCTGGCGGGACACGCTGGCCTTCGAGGACGCCACGCTGATCGCCTCCGAGCTGGTCGCGAACGTGGTCCGCCACGCCGGTGGCAAGCCGACGCTGAGCATCACCACCACCGCCCGGGGCATCCGGATCGAGTGCGAGGACGGCAATCCCGCACCGCCGCGGCCCAAGCTCGGCGGACCGGAGGGTGGCTGGGGTCTCGCGCTGGTGGAGCGCCTTTCGCAGCGGTGGGGGGTCCAGGCCCGCGACGCGGGCAAAGTCGTCTGGTGCGAACTGCCGTTGCCCCCGATGAGCGGGAATGGCTGAGGTCCGGGGTCCGGCCTGTGAGTCACCCGGCGTGAGCGAGCCCGATCCGCTCGACGACCCGTACTCCGGGGATTCGTTCCGGCTGTTCGTGCAGAGCGTGCAGGACTACGCGATCTTCATGCTCGACCCGCAAGGCGTGGTCTCCACCTGGAACAGCGGCGCCGAGCGCATCAAGGGCTACCGCGCCGAGCAGATCATCGGCCGGCACTTCTCCGTCTTCTACCCGCCGGAGGACCTGCGGGCGGGCAAACCGGCCCACGAGCTGAAGGTGGCCACCGCCGAGGGGCGGTTCGAGGACGAGGGCTGGCGGGTCCGGGAGGACGGCAGCCGGTTCTGGGCGGTCGTGGTGATCACCGCGCTGTTCGACGACCGGGGCACGCTGCGCGGGTTCGGCAAGGTCACCAGGGACGTCAGCGAGCGCGTGCGCGCGGAGAACGAGCTGGTCGAGCGCAGGCGGCTGTTCTTCCACCTGGTCGAGGCGCAGGAGGCCGAGCGGCGCCGGATCGCCTGGGACGTGCACGACGACTCCATCCAGGCGATGGCGGCGGTGTCGATGCGGGTGCAGTTGCTGGCCCGGCAGGTGCCCGCCGACCACCTGCCCGCGGTCCGCGCGCTGGACACCGCGGTGTCGGAGACCATCGGCAGGCTGCGTGACCTGGTTCGCAGGCTGCGCCCGCCGACGCTGGACGAGCGGACCCTGACCGAGGCGGTCGGCGCGCACCTGCGGCAGCTCGCGGCGCAGGGCATCGAGACCGAGCTCGAGACCACCGAGCTGACCGGTGACCCGCCGCCGGAGGCGTCGGTGACCCTCTTCCGGATCGTCGGCGAAGCGCTGACCAACGTGCAGAAGCACTCGCGGGCGAACCGCGTGCGGGTGCGGTTGCGCTCGATCGACCGGGGCACGCTCACCGAGGTCACCGACGACGGGGTGGGCACCGACGTCGTGGTGGTCGGCGGTTTCGGCGAACCCGGCTCGCACTTCGGCCTGCAGGCCATGCGCGAGCGGGCGGAGGCGGTCGGTGGCTGGTGGGAGCTGATCAGCGAGCCCGGCCGGGGCGCGCTGGTGCGATTCTGGGTCCCGGACGGGCCGGGACCGGGCGCGGGGGTGGGACAGTGAGCACGGAACCCGTCCGGGTGGTCATCGCCGACGACGAGTTGCTGATCCGTGAAGCGCTCCGCGCGGTGCTGGAGGCCGAGGCCGACCTGGTCGTGGTGGCCGACGCGGCCACCGTCGACGAGGCGGTCGCGCTGATCGGGCAGCACCGGCCGGACGTGGCGGTGATCGACGTGCGGATGCCGACCGGTGGCGGCGTCGAAGTGGCCCGCCGCCTGGCCCGCCTCGGCATCGGCACGCCGCTGGTGGCGTTCTCCGCATACGACGACGCCGGCAACCGCAAGCTGATGCGGAATGCCGGCGTCGGCGAGTACGTGATCAAGGGCATGCCCAACGCGGAGCTGGTTTCAGCGGTGCGGCGGGCGGTGAATGCCCCGGTCAGCTGACCGGGACGGAGTGCAGGGCGGTCTCCACGCTGGTGTAGAGCCGCAGCCTGCGGTCGAGGCCGACGACCTCGAGCGGGCGGCGGACCGGGCGGCCCGCGCAGACCACGCGGATCTCGGTGCCCAGCTCGTCGGCGCGGTCCTGGAACTCGGTGAGCACCTGCAGGCCACTGCTGGACAGGAAGCTCACACCGCTGAGGTCGAGGACGATCAGGGCGGTGTGCGGGTCGAGCGCGGCGGTGAGCCCGGCGTCGAGATCGGGTTTGGAGGCCAGGTCGACCTCGCCGGTGACCTCGATGAGGAGGTGACCCGGCTGGCTGCGGTCGACGTGGATGGTCAGCTGATCGCGCATGAAGGGAAAAGTCATGGCGGAAGCTCCTTCCGGCTCCGGTTGTGCCCGGAGATCGGCGGAGACACGCTTGAGGCGGTACGTGCCCAGTGCATCGGCTGCTGGTTTCAACCGCTGATCCCGACCGTACGCGCCCACTGGTCACTACTCAATGGCCGCCCCCTGGACGGGTCGCCCGCCGGAGTGATCATCACTACTCCGTTCGGGCGGGTTTTCCGCATCCGGTACCGGATGGCAGTGCTCCGGTGCGGTCGCTACGATCTGTGCAACCGGTTGAGCAGCCAGCCGGGATATCCGATCGCGCTCGGTCACGACCAACCGAGACCGGCGGAGAAACTTTCCGTTCGTTCGAACCCGGGAGGTCCCGTGCCATTGCCCAGCGAGCTGCTGGAGCTGGAACACCGTGCCGAGGAATCGGCGGTGATCGTGGTCGCGTCCGGTGACATCGACATGCTGACCGTGCCCGCACTGGTCGCGGAGTTCGACACCGCCCGCGAGCTGGCGACGCCACCGCGGCCGGTGGTCGCCGACTTCACCAAGGTCAACTTCCTCGGTTCCTCGGGGCTGGCCGCCTTGGTGGAGATCCAGCAGAAATGCGCCGACGCGGGCACCCCGTTGCGCCTGGTCGCCACCGGCCGGGTGGTGCCCAGGGCCATCGAGGCCGCCGGTCTCCAGCCGGTGCTGCCCATCGACGAGACCGTCGAGGGCGCGCTGAACCGCCACCGCGAGGCGGCGGAAGGCCACTGACGCCTCGGCGTCCACGCCAGGAGTGGGGCATTACCAGCGATAAACGCTGGTAATGCCCCACTCATGGCATTCACAGGCCGGGTGGCCAGGTGAAGTCCGGGTCCTCGGTGACCGACCGCAGCGCGGTGATCGTCGGGGTCCCCTTCTGCAGCAGGTAGGCGTCCGTGCCCGGTTCGGCGCCACCCTCGACCACGGTGGTCACCACCTCGGCGGATTCGTCCGCCTGTTCCAGCCGCGTCTGCACGGCACCGGCCGAGGACAGACCGGCCCGGGTGAGCGGGCCCAGTTCCGCCCGCGGCCGCGCGGGCACGTTCAGGTTCAGCACGGTGCCCGGCGCCGCTTCGAGCAGCATCGGGATCACCTCCGCCGCCAGGTCCTCCGCGCTGTCCCAGTGCAGCAGTCCTGATTCCGGGTGCTCCAGCGAGACCGCCAGCGCCCGCAGGTCGTTCATCCCCGCGGTCAGCGCCGCGCCCACCGTGCCCGAGTGCAGCACCGCCCGGCCGATGTTGACGCCCCGGTTCACCCCGGAGAGCACCAGGTCCGGCGGATCGCCGAAGCTGCCCTCGCGGGCGGCCAGCACGATGTAGGCGGGCCGCGCGGTCACCGCGTGGCAGAGCACCCCGGGCAGTTCGGCCAGTTCGACCGGTTTGGCCACCGATTCCGTGCCCAGCACGGTCAGCCCGGCGCTGGTACCGCTCGACTCCTCGTGCGGCGCGGCGACCACCACGTCCAGCTGGTGCCGCAGCGCCGCCCTGGCCAGCGTGACCAGGCCCGGCGAGTCGATGCCGTCGTCGTTGGTGATCAGTACGCGGGTCATGCCGCTTCGCCCTCCGAGGTGATCCGCCGCAGCTCCACCCGGTCGGAGACCGCGCGGACGCTGTCCCCGCCACCGGTGGCGAGCCCGCGCCGGGTCACGTTCAGCGCCCCGGCGGCGGCGCCGAGACGTACCGCGTCCAGCAGCGAAGCCCCCTCGGTGAGCGAGGCGGCGACGGCGGCGGTCATCGAGTCGCCCGCGCCACGGGAGTCCATCGGGTGCAGCGGCGGTGCTTCGATTTCGTACAGTTCGCCTTCGAGCAGCGCGAGCGCCGGGTCGGCGGCCCGCGAGATGACCACGGACGCGTCGCCTGCCTGCCTGCTCAGTTCCTTCATCCCGGCGATCAGCGCGGGCGGGTCGTCGCTGCTCGCGCGCCCGTCGTCCAGCAACTCCTCGTGGCTGACCTTGATGAACTGCGGTTTGCCCTCGATCGTGGCCTCCAGCAGCTCACCGGAAAGGTCGACCACCAGCAGGCAGCCGTTCGCCCGCAGATCGGTCGCCAGCCTGCGGTACATGTCGGCGGGGACCGGCTGGCCGGTGGACGGGCCACTGAGCGTGACCGTCTTCGACCGCAACCCTTCTACCAGCGTCTTTTCGTAGAGGCCGTCGAGTTCGTGCCGCGAAAGCGGTTCACCGGGGGCCTCGACCACCGGCTCGCGCTTGTCGTCGCGCCGGTCGTGCACGTAACCGCCGTTGCGGGAGTGCGCTTCCTGGGCCACCAGTTCGATGCCCTCGTCGGGGATGAGGTGCTTGAGCAGGTTCCCGGTCTCCCCGCCGAGCGCCGCGCAGAGCACCGCGGGCACGCCGAGCGAGACGATCATGCGGGCCTGCCACACCCCCTGCCCGCCGGCGTGCAGGTGCATCTCGGGGATGCCGTCCAGTTCCTCGATGGTCACCGTCAACTGCGGTGACGGGGCGAACACCGTGACGCGTCGCTGTGGTCTCACGCTGGTCGTCCTCCTGTTTCCGCTGTCACTTCGAAGGACAGCTCGTTGTCGCGTTCGGTCACGCGGACCCGGGCTCCGGCGGGCACTTCGCCCCGGAGCACCAGGTCCGCCAGAGGGTTGTCCACGGCGCGCTGGATCGCCCGGCGCATCGGCCGGGCGCCGTACTCGGGCTGGTGCCCGGCCCGGCTGAGCCAGCGCACGGCGCCGGGGGTGAAGTCCAGGTCGATGTCCCGCGCCCGCGCGCGCCCACGGGTGCTTTCCAGCATCAGCTCGGTGATCCGCTCGAGCTGGGCGCCGGTGAGCCTGCGGAAGACGATGATCTCGTCGATCCGGTTGAGGAACTCCGGCCGGAACGACTCGCGCAGGCGGCGCGTCAGCCGCTCCCGCAACGGTTTCTCGGGATCGTGCTCGCCCGCCGGGGTGAAGCCGAGCGCGCCGCTGCCGCCGATCAGCTCCGAACCGAGGTTGCTGGTCATGATCACCACGGTGTTCGAGAAGTCGACGGTCCGGCCGCGGGTGTCGGTGAGCCTGCCGTCGTCGAGCACCTGCAGCAGCACGGGGAAGATGCCGGGGTGGGCCTTCTCGATCTCGTCGAGCAGCACCACAGAATACGGCCGCCGGCGCACCGCTTCGGTCAGCTGCCCGGCGTCTTCGTGGCCGACGTACCCGGGAGGGGCGCCGAGCAGCCTGCTGACCGCGTGCTGCTCGCCGTACTCGCTCATGTCGATGCGCACCAGGTGCTCGGTGTCGCCGAAGAGCGCTTCGGCCAGTGCCCGGGCCAGTTCGGTCTTGCCGACGCCGGTGGGGCCGAGGAACAGGAAGCTGCCGGACGGGCGGCCCGGCTCGGCGAACCCGGCCCGCGAGCGGCGCACCGAACCCGCCACGGCGGCCACCGCCTCGTCCTGGCCGATCACCTTGCGGTGCAGGTGCTCTTCCAGGCGCAGCAAGCGATCCCGCTCGTGCTCGGTCAGCCTGCCCACCGGGACGCCGGTGAGCCGGGAGACCACTTCGGCGATGTCCTCCGGCGTGACCTCGCTGCCCGGCTCGCCGCCGCGCAGGCGCACCCGGGCACCCGCCTGGTCCACCAGGTCGATCGCCTTGTCCGGCAGGAAGCGCTCGGTGAGGTAGCGGTGGGACAGCTCCGCCGCGGCGACCAGTGCCGCGTCGGTGTAGCGGATGCCGTGGTGGGCTTCGTAGCGCTCGCGAAGGCCGTGCAGGATCTCCAGTGCGTCCGAAACGGACGGTTCGCCGACCGTGATCGGCTGGAACCGCCGTTCCAGCGCGGGATCGCCTTCGATGTCCTCGCGGTACTCGTCGAGCGTGGTCGCGCCGACCACGGGCAGTTCACCGCGGGCCAGCGCGGGTTTGAGCATGTTGCCCGCACCCGGTGAGCCCTCGGACGAACCGGCGCCCGCCACGGTGTGCAGTTCGTCGATGAACACCACCAGCCGGTCGCGGTGCGCCCGGATCTCGGCGAGCAGGGCGGTGACGCGCTCCTCGAAGTCACCGCGGTAGCGCGTGCCCGCGACCAGCGCGGTCAGGTCGAGCCGGACCAGCCTGCGCCCGGCCAGCACGTCCGGCACGGCACCGTCGGCGATGCGCTGGGCGAGACCCTCCACAATGGCCGTCTTGCCGACCCCGGCCTCGCCGATCAGCACGGGATTGTTCTTGGTGCGCCGGGAAAGCACCTCGATCGTCTGCTCGATCTCGTGGTCGCGCCCGAGCACCGGGTCGAGCGCGCCCTGACGGGCGGCTTCGGTCAGGTCGTGGCCGAATCTGTCCACTGTGGGCGTGTCCGGGAGTTCGGTGCGGTCGAGCGGGCTGGGGGGAGCCGACACCACGTGGACCGGTTCCACCGGGCGCGGGCGGGCGGCTGGTGCGTCGCCGTAGCACCGCGCGAGGAACTGGTCCAGCGAACCGCCGCCGGGCGGGAAGAAGTCGGTCATCTCTCGGCCGCTCCCTGGCGTAGGCGTCGGGCGGTCGACCCCGGCTACCCGCCGGGCCAGGAGGTGAAACCGGTTCACCGGCCGCTGAACACGGCCCAGACCACCTTGCCGCCGGTCAGCGTCGGGGAGCAGCCCCACCGGGTGGTCAGCTGCGCGACCAGTTTCAGGCCGAGGCCGCCGAGGTAGCCCGCGCGGCCTTCGCGCAGGCGGGCGGGCACCGGCGACCCGTCGGCGACGGCGATGCTGAGCGCGTCCTCACGCAGGTCGCACCGCAGCAGGGCGGGGGTGTCGGTGTGCACCAGCACGTTCTCCACCAGCTCGCTGGTGACCATCCGCGCGTCACCGGCGCGTCTCGGCTCGACCGCCCAGTTCCGGCACAGCGTCCGGACGAAGTTCCTGGCCAGCCGGGTGCTGGCGGACACCGGCGGCAGGTCGATGCTCGCCTGCCGCCGGGGTGCGGGACGGACGCGGGCGAGCGCGTCCGTCACCGAGGGGTGCACCACGGGAGCCGGGAGATCGTCGCCGGGCGGCGTGGCCGCGGCCAGCAGCAGCGGGATGCCCGGCCAGTCGGCGAGCTGCAGTCGCACCTGGGTGAGCACGCCCAGGCGGCCGGGCCCGTCGGCGGCGAGTTCGTCGAGCACGACGACCAGCGCCGCCGGGTGGTCGGCGGCGCAGCCGAGCAGGGTGTCCCGCAGCCGCGGCAGGCCGGCGGAATCGAGCTTGCCCGCCGGCCGTGCCACGACCGCGTCCCCGTGCTGTTCCAGTGTTATGTGAAGGTCCGACCGCCCGGTTCTTCCCGCGTCCACCCGGCTCGGCCTCTCGTGGTCAACCGTCTTGACGGGGATCGGCGGGCGCGCGTTGCTCCGCGGCGTCCGCCGGGTCGGCCTCGAGCGGCAACTCGGGGTCGGACGGCCCGCCCGGCTGCCCCGGCGACGCGGAACGGTGCTGGTCGAGCGCGTCTTCGGTGGGCTTTTCCAGGTCGTGCTCTGGGCTGCTCATCGGTTGCTCCTTCTGCCGTGACCGGGCTCAGTGGCGCAGGATCGCGCCGAAGCCCTCGGTCAGTTCGAGTCGTTGGTCGAACACCACGACGTCGGCGCCCACCGCGACCGCCGCTACCGGCAGTGCCTCGTCGGCGCGGCGCTCGGTGCCGGTGCTCGTGCCGAAGGCCGCCAGTTCCGCCTGGTCCACCGCCACCTGAGCCGGGGACGGCCCGACGGCGACCGTGCGATCACCCGGCTCGGTCACCAGCAGCGTCTCCACGTTGCCCTCACGCAGGGCGGTGGTCACGCCCTCCAAGCCGGAGACCGCGAGACCGGAGGTGCGCCCGAGCTCGGCGCGGAACCGCTCGGCCACCCGGTCGAGGCGCGCCAGCCTGCGCCCGGCGAGCAGTTCGCCGAGCGCGGTGTCGAGCTGGCCCGCGGTCCCGGAATCGGCGCGGGCCCCGGCCGTCACCTCGGTGGCGATCTCCTTGGCCGCCTTGGGCAGCAGGTCGCGGAGTTCGCGCCGGGCCTGGACCTCGCCCGCGAGCACGATCAGCTCGGCACCGAGTTCGGTGGCCACCTTCGCGGTGCGCTCGGCGACCCCGGCGAGGTTGCGGTGCACGTTCTCCTCGACGCGGGCCTGCATGTCGCGGTGGGCTTCGGCGCCGCCGCGCACCTTGTGCACGGGGTGGTCCGAGCCGTCGACGCGCTCCACGGACTTGCGGCGCCCCTTGGCGTCGACCGCGGTCAGGTCGGCGCCGGTGCGATCGACGGTGACCACCACGTACGGGGTGCCGATCGCCGAATGGGCCACCAGCGGGGTCAGGTAGGGCAGTTCGGAGAAGCGGACCTCGGGCGCGCCCGGCGGTTCGGCCAGTTCCTCGTCGAGCAGGACCTTGCCGTGCGCGGCGAGCACCGCGCGGCCACTGCGCCCGACCGGCGGCTGCCCGTCGCGGAGCGCGCGGTCGATCGCCTCGATCGTGGCGTCCTCGGCGCCCTTGCCGGTCAGCTGCTCCCGGATGTCGCGCCGCTTCAGCTCCAGCTGCTTCGCCGCGTCCTCGGTGTCGTGCGAGTCGTCGAAGTAGACCGAGACGAACGGACCCTCGGTTTCGGTCAGCGCACGCAGCGTGGTGGTGTCCACTGGACGCTCCCTTCGCGCTTGCGGGGTGATCATGTGCTGCCGCCGGGTACCCGGGCGCAGGACCGGCAAACGCCCGGACGGCCCAGGTGGTTCACCCGGGAGGCGGCTGGAAAACCATGATCGAACCGTAGAATTTCCGGCACCCGGCGAGCGAAGCCGGTGATCCGGAGGGATCCACCCGTGCGCATTCCCACCGAACCCATCGGCAGCGTCCCGCGGCCGGCTTACCTGATCGAGGCGATGGGCGAGTTCGCCGCCGGGAGGATCGACGCCGCCGCGTTGGCCGAGTACCGGGACAAGGCGCTCGCCGAGACGATCGCCCGGTTCACCGAAACCGGTTCGCCGGTGGTGACCGACGGTGAACAGGGCAAGCCCAGCTTCGCCACCTACCCGCTCGCCGGGCTGGCCTCGCTGGCGCCGGACGGGGTGGTGATCCCGTTCGCCGACGGGCACACCCGGCAGCTGCCGCGACTGACCGCCGGGCCGTTCCGCTACGCCACGCACGCCGACGAGTACCTGCGTGCGGCGAAAGCGCTCACCGAGCTGCCGGTCAAGCAGGCGGTGATCGCGGCTTCCGCGGTCAGCCTCATCTACCCGCCGGACGGCATCGACGGGTACTCCCGCGAGGCCTTCACCGCCGACCTCGTCGACCAGGCCGAGGCGGACATCCGCCGCTGCCTCGACGCCGGTGCCGACAGCGTGCAGCTGGACTTCACCGAGGGCAGGCTGTCACTGAAGCTCGACCCCTCCGGCGGGCTGTTGCAGTCCTTTGTGGACCTGAACAACCAGGTGCTGGGGCGGTTCTCCGCCGAGGAACGGGCCCGCATCGGCGTGCACACCTGTCCCGGCGGGGACCAGGATTCGGTGCACAGCCTCGATGTCGACTACGCCGGGCTGCTGCCCGCGTTGTTCTCGCTCGACGCCGGGCGGTTCTACCTGCAACTGGCCAGCGAGCCCGACCCGCGGCGGGTGCTGGACATCGTCCGCACGTACTCGCGGCCGGAGCAGCGGATCTTCGTCGGGGTGACCGACCCGGTGAACCCGGTGGTGGAAACCGCCGAGCAGGTCCGGGACCGGGTCCTGCTGGCGGCCGAATACCTCCCGGCCGACCGCCTCGGCACCTGCGACGACTGCGGCTTCTCCCCGTTCGCCGACGACACCTCGACCTCACGGGACATCGCCTTCGCCAAGATCACCGCGCGAGTGGAAGGCACCCGCCTCGCCACCGAATAGGGCCACCCTCCGAACGCTATGAGTGGGGCATTACTTGCATTGAATGCAAGTAATGCCCCACTCATAGCATTGCCGAGAGTGGGAGCCTTCCCCGACTTGGCTGGCTTTGGGGCCCCGAATGGGGAACTCGGCTGCCCGAGTGCGGGGTTCGGCTGCAGGAACGTGGGACTCGCCCGACTCCCGCGTCATCCCGGGCGAGTCCCACACTCAGACAGCCGAGTCCCACACTCCCGCAGCCGACGAGCCGGGCCGATGTCACGAATGTAGCTTTCGGGACGTCTGGCGTCTCGAAAGCCACATTCGTGACATCAGGCTGCCCAGGTGGGGTGGTCGGACCAGGATTGGAGGGTGCGGCGGCTTTCGAAGCGGCGGCGCCGTCCGCTCACCGGGTCGGTGAATTCCAGTGCCTTCGCCAGCAATTGCAGTGGGCGGCGGAAGTCGTCGAGGGCGGTTTCGGTGAGGACGGGGTAGAAGTCGTCGCCGAGGATGGGGATGCCGAGGCTGCTCATGTGCAGCCGGAGTTGGTGCGTGCGCCCGGTGGCGGGCAGCAGGCGGTACCGGCCGAGGTCGTCGCGGGTCTCCGCGAGTTCGACGCGGGTTTCGCTGTTCGGCGGTCCCGGCACCTCCTGCGCGGCCAGCACCCCGCGTTCCTTGACGATCCGGCTGCGCACCACGCACGGCAGGTCCAAGCCGGGGGCCACCGGCGCGATCGCCTCGTATTCCTTGTGCACCAGGCGATCCCGGAACATCGTCTGGTACGCGCCACGCAGTTCCGGGCGGACGACGAACAGCAGCAGCCCGGCGGTCACCCGGTCCAGCCGGTGCGCCGGGCTCAGCTGCGGCAGGTCCAGGTCGCGGCGCAGCCGGACCAGCGCGGTCTGCAGCACGTGCCTGCCACGCGGGATGGTGGCCAGGAAGTGCGGCTTGTCCACCACCAGCAGGTCGTCGTCGCGGTGCAGCACCTCGACCTCGAACGGCACCGGCACCTCGTCCGGCAGGTCGCGGTGGAACCAGATGAAGGTGCCGGGCCGGAACGGGGTGTCCGGGCCGAGTGGACCGTCGAGCCCGACGATCCGCTCTTCGGCCAGCAGTTCGTCGATGCGCGCGGGATCGACCCGCGGCAGCCGTTCCACCAGGTGCTCGCGAAGGGTCGCCCACGGCCCCTCGTCCGGCAACCGCAGCCGGGCGGGATCGAGGCCGTGCCGCTGGGGCAACGGTGATCGGAGTTTCCTTCGCACCCGGCGACTCTAACCCGCGGCGAAGAACGAATTACCGGTGGCACATCGGCCGCCGTTCCCGAAAGGCCCACTTGGGTATCGTCGGCCGGTTCCCGTGTACGCGCGGCGATCGCCGCCGGTCAGCGGCGGGCTCGGAATCTCGGCGAGCGGCGGGAATTTTCGTCGTGCCGCCCGGACATGGCATCGGCGTTACGCTGGAACGGGCAGGGAGAGGTGGGGACCACGAGCGCGGCCGAAGTCGAGACCATCGCGGAGACGGTGCACGACGCCATCGCCTC